>NZ_BBOX01000156.1 GCF_001553455.1 Streptomyces hygroscopicus subsp. hygroscopicus
CCCGCCGATCCGACCGTAATGGCGCTGCGGCCCGGCGAAAGCCGCACATAAACAACTCGGAAGTGGGACCCGGGCCGCTTCCCGGAACCGCCCGCCGGCGGCCCCGGTACGCGGCCCCGGCCGCTACGCCTGCCAGTCGTCCAGTTCGCTCGCGAGCTGGTCCAGCTCGTCCTGGCTGACGTCGATCAGATCCATGTCGGACGGGGTGTGGCGGACGCCCTGCGGGGTGTCGGCGTGGCGGGCCAGCGCCTCCAGGGCCCGGATCCACGCCTCCGCGAGATCCCGCACCACGGCCTCCTCCAGCAGCGCCGAGGGCCACTGCCAGAGCACCGACAGCGCGGGGCCGTCCCCGCGGTCCTGGGTGGTCGCGGTGACCTCCAGGGCGTGGGCGACCGGCATGTCCGGGTCCTCGCCGCCGACGGCGCCCGCTTCGGGGGCGAGCGCCCAGTCGGCGGCCCCGGGCCCGCCCGAGGAGTCGAACCGGCCCAGGTAGTTGAACCCGATCTGCGGTTCGGCCAGGCCCCGCAGCGAGGGCGCGGTGTCCGGGTTGAGATGGCGCAGCAGTCCGTAGCCGACGCCGTTGTCGGGCACCTGGCGCACCTGCTCCTTGACCCGGGCCAGGACATCGCCGACGGCCGCCCCGCCGGTCCACACCTCGCCCCAGTCGATCCGCCCGGGGTCCAGGAACAGCGGGTACACGCTGGTGAACCAGCCGACCGTACGGGACAGTTCGGTGTGCTCGGCGATCTCCTCGCGGCCGTGTCCCTCCAGGGCCACCAGCAGCCCGCCGCCCGCCCCGCCGAAGCGCCGACGGCGCCAGTCGGCCACCGCCAGGGTCAGCCCGGTGAGCAGCACGTCGTTGACCGACGCGCGGTACAGCTCGGGCAGCCGGGTGAGCAGGGTGCGGGTGGTGTCCGCGGGCAGCGCCATGGTGATCGCGCGCTGGGTGCGGGTGAGGTCCCTGGCCGGGTCGGGGGTCAGTTCGGCCAGTGGCTCCGGGGCCCGGGAGAGGCGGCCCCGCCAGGCCGGGAGTTCGGCGATCCGCTCCGGCCGCCGGGCCTCCTCGGCCAGCGTCCGCGACCAGCGGCGCAGCGAGGTGCCGACCGGGTCGAGCGCGGGGGCGCGCCCGTCCCGTACCGCCTCCCAGGCCCGGACCAGGTCCGGCAGCAGGATCCGCCAGGAGACCGCGTCGACGACGAGGTGGTGCACCGAGAACCACAGCCTGCCGCGCTCCCCGGGCCCGGCGTCGAACCACACCAGCTGGACCATCGTGCCGTCCTCGGGGGAGAGCCGGCCGATCGCCGCCTCGCTGTGCTCGGCGAGGCGGGCGCGGCGCCCGGCGTCGTCCAGGCCGGTGAGGTCGACCCGCCGGATCAGGTCCGCCGCGCGGACCGCGCCGCGCGGCGCCACCTCCAGCGACCAGCCGCGGCCGTCCACGGCCGGCGCGGACGGTACGGCCGGGGCGGCCGGGGCGTCCGGGGCGTCCGGGGCGTCCGGGGCGTCCGGGGCGGCCGGGGCGGCCGGGTCCGCGCCCTCCCGGGCCGGGGACCCTCCGGCCACCTCCGACGACCACCCACCACCCTCCGCCGACGGCGCGGACGAGGCGGCCGAGGCGGACAGTGCGACCGGATCCGCGCCCTCCCGGGCCGGGGACCCTCCGGCCACCTCCGACGACCACCCACCACCCTCCGCGGACGGCGCGGACAAGGCCGACGGCGCGGACGAGGCGGACGAGGCAGCCGCAGCCGAGGCAGCCGGGGCCGCGCCCTCCCGGGCCAGGGGCTCTCCGGTCCGCTTCAGCCGGGCCCGCAGTGCGTCGTGGTGGTCCAGCAGCGTCTGCACGGCGGTGACCAGCCGGTCCAGGTCCAGCTCCGCGGGCGTCTGCACCAGCATCGACTGGTGGAACCGGTCGATGGGCCCGTTCCGCTCGGCGAGCCAGCGGAGGATCGGGGTCGCGGGGATCTCGCCGATCCCGGCGTCCGGGTCCTCCGCCTCGGCCTCGGGGACGGTGCCCGCGGCGGCCGCGAGGGCCGCGACCGTCTGGTGGCGGAAGACGTCCTTCGGGGTGAAGACCAGACCGGCGGCGCGCGCCCTGGCCACCAGCTGGATGGAGACGATGCTGTCGCCGCCCAGGGAGAAGAAGCTGTCGTCGACGCCGACCTCGTCGGCCCCGATCCCCAGCACCTCCGCGACCAGCCGGCGCAGGGTCTCCTCCCGGGCGCCGCTCGGCGCCCGGGAGGCGCCGCGCTGCTCCGGCGCGGGCAGCGCCGTGCGGTCGATCTTCCCGCTGGTGGTCAGCGGAAGCGTCGCGAGGGTGACGAACGCCGCCGGGACCATGTAGTCGGGCAGGCGCCGCGCCAGCCCGGCCCGCAGCTCGTCGATGTCGAGGTCCGCCCCCAGGGCGGGCACCACATAGGACGTCAGCAGCCGCACCCCGGGCCGGTCCTCGCGCACCACCGTGGTGGCGCGGTGCACACCGGGGTGGTCCGAGACGGCGGCGGTGATCTCGCCCAGCTCGATCCGCAGCCCCCGCAGCTTCACCTGGTCGTCGGTGCGCCCGACGAACTCCAGCTCGCCGTCGGCGCGCCGGCGCACCAGGTCGCCGGAGCGGTACATCCGCGATCCGGGCGGCCCGAACGGGTCGGCCACATAGGCCGCGGCGGTCAGCCCGGGGCGCCCCAGGTAGCCGCGGGCCAGCGAGGCGCCCGCGATGTGCAGCTCGCCCACGCAGCCCAGCGGTACCGGGCGCAGCCTCGCGTCCAGCACGTGCAGCCGCGAGTCGGCGACGGGCGCGCCGAGCGCCGGTACGGCGTCGTCGGTCAGCAGCCCGCTCATCGCCGCCACACAGGTGGTCTCGGTCGGGCCGTACACGTTGTGCAGCCGCACCGTGTGCCGCCACCGGCCGATCAGCTCGGGTCCGAAGGACTCACCGCCGACGACGATCTCCATGCCCTCGGGCAGCCCGCCCTCCGGCAGCGCCGCCAGCGAGGCGGGGGTGAGGAAGGCGTGGGTGACGCCGTACTCGGCGCACAGGTCGAGGTACGCCTGGCCGGACGCCGGCCGGTCGGCCGGGACCACCACTAGCGCGCCGCCCGTCAGCAGGCTCATGGCCAGCTCCAGGAACGCCGCGTCGAAGCTGACCGAGGCCAGCTGCGGCACCCGGGCCCCCGGGCCGACGCCCGCCCGCTCCACCAGCGTCGCGCACAGCCGCGCCACCCCGGCGTGGGTCACCGTCACGCCCTTGGGCCGGCCGGTCGAGCCGGAGGTGTAGATGACGTAGGCGGGGTGCTGGGGCGACAGGTTGCGCGGGAGCGCGGCCGCGTCCGCGGGTCCCGCCGCCTCCAGCGCGTCGTACAGCGCCGTGGGCACGGTGGTGCGCGGCAGCCGCCCGGCGACGGGGCCGGAGGTCAGCAGCAGGGCGGGCCCGGCGTCGTCCAGCATGTACCCGATGCGGTCGCCCGGCAGCTCCGGGTTGACCGGCAGGTACGCCGCCCCCGCCCGCACCACCGCGAGCAGCGAGACGATCAGCTCGGGGGAGCGCGGCAGCGCCACCGCCACCAGCTTCTCCGGTCCCGCTCCCCGCGCGGCCAGCGACCGGGCGATCCGCTCGACCCGCGCGTCCAGTTCGGCGAAGGTCCAGGTCCGGTCCCCGGCCAGCAGGGCCGGTGCGTCCGGGGTCCGGGCCGCCCACCCGGCGAACAGCTCCGCCATGGTGGCGGCGGGCACCTCGCGGACCGCCGCGGCGTTCCACTCCTCGACGATCCGGTGGCGCTCCCCGGGCAGCAGCACGTCCAGCCGGTCCACCGGCGTGGACGGATCGGCGACGGCGGCGGCCAGCAGCCGCGCCAGCCGGTCCACCAGCATCCGGACGGTGTCCCGTGCGAAGAGGTCGGTGCTGTAGGTGAGCGCCCCCTCGATGCCCGCGGGCGCGCCGTCGTCGGTGTGGGTCTCGGACAGGGTGAAGGACAGGTCGAACTTGGCCACGTCGTGGCCCATCGGCTGCGGTCCCGTGGTCACCCCGGGGAGTTCGACCCTGCCCTCGGCGGTGTTCTGGAACGCCAGCATCACCTGGAACAGCGGGTGCCGGGAGGCCGAGCGCTCGGGGTTGATCAGCTCGACCAGCCGCTCGAACGGCAGGTCCTGGTGGGCGTACGCGGCCAGGTCGGTCTCCCGCACCCGCTCCAGCAGCTGGGCGAAGGTCGGGTCGCCGGAGACGTCGGTGCGCAGCACCAGGGTGTTGACGAAGAAGCCGACCAGGTCGTCCAGGGCGTCGTCGGTGCGGCCCGCGATCGCCGTGCCGAGCGGGATGTCGGTGCCCGCGCCGAGCCGGCTGAGAGTTGCGGCCAGACCGGCCTGGACGGCCATGAAGAGGCTGGCCCGGTGCTCCAGGGCCAGCTCCAGCAGCCCGCGGTGCACCTCGGCGTCGAAGCGGAAGGTGACCATATCGCCGCGGTAGCTGAGGGCGGGCGGGCGGCGGTGGTCGGCGGGCAGCGCCAGCTCCTCCGGGGCGCCGTCCAGCGCCGACCGCCAGAACGCGGCCTGCCGGGAGATCGTGCTGTCCGGGTCGTCCTCGCTGCCCAGCACCTCGTGCTGCCACAGCGTGTAGTCGGCGTAGCTCACCGGCAGCGGGGTGAACTCCGGGGCGCGGCCCGCGCTGCGGGCCGCGTAGGCGGTGGACAGGTCGCGGCCCAGCGGGGCCATGGACCAGCCGTCGCCCGCGATGTGATGGACCACCAGCGCCAGGACGTGCTCGGTCCGGCTCAGCGCGAACAGCCACCCGCGCACCGGGATCTCGGTGGCGATGTCGAACGCGTACCCGGCGGCCTCGGTGAGCGCCGCCGCCAGACCGTCCTCGGTGACCTCGGCCACCGTCAGCTCGGGCACCACGTCCAGCACCACCTGGCGGGGCCGGCCGTCCACTTCGGGGAAGACGGTGCGCAGGCTCTCGTGCCGGGTGACCACGTCGGCCAGCGCCGCGCGCATCGCCTCCCGGTCCAGCTCACCGGTCAGCCGCAGGGCCATCGGCAGGTTGTAGGTGGCGCTGGGCCCCTCGAACCGGCCCAGGAACCACAGCCGCCGCTGGGCGAAGGACAGCGGCACCTCCTCGGGCCGCTCCCGCGCGGTCACCGCGCGCCGGGCCCCGCCCGCCCCGCCGACCAGCCCGGCCAGCCCGGCGGGGGTCGGCGACTCGAACAGGTCGCGCACGCTCAGCTCCGCGCCCAGGGTGGTACGGATCCGGCTGGTCAGCCGGGTGGCGAGCAGCGAATGGCCGCCGAGGTCGAAGAAGTTGTCGTCCACCCCGGCCGCGGGCACCCCGAGCACCTCGGCGAACAGCGCGCACAGCGCGGCCTCCTGCGGGGTGGCCGGCTCCCGCCGCTCGGCGTCCTCCCGGACGGGCGCGGGCAGCGCGCGGCGGTCCAGCTTGCCGTTGGGCGTCAGCGGCAGCGCGTCCAGCGCGACGAAGGCGCTGGGCACCATGTAGTCGGGCAGGGTGGCGGCCAGGTGCTTGCGCAGTTCGGCCGGGGCCGGGGCGGTCCGGCCGGCCGCCGGGACCAGATAGCCGACCAGCTGCGGCGCCCCGGGCCGGTCCTGCCGGGCCAGGACGGCCACCGAGGCGAGGTCGGGGTGGGCGGCGAGCGCCGTCTCGATCTCGCCCAGCTCGATCCGGAAGCCGCGCACCTTGACCTGGTGGTCGGCCCGCCCGACGAAGTGCAGCTGTCCGTCCTTGCCCCAGCGCACCAGGTCACCGGTGCGGTACAGGCGGGAGCCGGCCGGGCCGAAGGGGTCGGCGACGAAGCGCTCCGCGGTGCGGTCCGGCCGCCTCAGATAGCCGCGGGCCAGCCCGGTGCCGGCCAGGTACAGCTCCCCGGTGACCCCCGGGGGCACCGGGCCGAGGGTGTCGTCCAGGACGTAGACCCGGTCGTTCCACACCGGGCGGCCGATGGGCGCGGTGGCGGGCCACTCCGCGGGGTCGGCGGGCAGGGTGGTGGCGGTGATCACATGGCTCTCGGTGGGGCCGTAGTGGTTGTGCAGCCGCAGCCCCGGCCGGCCGGCGCAGAAGGCGCGCAGCCGCGGGGTGAGCGCCAGCGCCTCGCCCGCCTGGGCGATCACCCGCAGCTCGGCGAGGGCGGCCCCGCTTTCGAGCGCGGCCTCCGCGACGGCGTCCACCACCAGGTTGGGGGCGTACAGCTCGTTGATCCGGTGCTCCTCCAGCCACCGGGTGAGGGCGGCGGCGTCGCGGCGCACCGCGTCGTCCGGCACCACCAGGGTCTTGCCGGTGAGCAGGGTGGCCAGGATCTCCTGGGCGGAGACGTCGAAGCTGATCGCGGTGAACTGCGCGACCCGCGTCCCGGCGCCGCCGCCGATCTCGCCGTGGTGCCAGGCGACCAGGTTGGCCATGGCGCCGGCGGGCATCACGACGCCCTTGGGGCGGCCGGTGGAGCCGGAGGTGTGGATGACGTAGACCGGGGCGGCCGGGTGGAGCGGGCGCGGCCGGTCGGCGTCGGTGGGGTCGGTGTCCCGCTGCGCGGCCAGCGCCTGGGCGGTCTCCGGCTCGTCGAGCGCCAGCACCGGGGCCCGGACGCCGTCCGGCAGCACACCGCCGCGGGTCAGCACCACCGCGGGGGCCGCGTCGGCGAGCATGAAGGAGACGCGCTCGGTCGGGTACGCGGGGTCGATGGGCAGGTACGCCGCCCCGGCCTTGACCACCGCGACCACCGCGACCAGCAGGTCCACCGAGCGCGGCAGCGCCACGCCGACGACGTCCTCGGGGCCGATGCCCCGGGCGAGCAGCAGCCGGGCCAGCCGGTTGGCGCGGGCGTTGAGTTCCGCGTACGACAGGGCGGTGTCCCCGTGCACCACGGCCGGGGTGTCCGGCAGCGCGTGGGCCTGCCGCTGGAACAGCTCCGGCAGGGCCGCGCCGTCGAGGGGGCGCGCGGTGTCGTTGTATTGGTTGAGCAGGCGGTGCCGCTCCATCAGGTCCAGCAGGTCCAGGGAGCCGATCGGGCGCCCCGGGTCCTCGGCCGCCGCGGCGAGCACCCGGACCAGCCGGTCGGCGAGGTCGCCCACCGTCTCCCGGTCGAACAGGTCGGTGCTGTACTCGATCCGTCCGTCGATCCCGTCCGGCGCGCCGTCGGCGGTGCGCCGCTCGACCAGCCCCACGAACAGGTCGAACTTGGCCATCTCGCCGAGGTGTTCGTAGGGCTCCACCCGCAGCCCGGGCAGGGCCAGTTCGGCCGGGCGGTTGTTCTGCACGGTGAACATCACCTGGAACAGCGGGTGCCGGGCCAGGGACCGCTCCGGGTTCAGCTCCTCCACCAGCCGTTCGAAGGGCACGTCCTGGTGGGCGTAGGCGGCCAGGTCCGTCTCGCGCACGCGCTGGACCAGCTCGCGGAAGCTGGGATCGCCGGAGGTGTCGGTGCGCAGCACCAGCGTGTTGAGGAAGAAGCCGACCAGCCCGTCCAGGGCGTCGTCGGCGCGGCCCGCGATGGGCGTGCCGATGGGGATGTCCGTACCGGCCCCGGACCGCGACAGCAGCACCGCCAGCCCCGCCTGGCCCACCATGAACAGGCTGGCCTGGGAGGTGCGCGCCACGGTCAGCAGCCGCTTGTGCAGCTCCTGGCCCAGCTCGAAGGTCACCGTGCCGCCCGCGTAGCCGGCCACCGCCGGGCGCGGCCGGTCCACCGGCAGGTTCAGCTCCTCCGGCATCCCCTCCAGCGTCTCCCGCCAGAAGGCCAGCTGCCGGGCGATCGGGCTGCCGGCGTCCGCCTCCTCGCCCAGCACCCGCTGCTGCCACAGCGCGTAGTCCGCGTAGCCCACCGGCAGCGGCTCGTACCGGGGCGCGGCGCCCTCCAGCCGGGCCGCGTAGGCGACCGAGAGGTCGTGGCCGAAGACGCCCAGCGACCAGCCGTCGCCGACGATGTGGTGCATCACCACCAGCAGCAGATGGCTGTGCGGGCCGGTGCGGAAGACCCGTACCCGCAGGGGGATCTCCTCGGCCAGCCGGAACCCGACCGCCGTCTCCTCGTTCAGCGCCTGCCGCAGCCGCTCGGGCGCGGCGTCGGGGAGGTCCACCACGGTCAGGTCGAGCCGGGCGTCGGCCGGGTCCAGCACCCGCTGGTAGGGGTCGCCGTCCAGGTCGGGGAAGACCGTGCGCAGGCTCTCGTGCCGGGCCACCACGTCGTGGAAGGCCAGGCGCAGCGCGGCCAGGTCCAGCTCCCCGGTCAGCCGTACGGTGAGCGGCACGTTGTAGACCGGCTGGGAGCCCTCGAAGCGGTCCAGGAACCACAGCCTGCGCTGGGCGAAGGACAGCGGTATCCGCTCGGGCCGCTCCCCCGCCTCCAGCGCGGGGCGGCCGGCGGCGGCCCGGTCCAGGCCGCGGGCGATGGCCGCCGGGGACGGGGTCTCGAACACCGCGCGCAGCGACAGCTCCACGCCGAAGATCGCCCGCGTCCTGGTGACCAGCCGGGTGGCCAGCAGCGAGTGGCCGCCCAGTTCGAAGAAGTCGTCGTCCACGCCGACCTCGGGCACCCCGAGCAGTTCGGCGAAGAGCGCGCACAGGATCTCCTCCTGCGGGGTGCGCGGGGCGCGCCCGCCGAGCCCGGCCGCGCTGTCGGGCTCCGGCAGCGCCTTGCGGTCCAGCTTGCCGTGCGGGGTGAGCGGCAGGGCGTCCAGGGCGACGAAGGCGCTGGGCACCATGTACTCGGGCAGCGAGGCGGCCACGTGCTCGCGCAGCGCGGCGGCGGGCGGCACCTGGGCCCCGGCCACCGGCACCAGATAGCCGACCAGCCGCTTGTCGCCCGGGGTGGGCTCGCGCACCACGACCACGGCGCGGTCGACGGTCTCGTGCGCGGCCAGGCGCGACGCGATCTCGCCGGGTTCGACCCGGAAGCCGCGGATCTTCACCTGGTCGTCGGCGCGGCCCGCGAACTCCAGTACGGCGCCCTCGCCGCCGTCCCGCCAGCGCACCAGGTCGCCCGTGCGGTACATCCGGCTCCCGCCCCGCGCGAACGGGTCGGCGACGAAGCGCTCGGCGGTGACCCCGGGCCGGCCCAGATAGCCGCGGGCCAGGCACGGTCCGGAGATGTACAGCTCACCGGTGACCCCGGGCGGCACGGGCCGCAGCGCGCCGTCGAGCACCCGCAGCCGCGCGGTGCCGATGGCGGTGCCGATCGGCGGCGGACCGGCGCCCTCCAGGGGGTCGCTCATCGAGGCGCAGACCGTGGTCTCGGTGGGCCCGTAGGCGTTGAACATCCGGCGGCCGGTGGACCACGCCCGGACCAGTTCGGGCGCCGCCGCCTCACCGGCCACCACCAGCACCCGCACCGTGGGCAGGTCGCCGGGGTCCAGCACGGCCAGCGCGGCGGGCGGGATCGTGGCATGGGTGACCCGGTGCTCGGCGGCCAGGTCGGCCAGGGCGCGGCCGGGCCGCAGCCGCTCGGCCGGGGCCAGCACCAGCGCGGCCCCGGTCAGCAGCGCCATATACGTCTCCCAGACGGCGGCGTCGAAGCTGGGCGAGGCGAACTGCAGCACCCTGCTGCCGGGGCCGACCCCGAACCGTTCGACGTGCGTGGTGACGAGCCCGGCCAGACCGCGGTGCGTCACCACCACGCCCTTGGGGCGGCCGGTGGACCCGGAGGTGTAGATGACGTACGCGGCGCACTCCGGCGTCACCGCGCCGAGCGGCTCCCGCGGGCCGAGCGCGGAGTCCGGCCGGTCCTCGATCCACCGGGCGGTGTCCGGGTCGTCCAGCGCCAGCGGCGGCGCGGCGTAGGCGTCCGGGATCAGCCCCGCCGATCCGGCGGTGGTCAGCACCAGCGCCGGGGCGGCGTCGGTGAGCAGATAGGCGATGCGGTCGGCCGGATAGGAGGTGTCCACCGGGAGGTAGGCCGCGCCCGCCTTGAGCACCGCCAGCATGGCCACCACCAGCTCGGGCGAGCGGTCCAGGGCGAGCGCCACCACCTGCTCGGGGCCCACGCCGCGCTCGATCAGGGCGCGGGCCAGGCGGTTGGCGCGGCGGTCCAGCTCGGCGTACGACAGCGTCCGGTTCTCGTGGACGAGGGCGACGGCCTCCGGGTGGCGGCGCACCCGCTCGGCGAAGAGTTCGGGGATGACCGGGCCCGCGGGCAGCGGCCGGGCGGGCTCCCCCAGCGCCAGCAGGTGGTCGCGCTCGGCGCCGGACAGCAGCGGGAGCCCGCCCACCCGCTGCCCGGGGTCGGCGGCGAACGCCTCGAACAGGCGGCGGAACCGCTCGCCGAGCGCCTCGATGTCCGCGGGGCGGAACACCTCCGGCCGGTAGCGGAAGTGCAGCCGCAGTTCCTCGCCGGGCAGCGCGGCGACGCTCAGCGGATAGTGGTTGGCGTCGGTGCCGCGGGCGCCCGTCAGCGTCAGGTCGCCCGGCAGCTCGGGCAGGTCCTCCCCGCCCATCGGGTAGTTCTCGGTGACGGTGAGGGTGTCGAAGAGGGTGCCGTGCCCGGCCGCCCGCTGGATGTCGGGCAGGCTGAGGTGGTGGTGGGCCATCATCCCGGCGGACTGGCTCTGCACCCCGCTCAGCAGCGAGAGCAGGGTGTCCCGGGGGCTGATGCGCACCCGGACCGGCACCGAGTTGATGAACAGCCCGACCATGTGCTCCGCGTCCGGCAGTTCGGCGGGGCGGATGGCCACCGTGGAGCCGAACACCACGTCGTCCCGCCCGGTGAGCTGCCCCAGCAGCAGCGCCCAGCAGCCCTGGAACACGCTGTTCACCGTGAGGTCGTTGCGGCGCGCGGCCTCCCGGACCCGGGCGCCCAGCTCCGGCTCCACGGTGAGCACCAGTTCGGCGGGCGGGGCCGCGGCCCCGGCGTCGCCCGGCGCGACCAGCGTGGGCTCCTCGACGCCCGCGAGCACCTCGCGCCAGGCGGCCTCCGCCGCGGGCCGGTCCTGCCGGCCCAGCCAGCGCAGACAGTCGCGGTACGGGGTCACCCGCGGCAGCCCGGACGCGTCACCGCGCCGGTGGTAGATCTCGAACAGCTCGTACAGCAGCCGTGCGGTGGACCATCCGTCCAGCAGGATGTGGTGGGCGTTGAACATCAGCCGGTGGCTGCGCTCCCCCAGCCGCACCAGGGTGAAGCGCAGCAGCGGCCCGGTGGACAGATCGAAGCGGTGGGCCGCCTCCTCGGCGGCGAGCCGCTCGGCCTCGCGCTCCCTGGCCGGCCCGTCCAGCCCGGACAGGTCGAACTCCCGCCAGGGCACCTCCACCTCCCGGGGGATGACCTGGACCGGGCGGCTCAGCTTCGCGTACCGGAAACCGGCGCGCAGATTGGCGTGCCGGCGCAGCAGGGCGGCCACCGACTCGCGCATCACCCCGGCGTCCAGGGCGCCGTCGAGGTCGATCAGGATCTGTGCGACATAGACATCGTGCTGCTGCTCCCCGTACAGGGTGTGGAACAGCAGACCCTCCTGAAGCGGCCACAGCGGAAGGACGTCATCGATGGCTGCTCGCGTCATTATGGAAATCTCCACTCGTCATTCCGGGATCGCCGACAAGGGGCTCGGCCGCCCGCCACCAGCCGTGATCGTCGAGTGTTGTGCGCGGCCGGTCCACCGGCAACGGCGCTGCAAAAACTTCGTTTTACGCGGAAGCGCGGCCGGGCCGCCGCCACGAAGAGCCCCGGAATTCCCGCTTCGAAGAACTCACACTTCGAAGAATTCACACTGCCGCTGACCGGTCCCCTCCGGCCGTGCTGTCATCGGTGCGGCCGCGTGCCGTCAAGCGCCCGCGGGCCCGCTACCCGCACCGCGACCCCAGGGAGTACTGGTGACGCACACCGGCACGCTGTCCCGCTATTGGATGTTCAGCGACGAGTACACACAGGACCCCTATCCCTTCCTCGCCCAGCTGCGCGAGGAACAGCCGGTGTGCCGGGTGGAGACCCCGGACGGGGTGCGGGCCTGGGTGGTGAGCCGCTACGACGACGTCCGCGACGCGCTCTCCGACCCCCGGCTCGGCCGGGACATCGGCAAGCTCTACGCGGCGCTGGGCAGGCAGCTCGGCCAGGACATCAAGCCCGCCGACGAGATCAGCAACCATCTGGCCAACTCCGATCCGCCGCGCCACACCCCGCTGCGCAAGGCGCTCACCTTCGCCTTCACCCCCAAGCGGGTCAGGGGGCTGCGCGACGGCTGGGGGAAGGTGGTCGACGATCTGCTCGACGAGATGGTGCGGACCGGCAACCGGGACCTGGTCTCCGGGCTCAACGAACCGCTGCCGATCATCACCATCGCGCAGCTGATGGGCGTGCCCGACACCGACTGGCCGCGATTCCTGGTGTGGACCAACACGCTGCGCCGGGTGGACGCCAGCGATCCGACGGGCCTCATCGCCGAGCACACCCGGCAGCTGTCGGACTACCTCAAGGCGCTGATCGCCACCAAGCAGCGGGACCCCCAGGACGATCTGATCTCCGCGCTGGTCCATGCCGACGAGGACAAGCGGCTGACCGCCGCGGAGGCGCTGTCCACCGCGTTCGCCCTGATGACCGGCGGCAACGACACCACGACCAGCCTGCTCAACGGCTCCTTCGCGGCGCTGCTCACCCACACCGGGGAGGCCGACAAGATCCGGGCCGACTGGAGCCTGCTGCCGAACGCGGTCGAGGAGCTGCTGCGGTACACCAGCCCGCTGATCAACTCGTTGCAGCGGGTCACGCTGGAACCGGTCGAGCTGTGCGGGGTGAAGATCCCCAAGGACGAGATCATCATCATTTCGCTGGCCGGGGCCAACCACGATCCGCACGCCTTCCCCGACCGTCCGGCGGAACTGGACATCACCCGTCCCCGGCCCGCGCATATGAGCTTCGGCCACGGAATCCACTACTGCCTGGGCTCCCATATGTCCAAGGCGCTGACCGAACTGGCGATTCGGCGGGTCTTTGAACGCTTTCCCGATATCCGGCTGGCCGTGCACCCGTCGGAGGTGCGTTATCGGCCCGGACTGATGGTCCGTCCGATGATCGACCTGCCGGTGCGTTTCTGAACCGCGCACAGCGCGGACGTTTCCGAACCGCACAGCGCAGACGATTCCGAACCGCACAGGGCAGACGATTCCGAACCGCGCACAGGGCAGACGTTTCCGAACCGCACAGCGCAGACGATTCCGAACCGCGCAGCGCAGACGATTCCGAACCGCGCACAGCGCAGACGTTTCCGAACCGCGCACAGGGCAGACGTTTCCGAACCGCGCACAGCGCGGACACCGCCCGGGACCCGCCGTCAGCGCGCCCCGGGCTGTTTTCTTTCGCTTTCCGGAGGACCCATGGATTTCAGTCTGTTCTACTTCGCCAACAACGACACCGAGGAGTGCGACCGCTACCGGCTGCTGCTGGACGGCGCCCGGTTCGCCGACGAGAACGGTTTCGCCGCGGTGTGGACCCCCGAGCGCCACTTCCATCCGTTCGGCGGGCTCTACCCCAACCCCGCGGTGACGGGCGCCGCGGTGGCGGCGGTCACCCAGCGGGTCGCGGTGCGCGCCGGAAGCGTCGTGGCGCCGCTGCACCACCCGATGCGGATCGCGGAGGAGTGGTCGGTCGTCGACAACCTGTCGGGCGGCCGGGCCGGGGTGGCGTTCGCCTCCGGCTGGCACGCCGCGGACTTCGCGCTCCGCCCGGAGAACTACGAGAACCGCAAGGCCGAGCTGATGGCGACGGTCGAGACGGTCCGCCGGCTGTGGCGGCGGGAGAGCGTGTCGCTGACCGACGGGGCGGGCGAGACGGTGGAGCTGACCATGTTCCCGCCGCCCGTCCAGCCCGCGCTGCCGATGTGGCTGACCAGCGGCGGCACCCCGGCGACGTTCACCCTCGCCGGTGAACACGGGCTGGGGATGCTCACCCATCTGCTCGGCCAGGAGGTCGAGGTCCTCGCGCGGCGCATCGACGACTACCGCCGGGCGTACCGCGAGCACCAGCCCGCCTCGGCCGGGCGGGGGCATGTGGCCGTGATGGTGCACACCTTCGTCGGCACCGACCGCGACGCCGTGCGGGAGACCGTGCGCGAGCCGTTCTCCCGCTATCTCGCCAGCTCCTTCGACCTGCTGATCAAGGCCGCGGAGGCAGCCGGCGCCCAGGGCGCGGACATGTCCCGGGAGCTGAAGAGCATGGGCGAGGAGGACCGCCGCTTCCTCGTCGCCCAGGCGTTCGACCGGTACTTCGAGACCAGCGGGATGTTCGGCACCGTCGAGGACTGCGTGGCGATGCTCAAGCAGCTGAAGGACGCGGGGGTGGACGAGGTCGCCTGTCTGGTGGACTTCGGCGTGCCGACCGACGCGGTGACCGGCGCCTTCGAACACCTGGCCCGCCTCCACGACACCTGGCGGGCACACCTGGGGCACTGACCCCTGGGGGGCCGCCCCGGAGGGGGCCGCATACCGGGGGTGTGACCCAGATACGCGTCAAGGGCAATGAGATGATCTCGAGCCCTGAACGGTAACCGGGGTGCCCCCCGGGTTACCCGGTCTTCTCGGCGGTGAGGACGCGGGCCGGGCGCGAGCTGGGAGTTCCCCGGCCTTCAGGGGGCGAAGTCTGCGTGCGCGGCCTCGACGATGCTGCACACCGTGCTGCGGCGGAGAGGCGTCGGCGGCGGGGGGCCGGGCCGCCACGGTCGGCCCGGGCCGCGGTCGGACGGGGTCGGCACCCACAGCGTCACGGGCGCCTCACGCGCGAGCGGCGATGCGCTCGCCGAGCTCGGCGGCGGCCGGGCTGTCGGGGATCGAGGGCAGGCGGGCGGCGATGTTGGTCAGGCCGTCGTTGATCCGTACGGACTGCACGCCGTCGGCGCAGTCGAGGAACGCGCTCCAGGTGGCCAGCGCGGTCTCGGTGTTGCCGCGCTTGAGCTGGACGTGGCCGAGGTCGGCCAGCACGATCGCCCGCGTCCTCTTCCGGTCGAGCCCGTGGATGTCGAGAGCGAGGTGAAGGTGTTCCTCGGCGGCGGCGAGGTCGCCGAGCTTGGCGTGGATCATGCCGGACTCATGCGCCCACCGGCCATGGCTGTAGTGGCTCGCCCAGGACTGCCCCGGCAGGGCCGGCGCGTGCTCGATCGCGGCCTGGGCGGAGGTGAGGAGCTTTGCGGCGGTGGTGTGGTCGCCATCGGCGGCTGCCGCCCGGGCGTAGGTGTTGCGGTAGTACGCGAGCACCTTGGGGTTGGTCAGCTTCCTACCGCGCTGCTCGCACGCCTCGGCGAGCCGTACGGCGGTGGGGATGTGTCCGAGGTCGATGGCCTGGTCCGCCAGGCCGCGCAGGGCGGTGGCGGCGAGTTCGTTCTCGCCGGCCTCGGCGGCGAGCCGGTAGCTGTGCAGGTGGTACTTCTGGCTCAGGCCCTGGTTGCCCTCGTCGCGGGCCATCCAGCCGATCAGGTGCACCAGCTCGCTGGTCGCTGCGAACAGCTCCCGGCCGACTCGCTCGGTGTAGTGGCCATCCAGCCACCGGTTCACGTCCACGGTCAGGTACCGCACGGCAAGGTGGCGGGCGTGGCCGCCGCCGAGCTCGGAGGCGGCGTCTCCGAGGGTGGCGGTCATCGTGCGGACCGCGGCGACCTCCCCCATACCAACGTTGATGGGGCCGGGCCGGTTCGCGCGGCGGGTGACCGCTTCGGCGTCGGGGAGGTCGAGCGCGTCCAGGCCGACAGCGGCGGATGCCGCGAGGAACTGCCGTCGGTCCACGTCGGTGCCTCCCAGGAGCATGACCGAGGTCACGGTATCGGCGAACTGGCCCCCATTGTCCTCGGACAGATCGATGTTGAGGACCTGTTCGATGAACGGCAGCCACACCCGGGGGACCCGTAAGCCTTTCTCCCACCGGTAGACCTGCTGCCGGTCGAGGAACCCCGCCTTCCCCCAGCGGGCCACCGACAGCTCGTTCGCGAGCTTCTCCTGGCTGCACCTGGGCCGCCGTGCTCCGCGTGCGGCGCGGATGCGTTCCCCGATGGTCATGTCGGGCCCGATCGTCCGTCGTACTGGTTCACAACTGGCCTACAGCTGGCAGACATTCTGGCAGCTCCCCACCGGCCGTGTCTGCGCGTTGACTGATGGTCACCAGTCCGGCGACACAGACAGCCGGGCAACGAGCGGAAGGAAGTCCGCCATGGGCGAGAACACCACCCCGGTCTACCAGGCCCCCGTCGTCCTCGACGCCGGCGCCGTCGTCGTGGTGACGCTGGGCACCAACAACTTCGACACCGCCGACGACACCGAGTACAAGAACGCCTGACCCGCGAACGGCCGGGGCCCGGTGGGGAATCGAGTGCCACGCCCCGGCTCCGGCGAAGGAGGCGTTGGGCCTGCCACACCCCGTGCTCATGCTCGGGACGGGCGGGCCCGGCGCCTCCGTCCCTTTTTCGACCAGCACGGTTGCGGACGGAAGCGAGGCAGCGATGAGGTGGAGCGCGGGGTGGTACGGGACCGCCGGGAGCGACCGGCGGCCCGCAGGAGGCCGGGCGGTGCCCGGCCTGGACAGCACGTGGACGTGCCGGTGGCCCGCCGCCCGGATCAGTGCGGTGGGCGACGAGCGGGCGGCGCTGGCGGTGATCGGCGAGTGCGGCGCCGATGAGGCCCAGCTCCGGGATGCTCTGCCGGTCGTACGGGCGAAGGGCTGGCGGGCGCTGACGCGCTGGCCCGGCTCGTACCTCGCCGTGGCCCGCAGTGGCGAGACGCTGGCGGTGATCGGGGACCTGGCCGGGCAGTACTCGGTGTACTACCGCACCGACGCGGCTGGCACGTGGTGGTCGACCGCAGCGTCCGCGCTCGCCGGGCTGGACGGGGCCCCGATCGACGTGACCGCGTTCGCCGCCCATCTCGCCTTCGGGCAGCCCGACGTGCTCGCCGGCCGGAGTCTCTTCCGCGACGTTAAGCGGGTACCCGGCGGGCATCTGCTGCTGCTCGGCCCCGACGGAGCAGCGGTGGAGCGGTACGAGCCGGTCTCCTACCCGCGGGTGGACCTGCGCGAGCAGGCGTCGGTGGCGCGGGCCGCGCTCGCCGAGGCGGTCGCCGTACGGATCGACGGCCGGCCGGTGAGCGCGGACCTGGCGGGGCTGGACTCCACCACGCTCGCGTGCCTGGCCGCCCAGCGAGGGCCGGTGGCCGCGGTGACGTTCGCTGACGAACGCCTGCGTGACGACGACCTCGCGTTCGCGGTTCGCACTGCGGCCACCGTGCCGGGGCTCACCCACCATACGGTCCCCGGCGCGGCGGGAACGGTGTACTACGCCGGGCTTGACGACCTGTTCGCCCTGCCGGTGACCGACGCCCCGAACGCGTACGTGGTGACCGCGTCCATCAAACGGGCCGTCCTGGACACGGTCGCCGAGAACACCCCGGGCCCGGGGGTGCACTTCACCGGCGCGGCCGGGGACGCCGTGCTGTCCGCTCCCTCCTCCTACCTCGCGGATCTGCTGCGCGAACGGAGGCACCGGCGGGCCTTGCAGCACGCGCTCGCCCACGCCCGGCTGCGGCACACTTCCGCCTTCCACGTGCTCGCCCGTACCCGCCCGGCCTCCAAGGTCGACCTGGCCGGGGCCTGGTGGCAGATGGCCGCCGAACTGCGCGGGCCCGCGCGGGACTGGATTCCCCAGGCCCAGCGCCCACTCGCCTGGACGCCCCTGCTGGCCTCGGCGGACTGGATGACCCACGGCGCCCGGCTGATGCTGGCCTCCGCCGTGGACGAGGCCGCGGGCGCGCTCACCGACGCGCCGACCCGGCTGGCCGAGTGGTCCGACCGGCAGGACCTCGCGCGGGTCGGCGCGAACACCGCTGGGTGGCGGGCGCTCGCGCTCGCCGGGCACGGCATCGAGCTGGCCGCCCCGTTCCTGGACAACGAAGTCATCCGTGCCTGCTTCGCCGTGCCCGCGGACGAGCGCGGCGCCCCCGGCGCCTACAAGCCGCTGCTGAACGCGGCGTTCACCGGCAGCCGGGTGCTGCCCGGTTTCGTGCTGGCCCGTACGACGAAGGGCGGGTTCAACGCCCTCGCGTACGCGGGCTTGCGCGACAACGCCCCCGTCCTCAAAGACCTGCTGGGTCCGTCGTCGCAGGTGGCCGCGCTCGGACTGGTCAGCGAGCAGCCGGTCGCCGACGCGCTGGCCCGGGCCGCGGCCGGGCAACCGACCGCCCAGGGCGCCTTGCACCTGGTGGTGGCCGCCGAGGTGTGGCTGCGGCAGCACGCCGCCGCCCCGGCGGTGTGGTGGGAGGAGGTGGGCGGCCGTGTGGCGGCTGTGTGAGAGTGCCCATACGGTGCTCACCGACGAGGGCGGTGTGATCCTCAGCGAGCGGACCGGACGCTGGGCCTACCTGACGCCGACCGCGTCGGCCGCGGTGATGCTGTTGCTCGCCTCCACGAGCCAGGAGGAGGCCGCCGACCAGTACGCCGAGCGGTACGGCATCGGCGTGGGGTCGGCTGCCGCCGACGTCCGCACGGTCGCCGAGGCGCTGGCCGCGCAGGGCCTCGCCCACGACGGCCAGGCGCCGGCCCGGATGCGCCGCCGCTGGTGGGGATGGCGGTCGTGACCAGCATGGAGGCGTACTGCACCGTCCGGACCGGCACCCTCGGCGAGCGGCTGGCCGCCGCGGCCGGGCTCGCGCTCGCCCTGGTCCTGCTGCGGCTGCCGTTCCGGCACACGGTCCGCGCCGCCCGTCTCGCCCGCTGTCTGGGCCGGCGCGAGCTGGACGCGGCCCGGGCCGAGGCCCTCGTCGGCGCCGTCCGGCACACCGCCCGCTGGTGGCCGGGCCGGGCCGCCTGCATGGAGACTTCGCTGGGCGCCGTGCTCGCCGCCGCCCTGCTCGGCCGCCGTCTCGACTGGTGTCTCGGGGCCCGGTTCGCCCCGCCGCCGGTCGAGTACCACGCCTGGGCCGAACTGCCCGGGCACGGACCCGTCGGCGAGTACACCGCCGCCGGATGGCACCACCACACCGCCCTGACGATCTGACCCCCGAAGCCGCAGCCGGGCGCGTGTCCCTCACTCGCCCGGAGCAGTTGCCCGTATACGAGCGCCCGTAGCCCCTCGAAGGAGTGAACCTGTGACCGCCGTCGCCGACGCCGCCGATTCCGTTCCCGAACGCCACTACACCCACCATGACGGCCGCGGCGCCACCCCGCACCGCTCCAACCCGGTCGTGGTCCACCGCGAGCTCACCACCCTCGACGTACACGGCGGCATGAACGTCGTCGAGTTCGGCACCGGCTCCGGCTACTCCGGTGCCCTGCTCGCCGAGCTCGTCGGCCCCACCGGCGCGGTGGCCAGCCTCGACATCGACGCCTACCTCGTGCGCTGGGCGAACCTCATCCACCACGAGCGCGGCCTCTACCACATCCGCTGCCACGTCGCCGACGGCACCGCCGGGTTCGCCGAGCGGGCGCCGTACGACCGGATGGTGGCTTGGTGCACCCCGCCGCTGCTGCCGAAGGCGTGGGTGGACCAGGTCGCCGACGGCGGTCTGATCGTCGCCCCGCTGCCGATCGCGGCCGTCCCCAACATGACCGTGGTCGCGAAGGTCCGCGTGAGCGGCGGCGAGCCGGTCGTGGAGGCGGTGTTCACCGGCGGGTACATCGAGGCGACCGGCTCACCGAAGGACAACCTCGACCTGCCGGGCCGGTGGGTGGACTGGGATAACCGCACCCCCGCCCCGTCGTGGATCTCCATCGCCTGGCGCGAGCGCGACGACCGCCTCCACACCGGCGCCCGCACCGTGCTCGCCCGCCTGCTCAAGGACGCCCACACCGAGCCGTACGACGGCGGCGAACTCGACTGGCCGTCCTGGCGGACCTTCGCCGCCGCCCAGGCCGACCCGCAGCTCACCATGGCCGGCCTCACCCCCGACCTGTGGGCCCTCGGCCACTCCACCCAGGCCACGGCCGCCGTCCTCCAACAGGACGGCACGATCCTCGCCGACCGCCCCGACTCCCCGTCCCTCGCCGTCCTGCGCGACTGGCTGACTGCCTGGGAGGCCGCCGGCCGCCCCGCGCCCGAGACCTACACTCCCGCCCTCACCCGAGGCGCGGACGGCTGGCACCTGCGCCTGACCCGGTAGAGCCCGGAAGGCTCTGCGGACTCAGGGGCCTGGGCGGGGAGCGTGACGGCCCCCGCCCGGGCCCCTGGCAATCTCCGGCCCGCCCCGGGGCCCGGGCGTGCGGTGGAGACATGGCCGGGCGGGTACGCCGCTGCGCGTACATCTTCTGCACCGAGCCGCTGCCGGTGACGTCCCGCAGCGAAAAGCGGTTCTGCTCTCCGGCCTGCAAGCAGGCGAATCGCCGGTGGCGCCGCCACCGGGCCGAGGCCGTCGCCATCGGCCTCTGGTACCACCTGGGCGTCGAGACCGAACACGTCGTGCTTCGTGGCGACGCAAGTAAGAATTCGAACGGCCCGGCGTTGGTCTTCCCCGCCCCGTCCTGGTCATCGTTCATATCGGCCGTCAGGGACGGGCAGTTGCGCCGCGCCTGACCTGCACTGACGCCTCTTCGGACAGCGGCCCCTGACCACTCGGCAGGGGCCGCTGCGCTGCCCCGGTACGGCGCTGCCCCGGTACGGCGCCGCCCCGGACAGGGACGGGCCGGACAGGGACGGGCCGGACGGGGCCGGGCCGGAGCCCGGACGGCCGCTCACGGCCGTCCGGGCTCCGGCGCGGGCGGGGCCGCGCGGCCCGGGGTCAGCGCGCGGCGGCCCGCTCGTAGGCCCGGTTGGCCAGCGGGACCACGACGACCAGCAGGGCCACCACCATGATCAGGGAGGACAGCACCGGATGCCGCAGCGGGAACGCCGGATCGGGGGCGTTGCCCGTGGGGTTCCCCCACAGCTCCCGCATCCCGGTGGTCAGGGTCGACACCGGGTTCCACTCGGCCACCGGGCGCAGCCAGCCCGGCAGGTTCTCGGCCGGGTAGAAGGTCGCCGACAGGAAGGTGAGCGGCATGGTGATCACCATGGCCACCGAGTTGACCGCCTGGGGGTGGCGCAGCAGCAGCCCGATGAGCGAGCCGAGCCACGCCGTGGCGTAGCCGAGCAGCAGCAACAGCCCGAAGCCCGCGAGGGCCTTGAGCGGTCCGCCGTGGATGCGCCAGCCGATGAGCAGGCCGACGGAGAGCATCGCGACACAGGAGATGGCGTTGAGCACCAGGTCGGAGAGGGTCCGGCCGAGCAGCACCGAGCCCTTGCCCATCGGCAGTGAACGGAACCGGTCCACCAGGCCGTTGGAGAGGTCCTCGGCCACCCCGACACCGGTGTTGATCACCCCGGCCAGCATCATCTGGGTGAAGATGCCCGCCATGATGTACTCGTGGTAGTCGCCCTCGGGCACGTTCATCGAACTGCCGAAGAGGTAGCCGAAGAGGAACACGAACATGATCGGCATCAGGGTGATGCTGAGGATCCGCTGCGGTGCCCGCTTCAGATGCCGCATATGGCGGCCGGCCAGGGCGAGCGCGTCGCTCAGGACGTAGGTGGTCATCGGCTCGTCGCCTCCAGCTCGGCCTCGGGTCCGGCTCCGGTCAGCTCCAGGAACACGTCGTCCAGCGAGGGGCGCCGGACGAGGAAGTCGACCACCTCTACCGAGGCCCCCTGGAGTTCCGACGCGGCCGCGGAGACACCGGCGATACCGGTCTCCAGGGCGACCGACACCCGCATCCCGCTGTCGTCGACGGCCGGCGGCGCGGAGCCCGGTGAGGAGATCCGGGCCAGCGCGGCCCGGGCGGCCTCCACCATCCCGGCGGTCCGCACGGTGATCTCCAGCCGCTCGCCGCCGACCTTCTTCTTCAGCTCGTCGGGGGTGCCCTCCGCCGCCACCCGCCCCTTGTCGATCAGCGCGACGCGGTGGGCGAGCTGATCGGCCTCCTCCAGGTACTGGGTGGTCAGCAGCACGGTGACCCCCTCGGCGACCTGTTTGCGCACCATGTCCCACAGCGCGTTCCTGCTGACCGGGTCCAGCCCGGTGGACGGCTCGTCCAGGAAGATCACCGGCGGGTTCCCGATCAGACTGGCGCCCAGGTCGAGCCTGCGCCGCATACCGCCCGAGTAGGTCTTGACGACCCGGTCGGCGGCGTCGACGAGGTCGAACATCTCCAGCACCTCGTCCGCGCGGGCCCGCGCCCGCTTGCGGCCCATGTGCAGCAGCGTGCCCATCAGCACCAGGTTCTCCCGGCCGGTCAACTCGCCGTCCAGCGCGGCGTACTGCCCGGTCAGCCCGATGCTGCGGCGCACCTGGTGGGCCTGGCTCAGCACGTCGTAGCCCGCGACGGTCGCGGTGCCCTCATCCGGTGTGACCAGTGTCGACAGCGTCCGCACCGTGGTCGTCTTGCCGGCGCCGTTGGGGCCCAGGAGCCCGTAGACCGTGCCCGCCTCGACGGACAGGTCGATGCCCCCGAGCACCTCATGGTCCCCGTAGCGCTTCCGCAGCCCCGCCGCGGAGATTGCGATATCCATCAGACTCCTCATCGTCGGCCGGTACACCGGTCCGGTCCGGCTCGCTCAGCCGAGCCGGACCGGCAGTGACTCCAGCCCCCGGGTCAGGTTCATCTCGCGGCGCAACTCCGCTGGCGCCACGGCCAGTTCGATCCGCGGGAAGCGGTCGAGCAGCGCGCCGACGGCGATCTCGGTCTGCAGCCGTGCCAGGGGGGCGCCCATGCAGTGGTGGATTCCGTGGCCGAAGGCCAGGTGGCCGCCGGCCTCCCGGCGGATGTCGAACCGCTCGGGGTCCTCGAAGCGCTCGGGGTCGTGGTTGGCCGCACCGAGCGAGACGATGACGAACGCGTCGGCCGGGATGCGGACGCCGCCGATCCGAACCGGTTCCGAGGTCACCGAGAGGGTGTTCAGGTGCAGCGAGTTGTCGTAGCGGCTGATCTCCTCGACCGCGCCCCGCAGCAGCGAACGGTCCGCGCGCAGGGCGGCCAGCTGGTCCGGGTGGCGCAGCAGGGCGAGCATGCCGTTGCCGATCAGGTGCGCGGTCGTCTCGTAGCCGGCCACCAGGAGCTGGAAGACCATCGACACCAGCTCGTTCTCGCTCAGCCGGTCCTCGTGGTCCCGCGCCTGGATCAGCCCGCTGATCAGGTCGTCGTCCGGGGCGGCCCGCTTGGCGGCGATCAGCCCGGTGAGGTACTCCGCCATCCGGTCGGCGATGCCGTGCATCTCCTGCGGCTGGACGGCCACGGTCAGCGCGTTGGACCACGCCCCGAAGGCGGCCTGGTCGGCCTGGGGAACGCCGATCATCTCGGAGATCACGGTGAGCGGCAGCGGGAAGGCGAACGCCTTCAGCAGATCCACCTCGCCCTGCCCGGCGATGCCGTCGAGCAGCGCGCCGACCGTGTGCTCGATCCGCGGGCGGAGCGCCTGGATCTGCCGCGCGGTGAACGCCTTGGCCACCAGCTTGCGCAGCCGGGTGTGGTGGGGCGGGTCCATGCCCAGCATGTGCTCCACCAGCATCCGCTGTCCGGGCGACTTCTCGGCGGGCTGCTCCACGGGGTCCACGCCCGCGTGCCTGGCGGCCAGCCTGGCGCAGCGCTCCGGGTCCTTGTGCAGTCCCGGATCGGTCAGCGCGGCGCGCGCCGCCTCATGGCGCAGCACCAGCCACATCGGCGCCCCGCCGAGCACGACATGGGCGACCGCGGCCCGCTCGCGCAGCCGGGCGTACACCGGGTACGGGTCGCGGATGAAGTCCTCGCCCAGCACCTCCGGCGTCCGGCTGGTCTCCTCGGCCATGTGTCGGGTCCTCTCGGTCGGCCCGTGCCGCGTCGCACGGACGCAGGGGGTGGGTGAAGGTTCGTCTCCGATCCCGTTGATAGCAGGCTTTTCAGCCGGTCCCCGGCGCACTTCGAGGATTTCTATCGAGCTCCCGCGGAACGTGTTCGAAAAGCCGTTCCTCCCCTTCCCGGCGGTCATCCGGACGGAGGAGGGAACGCGGCGGGGCTCCCCCCGACGGCTTGTGGGTTTGCCTCCGCGGGAGGAGTCGCGCGTGGGATGCGGCATGCCATGCTCCTGGCAGCGTTCCAGCAGCGGACGCATGTTTCCCGGTGTTTCCTGGAGGGCCCCGTGTCCGGAATCCTGACCGCCGTTTCCCGTGGCTACCGAAAGCTGCACGGCACTCCCGCCGAAGGGGTGCCACTGTGGGCCCGGCGTGCGGCTTTTCTGATCCCGTTGACCGTGCTGCCCTCGGGGCTGTGGCGCATCGCCCAGGTCACCTTCGGGGTTCCGCTCACCAAGGACGTGGATCTCGGCCAGGGCCAGTTGCCCGACTGGCTGCCGATGGAGATCTACGTCGTCATCCTGTCCATCGTCGCCGAGGGGCTGGCCTTCCTCGCCGTCGGACTGGTCTCCACCTGGGGCGAGGTGTGGCCGCGCTGGGTCCCCTTCGTGGCCGGGAAGCCGATACGCCCGCTGTCGGCGATCATCCCCGCCGCGCTGGGGGCGGTGGCCCTCACCGTCACCTGGACCATGGCCCTGATCCTCTCGCTGCGGGGGCGCGCGCTGGACGGCCGCCAGTTCGGGGACGGCGGCTGGCGCGGATCGCTCACCCATGACGTCGGCGAACTCGGCTGGCGGGCCTGGGTGTTCGTCACCGCCTATCTGCCGCTGCTCGCCTGGGGACCGCTGCTGGCCGCCGTCACCTACGCCTACGCGGTGCGCCGCAAAGCGTTCAAATGAAGAGAATCGAATAAGCCGTTGCCAGCGTCCGCCGGCCGCCTTCACGATCATCGCCGACCGCCCGAAAAGAGATGATTGACGCGGTCGGCGGGCCCTCTCCGCGGAAAACCGTCCGCCCTCTTCTCCGAAATCTCCGCGACCGCTCCCTGTGTGAATATCGAAGAATTCTTGGCGGCCCATGGCACCGCTCTCCCGCGCCGGTAACGTGCGATTCCACGAGTTGCACACACGTGTGGCGAGGCAATCGTCGGATGGGGAGCATCGTGAGCGCGCATGACGTCGAGTACATCGAGATCTACACCAGCGACCAGCGGAAAACCACGGACTATTTCGTCTCCGGCATGGGTTTTCAGGAAAAGGCCCGGTGCCGGACCGGCGCGCTGGATTCGGTCCTGCTCCGCCAGAAGGGCGTTCAGCTCGTCATCACCTCGGGACCGGGCACGGCCGGCTTCCTGGCCGAGCACGGCGACGGCATCGCCGACATCGCCTTCGCCTGCGAGGACCCCCTGGCGGCCCGCGAGGGCGCCCTGGCCGCCGGCGCCCGCGATCTGACCTCCGGCAACCCGGCCGGCCCCGCCGTCTCCGGCTTCGGCGCCGTCCGCCACACCCTCCTCAAGCGCTCCGCGTCCCAGCCGCACGGACTGCCCCCGGGCCGGGACTGGGTCAGGTCGCCGGAGGGCGCCGCACCGGCCGGCACCGCGACCGAGCTGCGGCTGCTGGACCACATAGCGGTCTGTCTCGAGGCCGGCACCCTGCACGCCGCGGTCCAGTACTACATCGACGCATTCGGCTTCGAGCAGTACTCCAGCGAATACGTCGCCGTCGGCGAACAGGCCATGGACTCCATCGTGGTGCGCAGCCCCTCCGCCGGGATCACCTTCACCATCATCGAGCCCGACAGCACCAAGAAGCCGGGCCAGATCGACGAATTCCTGGAGCGGAACGCCGGTCCGGGAGTGCAGCACCTGGCGTTCCTCGTGGACGAGATCGTCCCGGCGGTATCCGAGTTCGAGGCCCGGGGCGTCGAGTTCCTCCAGACCCCCGGCACCTACTACGACGTCCTGGCCGAGCGGATCGACAACCTCGACGAGACGATCGCCGATCTGCGCAAGACCAATGTGCTCGCCGACCGCGACGAGTGGGGATACCTGCTGCAGCTCTTCACCCGCTCGCCCTTCGAGCGGCGCACGCTGTTCTTCGAACTGATCCAGCGCCACGGGGCCCAGGGCTTCGGAAGCTCCAACATCCGCGCGCTGTACGAGGCCGTCGAGCGCGCCCGGGCGGCCACCTCGTGACCGGCCGCACGGCCCCCTCCGGCGCCTGGCGGCCACCGCTGTCCCTCGACGAGTACGCCGAGCGGGCGCGCACCCGGCTGGACCCGGCCGTCTGGGACTTCATCGAGGGCGGGGCCGGGGACGAGCGGACGCTCGCCGCCAACCGGGCGGCGTTCGACCGCGTCCGGCTGCGCCCCCGAGTGCTGACCGGCGCGGGCGAGGGCGACCCGTCCACCACCGTCCTGGGACGGCGGTGGGCGGCGCCCGTGGCCGTGGCGCCCATGGCCTACCACACGCTGATGCACCCCGACGGGGAGACGGCCACCGCACGGGCCGCGGGCGCGGCCGGCCTCCCGCTCGTGGTGAGCACCTTCGCCGGGCGGCCCTTCGCGGAGATCGCCGCGGTCGCCGGCTCGCCCCTGTGGCTCCAGGTCTACTGCTTCCGCGACCGCGCCACGACCCGGCGGCTCGTCGAGCGGGCGGCGGACGCGGGCTTCGAGGCCCTGGTGCTGACCGCCGACACCCCGCGGCTCGGCCGCCGGCTGCGCGACCTGCGCAACGACTTCCGGCTGCCGCCGCACATCACGCCCGCCAACCTGCCCGCGGACGAAGCCGACTACTCGTCCCCGTCCGAGCACGGCCGCACCGGTCTCGACCCCTCGCTCGACTGGTCGGTCATCGCCTGGCTGCGCTCGGTCAGCCCGCTGCCCGTCCTGGTCAAGGGGGTCATGACCGCCGAGGACACCCGGTGCGCGATCGCCGCCGGGGCGGACGGCATCGTGGTCTCCAACCACGGCGGACGGCAACTGGACGGGACAGCGGCCACCCTGGAGGTGCTCCCCCGGATCGCCGCCGCCGTGAACGGCCGCTGCGCCCTGCTCCTGGACGGCGGCGTGCGCCGCGGCCGGGACGTCCTGGCCGCCCTCGCCCTGGGGGCGGACGCCGTGCTGCTGGGCCGCCCGGTGCTGCACGGACTGGCGGTGGCGGGCGCGGACGGCGCGGCGGGCGTCCTGGACCTGGTCCTCGACGAGCTGTCGGAGGCCATGGCACTGACCGGCACCGCCACCGCCGCCGGCGCGGACGCCGCGCTGCTGGCCGGACCGGAGGACACCACCGCGGTGCGGCACCGCCGGTCCGGCGCCGCTACCACCGGCCCGGAAGCCCCGGCCGCCGGGCCGGAAGCCTCACCGGCGGCCGGGCCGGAGAACACCGCCGCAGTGCGGCACCACCCGCCGGGCGCCACCACCACCGACCCGGAAGCCCCACCGGCGGCCGGACCCGAGAACACCGTCCCGGCCCGGCACCACCCGCCCGAGTCGGCGGCGGGGCACGACCGGCCGCGCCCGCCCGAACCGGCGGCGGAGGCCACGGAGACCGCAGAGGCCACGGAGGCGGCGGGGCCGCGCGAGGAGGATCTGCACCACGGCGTGGCAGCCACCCCGCCACCGACCACACCCCACGCCACCGCCACCGCCACCCTGCTCAAAGAGAATCTGCACCGCAGCGTGTCCGACCCGGTGCTGGACACCATGAACTTCCTCAACGAGATCACCGGCCGCTTCCCGGACGTGGTCTCCTTCGCCCCCGGGCGGCCGTACGAGGAGTTCTTCGACAAGGACGAGATCCTCGACCACGTCCGCCGCTACCTGGACCACCTGGCCGCGGGCGGCGCCTCGGACGAGGCCATCCGCACCGCCCTGTACCAGTACGGTCCGACCGCGGGCCAGATCCGCGGGCTGATCTCCGACTCGCTCCGCGCCGACGAGGGCATCGACGTCCCGCCCGGCGCGATCGTGGTGACCGTCGGCGCCCAGGAGGGCATGCTGCTGGCCCTGCGCGCGCTCTTCGCCGGCCCTGGGGACGTCCTGCTGGTCGCCAGCCCTTGCTACGTGGGCATCACCGGGGCCGCCAGTCTGCTGGGGGTGCCCGTGCGCCCCGTCGAGGAGCGGGCCGACGGGCTGGACGTGGCCGATGTGGAGGCCGCCGTCCTCGCCGAACGGGCCAGGGGCCGCCGCCCGCGCGCCTTCTACGTGGTGCCGGACCATTCGAACCCGTCGGGCAACACCCTGTCCCGGCGCGCCCGCGAGGAGCTGCTGGAGCTGGCGGCGCGGCACGATCTGCTCATCCTGGAGGACAGCCCCTACCGGCTGGTCAGCCCCGGCGCCCAGCTGCCCACCCTGAAGGCGATGGACCGCATGCGGCGGGTGGTCCACCTCGGGTCGTACGCCAAGTCGGTCTTCCCCGGCGCCCGCGTCGGATTCGTCGTCGCCGACCAGCCCGTACGGGACCCGTCGGGGGCGGAGAGCCTGCTCGCCGACGAACTCGCCAAGATCAAGAGCATGGTGACGGTGAACACCCCGGCGCTGAGCCAGGCGGCCGTCGCCGGTGCCCTGCTGGCCTGCGGCGGCCGGCTCACCGAACGCAACGCGGTGCCCGCCAAGCACTACGGCGAAGCGCTCCGCGTCACCCTGGAACAGCTGGACCGCCACTTCCCCGAGGACGTCCGGGACCGGCTCGGCATCGGCTGGAACCGGCCCAGCGGCGGCTTCTTCCTCACCGTCCGGGTGCCGTTCCCCGCCGACAACGCCGCGCTGCTGCGCTCGGCCGAGGACCACGGCGTCATCTGGACGCCGATGGCCTACTTCTACCCGGGCCCCGGCGGCGAACGGTCGATCCGGCTCTCCTTCAGCTATCTGAGCACCGCGCGGATCGAGGACGGCATCGCCCGGTTCGCCGCCTTCCTGCGGGCCGAGACCGAGCGCTCCGGCGCCACCGGCCCCACCCCGGGACGTGACGCATGAGGACCGCCGTCGTCGTCGGAACCGGGCTGATCGGAACGTCCATCGGCCTCGCCCTGAGCCGCCGGGGCGTCCTGGTGTACCTGGACGACGCCGACACCACGGCCGCCAGGACCGCCGAGGCCCTGGGCGCGGGCTCGCTCCGGGCGCCCGCCGGGCAGGTGGACCTCGCCGTGCTCGCAGTGCCGCCCGCGAGCATCGGCACCGTGCTCGCCCGCTGCCAGCGGGACGGGCTCGCGCACACCTACACCGATGTGGCCAGCGTCAAGGCGCGGCCGCACGAGGAGGTCCGCGCGGCCGGCGGCGATCCGTCCCGCTACATCGGCGGACATCCGCTGGCCGGTGCCGAGCGCTCCGGTCCGCTCGCCGCCCGTGCCGACCTTTTCGAGGGCCGCCCCTGGGTGCTGACCCCCTCGCCGCGCACCGACCGCTCGGCGCTCAACCGGGGGCTGGAGCTGGTCTCGCTGTGCGGTGGCGTCCCCGTCCTGATGGACACCGACGCCCACGACCGCGCCGTCGCCCTCACCTCGCACGCCCCGCACCTGGTCGCCGCCATGATGGCGGCCCGGCTGGAGCACGCCGAGGCCGAGCACATCCGGGTGTCGGGCCAGGGGCTACGGGACGTCACCCGCATCGCGGCGGGCGAACCCGCCCTGTGGAGCGACATCCTGACCGCGAACGCCGGCGCGGTGGCCGACGTCCTCGACGACTTCGCCAAGGACCTGGAGCGGCTGGTCTCCGCCCTGCGGGCGCTGCCCGGCCCGGAGTCCGAGGCGCGCCGGCAGGCCGCCGCCGACCTGGCGGAGATGCTGCGGCGCGGCAACCGGGGCCACGCCCGCGTACCGCACAAACAGCGGTCGCGGCCCGCCGAGTACGTGGCGATCCCGGTGGCCGTCCCGGACCAGCCCGGAGCGCTGGCCCGGCTGTTCTCCACCGTCGGCGAGGCCGGGGTCAACATCGAGGACGTGCGCATCGAGCACTCCCTCGACCAGCCGAGCGGCCTGGCCGAACTGCTCGTGGAATCGGCCTCCGTCGCGGCCGTGCGGCGGGTGCTGGACGCCAACGGCTGGACCATGCGGGAGAAGCCGCTGCTGGTCGGCGACGCCTGAGCGACCCGGACCGGCTCCGCCCGGGGGCCGGTCCGCCGCGCGCAGACCCGGCCCCGGGGCAACGCGCGGCCTTGGCCCCGGAACAGCCGCGCCCCGACCCGGACCCCAGGACAGCCGCGCCCCGGCCCCGGGACAGCGGCGCGCCGACCCGGCGCCGGGGCGCCGTACTTCCGGTACCGCGTCGGTCGGGGTTCGCCCGGCAGCGAGGCGTCGCCTGGTGCGTGCGATCGCAAGCGGCCGGAAGCCCTCGTCGTAGGGCCTGCCCGGGTTCCCGGCCAACGCGGCGAGGTGCCGTGCCAGGCGCCCGGCCGCGAGCGGCGTACGGTGCGGGGGACACCTCCCAGCGGTAGCTGGGGGAAACGTCGCAGGCGGAGCATCGCCCCCGTCCTGGGCGTACGCGGGCGACGCGGCGAGGTGCCGCACCAGGCGCCCGGCCGCGAGCGGCGTACGGTGCCGGGGCACCTCCCAGCGGTAGCTGGGGAAACATCGCGGGCGTACCCGGGCGACGCGACGACGTGGCGAGGTGCCGTGCCAGACGCCGGGAGCGGGGCGCCCCTGTGACGACAGGCCCTGGCCCTAGGACGGGCCGGGGGAGTTCGGCCGGCGTATCGCCGTGTAGAGGGCGCGCAGCATGAGGATCGCGCTGACCGCGAGCACCTGGTAGCCGAGCAGCGGGAACAGCTCCACCTCCGCCGTCACCCGGGGGCCGCGCCCGGTGCCGAACACCACCAGGACCACCCCCATCAGCCCCGTACAGGCCGCCAGCAACGTGACCGTCAACTGGTGGATCAGCCCGGAGACGAAGCGCCGCTCCCGCTCGTCGGCGAGCACCCGCACCCGGACAGTGAACCGCCCCTCCTCCAGCGACGCGCCGATCCGCTCCGCCCTCCGCGGCAGCCGCCGCAGCATCGGCAGCGCGGACAGGAACTCATGGGCCGCGCTCCGCGCCAGGGACGACAGACCGGGCCCGAACCCGCTCTCCTCCTCGCTCCCCGCACCCGTGGCGCGGAACCGCAGCCGGTCGGTGAGGAGGTCCACGGCGACCGCCCGCGCCTCGTCGATCATGTTGAAGTCGGGGGCGACCCGGCTCAGGGTGCCCTCGATGGTGGCCAGGGCCCGGAAGACGGCGGCGACCTCCGGCGGCACGGCGAGCCCGAACCGGGCGAGCAGCTGGAACAGCGCGGTGAACATCTCGGTGTCCGGCCGCGCCCCCGCCCCCAGGTGCTGGGCCATGAACTGCCCCAGCTCGCGCTCCAGCAGCAGCGAGTTGAGCATGAGGTCCTCACTCCTGGTGGCCCGCGTGCCCAGCAGGGCCATCAGCGCGTCGTGCAGCCCGGCCCGGTCGCCGCGGTCCACGGCCACCAGCATCTCCTGCAGGGCGTGGCGTACGGAGGGGTCGATACGGCCCACCGAGCCGAAGTCGAGCAGACCGATCCGCCCGTCCTCCAGCAGCAGCACATTGCCCGGATGCGGATCGGCGTGGAACACCCCCGCCCTCAGAATCTGGTGCAGCATGGCGGCGAAGGCGGTCCGGGCGATCCGGCGGCGGTCCAGCCCCCTGCCGTCCGCGACGGCGGCCGCCCGGTCGAAGGTGACCCCCTCCAGCCACTCCTGGACCAGCACCCTGGCCGTGGTGAACTCCTCGTACACCCGGGGCACGCGCACCGCCGCGTCCGTCTCGTAGCCACCGCAGGACGCCGCCACCACCGCGGCGTTGTTGGCCTCGATCCGGAAGTCCAGCTCCTCCCGCACGGACGTGGCGAAGCCGTCGCCCAGATCCCGCAGCCCCATCGCGTGGGAGGACCGGGACCGCCGCTGGAGACCGCGGGTGACCGCCAGGACGATGTCCAGATCGCGCTCGACCATCTCGCGGATCCCCGGCCGCTGGACCTTGACCACGACGACCGGGCCGCCCCTCAGCTTGGCGCGGTGCACCTGCGCGATGGAGGCGGCGGCGAGCGGGATCTGCTCGATCCACTCGAAGGCGTCGTCCACCGGCCTGCCCAGCTCCTCGCGCAGCAGCGCCGCCACCTCCCCCCAGGGCGCGGGCGCCACATCGCTCTGCAGACGGCTGAGTTCGCCGATGAAGTGCGGGGGCAGCAGATCGCGCCGCGTGGACAGCAACTGGCCCAGTTTGATGAAGGCCCCGCCGCACTCCTCCAGCGCCAGCCGCAGCCCCCTGGCCGTCCGGTCGCCGAACTCGCCCGGCCGCAGGGCCCGTTCCAGACTGTGCCGGCTGCGCAGCGGACGGCTCAGCCCGTTGCGCATGAAGATCCGGCTGATCTGCGAATAGCGGCGGGTGCGGCGCAGCCGGCTGCGCACCGCGCGCCACAGCCGCAGGGGCAGCGCCCAGCTGCCGCGCGGCAGGAAGACCTCGGCCAGCACCAGAGTGGCCATCGCGGCGAGGACGGACACTCCGACCTGCACCCCGTACAGCACGCCCATGCTCTGCTGGTCGTGCATGGTCGGCTTGAAGGCGAGCATCGCGCCCAGCCCGACCAGCCCGGCGCCGAGGGCGCGCAACGGGCCCACCCGGATGCCGAGCAGCCGGCCGGAGATCGCCGAGACGCCGAAGACGAAGACGCCCAGCGACGACACCGCGATCAGCACGATCAGCAGCCCGAAGGACAGGTCGTCGATGCTGGTGGCAGCCAGCCAGGTCATGGCACGTTCCCCCGTGTGCGCTGAAGAGTGCGTCAACAGTAGTCCGGATCGTCCCTCTCGGACCGTGCTGTCCGCCTGTTACGCAGCAACCTGCCAGACACGCCACCGGGCCCGACGTCAGGGCGTCGGGCCCGGTGGCACGGGAGGGGGCGGCGCCGCGTCAGCCCATCGCGTCGATCAGGCTCTTGGGCCGCATGTCGGTCCAGTTCTCGTTGATGTAGTCCAGGCACGCCTGGCGGCTGTCCTGGCCGTGGACGACGGTCCAGCCCGCGGGCACCTCGGCGAAGGCCGGCCACAGCGAGTGCTGCAACTCGTCGTTGACCAGCACGTAGTAGCTGCCGTTCTCGTCCTCGAAGGGGTTGCTCATGGCGTGGTCGCCTTTCTGACGGGTGTGAACAGGTCTGATAGGTCTGAGGTCTGATACGTCTGACAGGTCTTGCATGCCTGACAGTTCGTCTGACAGGTCTGTCGGGTGTGACGGGTCCATCGGTGTCACTGGTTCATCGGTGTCACTGGTTCATCGGTGTCACTGGTTCAGCGGGTCGTTTCGCGTCAGTCCGGTCAGCCGCAGCCACCGGCGTGGCCGGCGTCACCGGCCGGGACGAGCAGGGCGGGCTCGCCCCCACGGCCGGTTTCCCGCTGTTCGGTGGTGGCGGCGACGGTGGCGGCGGCGGTGGCGGTGGTCCGGGTCCTGGCGCGGACGCTCGCCACGAAGCCCGCGAGCCGGTCCAGCCCCCAGAACTTGTCGTGCCGGTGGATGAAGAACGGCACTCCGAACACTCCGTCGCGGTCCACCGCCCGCAGCGCCTCGATGCCCCGCCGGCGGATCTCCGGATCGTCGACCGCACCGGCCAGCGCGTCGGGGTCGAGCCCGAGTTCATCGCCGATCGCGGCCATGGTGGCCCGTTCGGAGATGTCGATGCCGTTCTCCCAGCGGGCCCGGTAGACGGCGTCGATGAAGTCCCGCCCGCGGCCGGCGTCCTCGGCGACCAGATAGGCGAGATGGGAGACGTCCCAGTTGGGAGCGGTGTCGATCGGCCAGACCACGGACAGACCGCGTTCGATGGTCGCCCGCTTGACGTCCTGGAGGATGTAGAAGTGCTTCTCTTTCGACATCGCGACATAGGGGAGGTGGATCCCGGCGTCGGCCAGCATACGCTCGCTCACCTCGTCCGGCTCCCAGTACGGACGCCATTCGATCGCGTCCGCCACATCGGGGGCGTTCTCGGTCAGTTCGCGGTAGGCGAGCCAGGAATAGGGGCTGCGGAGTGAGAAGTACCAGCGCGGTGGCTTGACGGCCAACGGGAACCTCCTGGGTTCGGGGCGTTGCTAGATGGTGATGCCGCCGTCGATCTGGACGACGGAGCCCGTGACATAGGCCGCACGGTCCGAGACCAGGTACGAGACGAGGTCGGCGACCTCCTCGGCCCGCCCCAGCCGCCCGAGCGGCACCGACTCCAGCGCCTTGTCCTTCACCTGGCCGGTGAGCACGGAGGTCATATCGGTGTCGATGAACCCCGGGGCGACGACATTGGCGCGGATCCCGTACCGTCCGACCTCCTTGGCCAGGGCCCGGGAGAACCCGATGATCCCGGCCTTGGAGGCGGAGTAGTTGGACTGGGTGGCGTTGCCGTACACACCGGCGACCGAGGAGATGTTGACGATCACCCCGCTCTTCCGCTTCATCATGCCGAACACCACGGAGCGGCAGACGTGGTAGACCCCGTCGAGGTTGACGTCCAGCACGTCGTGCCATTCGTCGTCCTTCATCAGCAGCAGGGGGTTGTCACGGGTGATACCGGCGGCGGTCACCGCCACGCCGATGGGGCCGAGCGTCTGCTCGGTCTCCGCGACCAGCGCGCGCACCGCGTCGGCGTCGCGGACGTCGGTCCTGCGGCTGAGCACCCGGACCCCGGTCTCCGTGACCGCCTTCTCCAGTTCCAGGGCGGCCGCCTCGTTCGACTGGTAGCAGAAGGCGACGTCGAAGCCGTCCCGCGCCAGACGTTCCACCGTGGCCCGGCCGATTCCCCGTGAACCGCCGGTGACCAGCGCCACCCGGGATGCGTTCTTAGCCATTGGTTCTCCAAAGCGATTCGGCCGGCCGCGCGGACCGGACGTGTGGTGCCGGGGTCGGATCAGATCAGCAGGTCAGGGCAGATCAGCAGGTCAGGGCAGCAGGTCAGGGCAGGGCGGGGGCCGGGTCCCCGGGCCGCAGCTCCCCGGCCGGGCGGAAGGCCAGCACCGCGAGGCCGACCGTCAGCGCGGGCTCACCGGCCACCGTGGCACCGCCCTCGATGATCACGGTGTCGTCCACCACCCGGGTGATGGCCGCCCGGTGTTCCAGTACGTCACCCGGCAGCACCGGCCGGTGGTACTCGACCCCGGACACGCTTCCGAAGAGCATGACCCGGCCCTCGAGCGCATCGGGCTCCGGCGACTCCCAGGTGGCCAGCAGCCCGGCCGACTGGCACCAGGACTCCAGCAGCAGCACCCGCGGGTAGGCGTAGTCGGCGGCCACCGCGTCCGGCCCGAGCCCCTGGTACCAGGGCTCGTTGCAGGTCACCGCCTTCACGGCGGTCACCCGCCGGCCCGGGACCAGTTCGGTCACCCGGTCCAGCAGCAGCATCGGGAACCGGTGCGGCAGCACCCTTCTGATCTCCAACTGGCCGATCATCATGCCTCCTCACGCCTCCTCGGCCGTGAACCGCAGCCTGACCTGGGCGGCGGCACCGCGCTCGGTGGCCACCTTGGCGGCGCACTTCCACACCCCGGTCCCACCGGTCCACACCAGGTCCACCGCCAGCCGGTCGCCCGGGAAGACCGGGCTGAGGAACCGCGTGCTCTCCACCGCCACCAGCTCCAGCCCGGCCGAGCCCGGCGGAGCGGTCCGCAGACCGCTGAGGTGTACGCACTCGATCACGCAGACCCCGGGGAAGATGGGGAAGCCCGGGTAGTGCCCGGGGAAGACCGTCTCGTCCTCGCCCACCGTGACGGCCGTCGCCGCCCGCACCGTGCCCCGGTCGCCGGCGGCGGCCGGACGGACCACCTCCACCCGCGCGGCGACAGGACTGCACGGCCGGGTGCTTGACGCCCCGGCGGAGCCGAGGGTCCCGGCAGAGCCGATGGACCCGACATCCCCCACAGCCCCGGCAGACCCCACAGCCCCGGCAGCCCCAGCGGCCCCGATCGTCCCGGTCATCGCGGCCCCGCCAGACGCAGCAGGGCGCAGCCGACCGCACCGTCGCGGTCGACGGAGGTCACCAGCGCCACCCGGCCGGCGGCCCCGGGGGTGGTCTCGGCGTGCACCAGCACCCCGGCGATCTGGAACGCCGCCGCCGCGGCCCCGGTGTCCCCGATGAGCGCGGCCTGGGTGAGGTGGACGGGGTCCGCTCCCCCGGCGGCCTCCGCCACGGCGGCCCGCTCCTGCTCCCCGGACGGACCGGGCGCCTCACTCGTGGACACCGCCCAGATCTCCTCCGGGCGCACCTGCGCGCGGTCCAGGGCCCGGCGCAGACAGGCCGCCAGCGCGGGGCGGACCCCGCCGTCCAGGGCGATGCCCATCTCCACCGCGAGGATCTCCGCCAGCACCGGCTGCTCGGCGCCGTCCCGCGCGTCAGGGCTGTCCGGCGCGTCGGCGCCGTCCCGCGCGTCGGGGCCGCGCTGCTCCACCAGCAGCAGTCCGCAGCCCTCACCGGGCAGTTGCGCGGGCCCCTCGGTGTCCGGCTGGTGGGCGTGGCTCTCCAGCCAGGAGCGGGCGTGCGAGAACTCCTCGACCGCGCCGCACAGCACCGTCCTGGCCCGGCCGAAGGTGAGCAGCCGGCGCGCGTAGTTCAGGGCGTACAGCCCCGCCGCGTGGCCCCCGGCGATCGTGGTGTTCGGGCCCTTGAGCTGGTGCCAGATCGCGCTCTGCCCCGCGGCGCAGTTCATCACGGCGTTGGGGAAACGCGCCGGGTCCACCAGATACGGCTTCTCCCCGGTGAGCGAGTCCCGGGTGAAGTCCATCTGGCTCTGCACACTGCCGGTGGTGGTGCCCAGGACCAGGGCGGCGTCCTCGCCGGTGGCCACCCACCGGTTGCGCGGCGCGTCGTCGAGCAGCCGGGCGACCGTGGTGACCGCGAGGCCGGTCACCCGGTCCATCGAGCGGACCCCCTTCTTCCCGAGCACCGTGCGCAGGTCGAAGTCGGGCACCAGACAGGCGCGGTCCCCGGCCGCCCGCCACCGCTCCTCCTCGAGCGGGGCCGCCGCGGGCCGGCGTTCCCTGATCCCCTCGGTGAAGGCCGCGCGGCCGATCCCGAAGGGCGATACCGCGGACCAGGCCGTGATGACCGGTCGATTCACAAGAGCTGTGCCGCCACTCATGTCTGCTCCGTCGCTTACGTCGCCGTCGTCGGTCAGGACTCGCCGCGCAGCGCCTTGGAGACGCGCTCGTCGAAGGTGATCAGGTTCCAGTCCCGCCGGTTCTCGATCAGGGCGTAGCCGTGGGTGACCTTGCCGGTCGCGGTCGGCACCAGACGGCCGTCGCGCACCACGTAGCAGTCCATGCGGGAGGTGTAGGTGAAGTCCTTGAAGACGTTCTCGACGGTGTAGACCGTGTAGAGGTCCTCCTCCATCAGCGCCTCGTCCAGGATCTGGATCCGGGAGTGCGGGCAGGCGGGGATCCACCGGCGCTCGTCCAGCAGGGTCTTCACCGAGATGCCGCGGTCGGCGAGGAAGAGGTCCACGACCTCCTCCATCTGCCGCAGGTAGCTGGACATCTGGAGCCGCTCGGAGAAGTGGCAGTACGGGTAGGGGATCCGCCACTTCCAGCCGAACGCGTTCTTCCCCGCGGTCAGCAGGTCGAGCACCGGATCGGGGCCGGTGGTGCCGCGGCCGGCCGACAGCGAGGTGGTGACGGCCGTGAGGTCGGCACCGGTCAGCTCCGGCGGCTCGGGGGCGACGGCGCCCGGGGTGCTCAGCCGGTCGGTGACGAACCGGGCGAGCCCGGCGGGCGGTTCCCCGGCCGCCTCGACATAGCTGTCCGAGCGCAGCACCACCTTGGCGTTGGCGGCCACCACCTTGGTGTCCGCGCCGTCCCGCTCGGCGTGCAGGGCCACCGTGAAGGAGATGCAGGAGTCGTCGTCCCCGGCCGCCGGCACGACCCGCGCCTGGACCGTCTCGTCCATGTAGAGGGCGTGCAGGATCCGGGTGTCGAGGTCGACGATGTCCACGCCGAGGCCGGCTTCCGCGTACAGCGCCCGCGCCGGGAGGTCCGCCTCGGCGAAGTGGTAGAGGATGGCCTCCTCGACCAGGTAGTTGATGTGCTTGAACCCGATCCAGGTGCAGATGTTGGAGCCCTCGTACCGGGTGCGCAGCGACGCGGTCGTCTCGCTGGTGAGCAGCCTCTTGACGGCGCTTTCGGCCACTGTGGTCATCGATCGTGCTCCCATGGGAATCCGGGGCCGGGACCGCCGTTGGGACGGGCGGCCGAACAGATGCTGACGAAGCGGTCGAGCAGGGCGGCGAACTGCCGCGCCCGCTCGATCATCAGGAAGTGCCCGCAGCCGGGCAGCAGACGGAACTCCGCGTCGGGGAGGGCGTCCGCGAGCGCGCGGCCCTCGGCCGGCGGCGCGGCGAAGTCGTCCGCACCGGCGAGGACGAGGCACGGCACGGTGAACCGTCCCAGGCGCAGGGCGGGGGTACGCAGGTAGATCTCGAAGAACCGCATCCAGCCGTAGGGGCCGACCCAGTCCCGGATGCGCTCGGCGAGGTGGCGGCGGGTGGCCGCGGGGACCCGGTCCCCGGCGTGCACCCGGATGCCCTCGGCGATCAGCGGGGCCATGGTGTCCACGGAGTGCGCCAGGCTCGCCCAGTCGAACTCCTCGGCGGTGCGCCGGTAGAACGGGGCCACCAGCACCATGCCGCGGACGCCGAACTCGGTGAACGGGTCCCGGCCCGCCTCGATCCGCCGGCCCAGGAACTCCATCAGGACGTTCGCGCCCATCGAGTGGGCGACCACCACCCCGGCGCCGCCCGGCACCGCGCGCAGCGCGTCGCCCAGGTACGGCACGAGATCGCCCCGGGCGCTCCACCCGGCGACGCTCCGGCCCCGCCAGGGCAGGTCGGCGGCCCACAGCTCGGGCCCGCCGGACCGGCGACCCTGCTCGACGCAGGCGTCCCACACGGTGCTGCTGTTGGACAGCCCGTGCAGGAAGAGCACCCGGCCCCGCCCGGGGTCGCCCGGGGCGCGCCGGGTCACGACCACGGGGCTCTCCTTGCCGCCCCGCGCGGACACCGCGGCGCCCCGCCCCTGCTGAGGGCGTTCCGGGGCAGGCCCCCGGGCGGACCCCGGCCCCTGGGCAAGTCCCTGCCCCTGGGCGGGCTCCGGAACGACTCCCGGAGCGGACCCCTCCACGGGCCCCCGTACGACTCCCCCAGCGGGCCCTTCGGCGGGCTCCTGAGCGGGTGCCTGGACGAGGCGGTCGCCGGTGGACATCAGGCCGCTGCCCGCCCACGCAGCGCGATGCCCGCGCTGGCGTCGTCGGCGTCGGTGCCCGCGGTGGCGTACACCGGACCGGCGCCGCCCCGGGCGAACCAGCCGACGGCCGCGGCGCACTGGAGCACCCCCAGCGCGCCCGAGCCCAGGCCGAAGACCTCGCCGAGATCGTGCCGGGCCACGCCCGCCAGCAGGGTGTCCGGCACGGCGGCCGTCCGCTGTTCGGGCAGCTGCCACTGTTCGGGCAGCTGCCACAGGGCGGGCCGGTCACCGGTCGCCGCCGCCAGCCGTTCCAGACAGCGGCCCAGCCCGGCGCCCCGGACGTAGTCGCCGAGAACGGCCGGCGCGCTCGCGCCCCGCTCGGCGGCCGACTCCTCGCTCTCCACCACCAGCGCCGCCGCCCCGTCGATGGTCCGCGCTCCGCCGGTGAAGGCGCGCACGGACGCGTTGTCGGGTTCGACGCCCAGGACCAGCGCCCGGGGGACCCTGCCGCCGCGGATCAGCGTGGCCGCCCAGTGGACGGCGTCCAGCCCGGAGGTGGCGCCGTTGCACAGCATCAGGTTGGGGCCGCGCAGCCCGAAGCGGATGGCGACGGAGGAGGCGATGACATTGCTCGAGGCGTTCGGCAGGTCCATCGCGCTGCCCGCCGCCGCCGTGTGCTCGGCGATGGTGTCGATGGCCCGGCAGATGGTGTCCAGGTTGCCGTAGTTGGAGCTCGCCACCACCGCGACGCTTCGGCCGGGGACGCGCAGGCCGCCCCCGTCGTCCAGCAGACCGGCGTGGCGCAGGGCCGCGTCGGCCGCGCAGTAGGCGAGCTGAGTGGCCCGGTCCTTGTACCGCAGGCCCTTCCGGCCGACCAGGTCCTTCGGCTCGACCGGCGGGGCGTCCGGCGCCGCCGGTGCCATCAGCTCCGGTGCCGACCTCGCGCGGGGCAGCACCACGCCGACCCCGCTCACCACCACGGTCATCGGGCCGCCTCCAGGATCGCGACGGCGTTGATGCCGCCGAAGCCGAACGCGTTCAACTGCGCCACGGTCAGCGGCCGGTGGGCCGCCTCGCCGGTGACGAAACGGAACCCGGCCGCCTCGTCCACCGGGTGGTCCAGGCCCACCGTCGGCGGCACCCGCCCCTCGGCGAGGCAGCGCAGGGTGACCACCAGGTTGAGCAGCCCGGAGGCACCCGAGGTGTGCCCGGTCATCGACTTGGTTGCGGTCACCAGGGGCTTGTCCCGGTCCGGGCCGAAGACGTCCGCGAGCGCGGTCGCCTCCGCCTCGTCGTTGAGCAGCGTCCCGGTGCCGTGCACCATCAGCAGGTCGATGTCCGCGGGCTTCACCCCGCCCCGGGTGTGCGCCTCCCTGATCGCCTCGGCGATACCGGCCGGGTCCGGCGCCGTCACGTGGAAGGCGTCGCAGTTGACCGCGACGTCCCGGACCAGACCGTGCACCGGGCGTCCGCCGGGCGCCCGGCTGAGCACCACCGCCGCCGCGCCCTCGCCCATCAGGACGCCGTCCCGGTCGCGGTCGAACGGCCGCACCCGGGTCGGGGGCACCGGCTGCACCCGCTCCAGCAGGCCGTACATGGTCTCGGTGAGCACATCGACCCCGGCCACGACCACCGTGTCCGTCCCCTGCGCCAGCAGGTCCACGCCCAGCGCCAGCGCGTACAGCCCGGCCGAGCAGGCGTTGGACAGGGTGTGGGTGTCATCGGCCCGGAACGCCTCGCGCAGCGCGGTGCCGAAGTGGAGCCGGGCGGCGGGGAAGCCGGCGCCCTCGGTGCGCCACAGCTCCACCGACCGCAGCTCGCGCAGACCGGTGCCGACCAGGACCGGCACCCCGCTCAGATCGCTCCCGTCGAGGCCCGCGTCACGGACCGCCTGGCCGACCGCGTCCAGCAGCAGCCCGGTCGCCCGCCCAGGGACGTCCACCCCGGGGGCGGGACGGTTGTCCACCTCGTACGCGTGCCGGGCCGTGTGCCGGGCGTGGTCGAAGCCGCGCAGCTCGGCCACTCCGGAGCGGCCCGCGCACAGATTGCCGAAGAGTTCGCCGACATCGCCGCCCAGCGCGGCCACGGCCCCCATGCCGGTCACCGCCCAGCTCATACCGGCACCCCGTCGTACCGGCCGAGCAGCACCACCGCGTTGTTGCCGCCGAAGGCCAGGCCGTTGTTCTGCACGACCTTCAGCTCCGCCTCGATCGCCACATTGGGCACGCAGTCCACGTCGCACTCGGGATCGGTGGTGGTGTGGTTGATGGTCGGCGGGATGAACTTCTCGGTGATCGCCAGGGCGCAGCCGATGGCCGACAGCGCGCTGGCGGCGCCCATGGTGTGACCGATCATCGACTTCATCGAGATGGTCCTGGGGGGACGGCTGCCGAAGACCTCGCGGATGGCGCGCGCCTCGGTGACGTCGTTGGCCTTGGTACCGGTGCCGTGGGCGGAGATGAGGTCCACCTGGTCGGCCTTGACCCCGGCGTTCTCCAGGGCCAGCCGCATGCACCGGCCGACGCTGTCCTGGTTCGGCGCCACCTGGTGGTACGCGTCGCAGGTCAGGCCGTACCCGAGCACCTCGGCATAGATCCGGGCGCCCCGGGCCAGCGCGGACTCAAGGCTCTCCAGGACCAGCACCCCGGCGCCCTCACCGGTGAGGATGCCCTTGCGGTCGACGTCGAACGGCCGGCACCGGTCCGGCGCGATGGTGCCCAGCCGGTAGAAACCGGCGAACGTCTTGCGGCACATCGCGTCGGCGCCGCCGCACAGCGCGTACTCCGCGTCCCCGGAGCGGACCGCGTCATAGCCGTAGCCCAGGGCGTAGTTGCCGGCCGCGCAGGCGGTCGGAATCGTCACCGCCTCCACATCGGACAGCTGGAGCTCCTGCGCGATGGCCGCCGACAGACGGCCGGCCGGAACGCGGCGGGCGAGTTCGGGCGGCATGTGCTCGGGACCGTGCGCGATCTCGGCCTCGACCAGGTGGTCCAGGTCCCTCGATTCGCCGTCGGTGGTCCCGATGGAGATCAGACCCGGCTGCGACCGCCAGTCCGCGATGGACACCCCCGCGTCCTCGATCGCCATCCGGGCCGCGGCGACCGAGTACTGCGTCGCCCGGCCGAGGCGCTCGGCCGCGAGGTGGCGTATCCACCGCCCGGGGTCGAAATCCTCCACCTCACAGCCGTTCGCGTGGTCGAACCCCGCGACGTCGAACACCGTGATCGGCTTGGCCCCGCTGCTTCCGGCGCGCAGTCCCCGCCGGAACTCCTCGACGCCCATACCGATGCTGGAGACCACACCGAGTCCGGTGATCACCACTCTGCGCGGGCCCGCATGCCCCGACTCCGCCATCCCGCCCCCTCAAATCCGCTGTTCCGGCCGTGTCCGCGAATACGAGAACGCCGCTCTACCAGCCGGCGGACTCGGCGACGACCTCGTAGACGCCCTTGAGGTGCACCATCCGGGGGAGTTCCGACTGGTCGATGGTGACGTGGAATTCCTTCTCGAGGTTCGCGAGAATTTCGATGGAACGCAGCGAGTCGGCCGAGTGGTCCTCCTTGAAGAGGCTGGTCTCGGTCACCTCGTCCTCTTCGATTTCCAGAACGTCGCAGACGATCTCCTTGATCTTCTGCACCCGCTCCTCGTGCACCGAACTCATGATGGATCCCCCACTTTCGAACAAGGCCGACCCGCAGGCCGTTTCCATTTCGGACTCGGATCTTTCTATGGCACCCCGCGATACCGCGCAATGCCCACTGCATAAAGCTGCCACAACCCGGTCGGCAGACCCGCTCGCTACCCGGATTCCCGCTCCACGGCGGTTATTTATCGGCGCTTCCCACCAGAACTATCCGCGCGGCCGGTACCGCGCAACAGCCGGTACAGGAAGCTGCCAGCGAAGCCTTCCCGGCCGCCGCCGTCCCCTGCTTCCCGGCCGCCGCCCCCCTGATCAGGGGCTCGGTCCCGTGGCCGGTCCACCCGGGCCGTCCGGGCCCCTGATCTCCTCCCCGCGGCAGCCCCGGGCGGGTGCGCGGAGCACCGCGGGCACGCCGCGGGGAGGCAACCGGCGGTGGTTCGGGGGATGACCACCGCCGGAGTCGGATCTCCCGCCGTCCACGTCCCGGACCCGGGGCGTTCCGCCGACCGACCGGATTTCTATCCGAGTCCGTTGATCTTCCACAATGGCGCTAACAGGAAGGTGCCAGCGCGGGACCGGCCCCCGCCGCGCACCGGCCGGGCGTCATGACACCATCGGTCGGTGATCGAGCTCGGCTACTCCCTCTCCCACCGCTTCCCGGACCCGCCGCAGACGGACTACCGGGGCGCACCGGTCCAGGCCCTGCGCCACGACCTGTTCTGCGGCGATGTCCACCTCACGGACACCGCGACCGGCCGTGAACTGTCCACCGCCTGGGGATGGGTCCCGGTGCTGGACTTCGCCTGGGCGCTGTGCGACATCGTGGAACTGCTCGACCGGGATCCGCGCGGCAGCCGCTCCGCCACCCCCGTCCACGCGGAACTGGACTTCACCGAATCCACCGACCGGATGCGCTTCGAGCGGCGCTTCGGATGGGTGGACATCACCGCCGACTGGACACCGGCCACGGATCCGCCGCTGAATTTCTCCCACGCCGCGCTGCGCCGCGAGGCCCGGGACTTCCTGCACGATCTGATCGCGGATCTGGCTGATCTGCACGACGGACTCGCGGACAACCCCGCGATCTGGAATCTGCAGTCCCGTTTCCCCCGCGTCTAGCCGGACGCGGCAACCACCCGCCGCCCGTCTATCACCGGCCTATCGCCACGGGCCTCCGCCGCAATAGAACGGCCATAGACGGGCATTACATGCTGGTCGTCGCGGACAGGGATACCGGTCCGCACAAACCAGGGAGGTGCGGTGGACAACATATCGGCCACTGAGATTCCGGCGACCGGAACGGAACTCGATTTCACGACCTGGCTGGAGCACCTGGAACGCCGGGACCTGAACGATCCGGCGGAGTTCGCCGCGGTCGTCAGGGAACTGGCGCTCGACCCGCACCGCACGGAGTACGCCGAGTACATCGGGCCCCGGCAGTCGCTGATGAGCGACGCCGGCGCCCGCTGGGCCAGCCTGGTGGCGATGCTCATCAACGCCGTCCACAGCACCGCGACGAACACGCCCTGAAGGCCCCCTCGCCGCACCGGCCACACCCCCCGGCACCCCGGCCCACACGCCCCGGCCGGGGCCCCGCGTTCCGCCCGCCCACCCGGGACGGGCCCGAGGCGGCGCCGGGTGCCGAGCCCCGGATCAGCCCGTGCCGTCCGGCCGTGACCGTGGCCCCGGCCGCGGGCCGTGGCCGGGGCCGGGGCCGGAGCCGGGCAGATCGCCGCGCAGCACGCCGTGGTGGACGTGGCGCAGCCCCGCGCCGGGGTCCATGCCCAGCTCCTCGCGCAGCACTCGCCGGCCGCGCTCGTAGACCGCCAGCGCGTCCGCCCGCCGGTCGCACCGGTACAGGGCGGTCATCAACTGGCCGCGCAAGCCCTCCCGGAGCGGATGCTCGGCCACCAGCCGGGTCAGTTCCGGCACCGACCCGGCGTGCCGGCCCAGCGCCAGCTCCGCCTCGACGCGGTGCTCCACCGCGCTGATCCGGGCCTCCTCCAGCCGCGGCAGCTCCGTCTCCGCCAGGAAGCCGGTCACATCCGACAGGGCGGGCCCCCGCCACAGCGCCAGGGCGGTGTGCAGCCGTTCGGCGGCGTCCGCGTACCGGCCCTCGGCGAGTTCACCGCGCCCCTGCTCGGCCAGGCGCTGGAACTCCTCCCAGTCCAGCCGGGCCCCGCTGTGGTCCATGGCGTATCCCGGGCCGCGGCGGACCAGCCGGAGCCAGGGGGCGCAGCGCTTGCGCAGCCGCGAGATGTGGGTGTAGAGCTGCGCGGTCATCGTGACCGGCGGATGGCGCCCCCACAGCAGCTCGCTGAGCCGGTCGTCCGAGACCACCCGGCCCCCGGACAGCAGCAGGGCGGCCAGCACGGTCCGCTGTTTGGCGCCGTCCACGGGCAGCAGCCGCCCGTCCACGCGCACCTCCACCGGCCCGAGGATGCCGAACTCCACGTGCCGCACAGCTGCCTCCCCACGGCCTCGGTGTCGTCCGGCCCGACCACCCCCGCCCTCGTCCCGCCCTCGTCCCGCCCCGCCGTCCGCGAGGCGTCAGCAACCTGACAACTCGGCGATCCGCACCGCCGCGTCGATCGCCTCACAGCCGAGCTGATGCCCCGGATGGCGGCTCACCCGGCTGATCGGACCGGAGAGCGACAGCGCCGCGACCACCCGCCCGTCCGGGGAGCGCACCGGCGCCGACACGGTCGCCACGTCCGGTTCCCAGCCCCCGACGCTCTGCGCCCAGCCCCGCCGCCGTACGCCGGAGAGCATGGCCGCGGTGAACCGGGCGCCGCGCAGCGCCTCGTACAGCGCCTCGGGCTCCTCCCACGCGAGCAGCACCTGGGCCACCGCCCCGGACGTCAGCGGGAACGCCGTGCCCACCGGCACCGGCTCACCGCCCAGCGCCTCGGAGGAGGCCACGCAGATCCGCATCCGGCCGCGGCGCCGGTGGAGCCGGGCGCTCGTCCCGGTCCGGGCGCTCACCTGCTCCAGCACCGGGCCCGCCTGGGCCTTCAGCCGGTCCTGGCGCGCCTCGACGACCATGTCGCCCAGCCGGGGGCCGAGGGCGAAGCGCCCCTGCCCGTCGCGGGCGACCAGTCTCAGCCGCTCCAGGGCCAGCACCAGCCGGTGCACGGTGGGCCGTTTCAGACCGGTGTCGGAGACCAGCCGGGCCAGCGTGGCGGGACCGCCCTCCAACACGCCCAGCAGCAGCGACGCCTTGTCGAGCACGCCCACTCCGCTGATCAGCGGCGGCGGGGTCATCGTCGAGTGGGCCATGGGCTCAGCCCAGATGCGCGGCGAGCGCGCGGACGACGGCGTCACGCTGCTCCACCAGGTAGAAGTGGTTGCCCGGCAGCACCCGCAGCGCGAAGCCCGCCGGTGCCACCTCGCCCCAGGCGGCCATGTCCTCGGCGGTGATGTGCGGGTCGGCGTCCCCGACCTGGGCCACGACCGGGCAGCCGACCGGCGCCGCGGTACGGGGTCCGTACGTCCCCACCGCCGTGAAGTCCGCCCGGAGCGCGGGCAGCACCACCTCGCGCAGATCCGGGTCGTCCAGCAGCTCCCCGTCGGTGCCGCCGAGCCCCCGCACCTCCTCCAGCAGCGCCTCGTCGCCGTCCAGGTAGGTGGTGTGGGGCGTCAGCTTGTGCGGGGCCTTCCGGCTGGAGACGAAGAGCCCCTGGAGGCGGATGCCGTGCCGGCTCTCCAGCCGCAGCGCGACCTCGTACCCCACGGACGCGCCCATGCTGTGGCCGAAGAGGGTCAACGGCACGTCCGCGAAGGGCAGCAGGGCCGCGGTGACCTCGTCCGCGAGGTCCTCGATGCGGTCGATGCCCGGCTCGGCGAGCCGCTCCTGCCGGCCGGGGTAGCGGGTGGCGAGCACTTCCACGCCGTAGTCGAAGGCGGTCCCCCAGCCGTGGAAGAACCCGGCGGATCCCCCCGCGTGCGGCAGGCAGACCAGCCGCCTGCGCGGCGCCGCCCCGGTCCCGTATCTGCGGAACCACTTGCTGTCGATGCCGACGGCCATCGTCTCCACGCACCTCCTCGTCATCGTCGGCCGATCCCCCGTCGCCCCGGTGACCCGCCCGCGTGCTGTGCGGCCAGTTCTAGCCGCGCCCCGACACACCGGGCAACGACCGGTCATGAAGCTGCCAGGGGACGGCCGAAAAGAATGCGATGGCGTGTCACCGCCGCTCGCCGGGGGATTGCGAGAGGAGCAGACCGAGTTCCGCGGCGCGCACCCCGGCCTGAAACCGTGAATTCGCCCCGAGTAATGCCATGATCTCCGCGACATATCTCCGGTAGGTGCGTACGGACATCGCCAGTTCCCGCGCCGCGACCTCGTCGGTGACCCCGGCCCGCAGCCGCTCGAGTATCTGCTGTGCGATATCCGCCCGCGTCTTGTCGCCGAATTCGATGCGGTCGGAGACCTCCACCGCGTTGCGCCACACCCCGTCGAACAGCGCGACCAGCGGCCGGATGACACCGGGGGCGCGGACCACCGAGGCCCGGCGGCCGGCCACCGACGCGGCGCACACCAGCGCGTGCTCGTTGTCGGCGATCACGGCGACCAGCGCGGGGATCCGCGCCACCCGCGTCCGGACCCGCTCATCGGCGGCATGGGCCGAGACGAACCGCCAGTCGAGCGTCGAGGGCGTGCACAGCAGCCGCGCCCGGGGGGTCTTCCGCGCCGTACCGGACAGCAGCGCGGTCAGCGCGCCGTGGACCGCCGCGGCGTACGCGGGCTCCGCGGCGAGCACCACATCGACGCGCGTAGTGGCACCCGTGACCAGCCGCGCCGCCGTCTCCACGGCGTCCTCGTGGGCGTCGATGACGTCCACCATCGCGTCGCGGTGCAGCTGATTGCGGCGTCTGTCCACCGTGGACGCCAGGAGCGCGCTGACCTCCAGCAGCTCCCGTTCGAATTCATCGGCGGCCTCGGCCGGAACGAGGTCGACCTCTCGACGGCTGCTGCCCGAAGCGCTCTCGGGCATCCCGGATGGCACACCACTCACCCCCCGCGTGAGTTCCTACGTCGCCTGTCAACCGCGGAACACCCCCTCGTGTCCGCGCATCGGCACGGCCCGCCCCGCAACCGCGCCGCTCCACGGGTTCAGTCGGCCGTCGACAGCAGGCCCAGCTCGACCGCCCGCACCCCCGCCTGGAACCGCGAACTGGCCCCCAACGCCCGCATGATCTCCGCGACATGGCGCCGGTAGGTGCGCAACGACACCTCGACCTCACGTGCCGCCACGTCGTCGGTGTAGCCCTTGCAGAGCCGCTCCAGGATGCGCCGGGCGGACTCGGTCCGCAGCCGCTCGCTGATCCAGCGGTGCTCCGCCAGACGCACCGCGCCCGACCACGCACCGGCGAACAGCAGGTCCAGGGCCCGGACGGACGCCGTGTCCTCGATGACCGACACCACATCGCCTCCGCCGCGCTCCACGGAGGACCGGACCATGGCCACGCTGCCGTCCACGATCAGCGTCTCCATCACCGCGTCGACCACCTTGACCTGCGCGTTCACCCCGCCTTCCACGGCGGCCCGGGTCGCCGGATCGGCGAGCGCGCCGGGGGTGCACAGCAGCCGCACCGGAATGCGCTCATGGCCCGGCCCGTTCAGCCGGCGCAGCGCCGACACCATGACCTCGGCCCGGTCGCCGCCGGCCGGGAGCGCGATGCTGATGCCGTGCCGGGCCCGGTCGACGAGCGCCGCCACGGCGTTCGCGACGGCCGCGTCATTCCCCTTCATCGTCACCACGGCGTGCCGGGCCACGGTGCGGCGGTGCAGATTCACCGTCGATTCGATCAATTTACGAGCCTGGAGCAGTGCCTGCACCACACCGTCAGGGCCCGGTTCGGGGCCACCGGCTCCCGAAGCCGCGCTTACCGCCGCCGGTTCCCCCGCCCGCAAGGAAACAGGCGCCATCGCCAAACCTGCCACGCTTTACCCCCGTTATGACACAACGATCACCAGCGGATCTCGGACCGGTGGGCCCGGGATGCGGCTGGGAGGTTGAAGTGAATGGCCATCCCCCTGAATGGCCAGGTATGCCCCGCCGTAATGGTTGAAAGGCGGAACACTTCAATCGTCGATGCGCGGCCGACCATAGTTCCCCCTCCTACGCCAGTCAACGCGCCCGAGTCGGCAGGTAAAGAGCGGGCCCGCCTCCCCCTTATCGCCCCCCTTGGCCCCGCCGCGCGCACCCGGCGAAGTTGTCAGCTAGCTGTAGTACAACCCCGGGGCTCACCCTCCCCCGCCGCCGCGATCATCACTGTACGCATCGGCCCGGAGGCTTTCAGCGAGCGTCCCGGGTTGTTTCTGTCCTGTTACTGCCAGCCAACATAAGGAATCGGAGAATGACCCCGCCGAGCCACGAACCAGCGGGTCATACCACTCCATATCCACGCGACGGCCATTCACATGAGGAGTTCCTCATTCCTGGGTGACCGCCGCCACAGGCCGGACCGAAGTGGCGATTGCGGCACACGTCAGGCCGCCGCGCAGACGCCCTTCATGCTGTCGATCAGCGCGAGCACCGCGCGTGCGGACGGAAGAATCATGCGGCCTTCCCTGGTGAGCTGGGCACCGGTGGAGTCGCGGGTGAAAAGTTTGGTGCCCAGCATCTGCTCCAGGCACTTGATCTGGTAACTGATGGCCGGTTGTGAATAGCCGAGCGCCTTGGCCGCTTGGTCCATACGCCCTATCTCGGCGATGGAAACGAAAGCGCGGAACTCCCGCTCATGCATTTTGCCCCCTGTCCGGCGGCCACCATCCGATGGCCGTCGAGAACCCGCCGCCAAGAAGGCACGGGTTATCCGATCCGTCGAGACCATATCAACGTACTCAATCTCGGAAGGCAACATCCGGTGCAGGAAGCTGCAATGCGACGCGCCGCGAACACTTCACAAGAGCGGAACATGCTGCAACACCGGAGGTGAAGAACCCGGCCCCGGTGAAAGTTCATCCGGCGTTCACCGCACACCCCGCGAGCCGCCCGGACCGCCCGCACGGAACCCTCCTGGGAGGGGACGCCGGGAACGACGGAACCATCCCGGGAGGGGACACCGGGAACGACGGACCTTCCCGGGAGGGACGCCAGGAACGGGGACGCCGGGAACGACGGGAACGAGAAGGGGAGCGGCGCCGGCGGCGGGCAGCCCTCAGGGGCGGTCCAGGCGGAGCCGCTCGGCCCGCGGCAGACCCGCGACCACCAGGTCGTAGGAGTCCTCGACCAGCTCCCGCACCAGCCGGTCCGGAAGGCCGCCGTCCACCGCCACCGTGTTCCAGTGCCGCTTGTTCATGTGCCACCCCGGCACGATCAGCCCCGCGTACGCGCTCCGGAGGCGGACCGCGTGCTCCGGGGCGCACTTCAGATTCACCGTGAGCGGACGCGCGTCCAGGGTCGTCAAGGCGAAGATCTTGCCGACCACCTTGAAGGCCGAGATCTCCGGATGCCGGGAGAACGGGAACTCCTCCACGGTCGAGTTGAAGGAGAGGCAGAAGGACCGCAGCCGCTCGGGGGTCACTGGCGGATTCTCCTCGCGCCGATGTCGGGCCGGTGTCGGGCCGATGCCGGATCAAAGTGCGGTCGGTCCGCGCCCCGCCCGGTCCGGCCGCGCCGGGTGTCGTGCGGCGCCGCCCTCCGGGGCCCTCCGGGCCCTCCCGCGCGCCGCCCCGGACGGCAAACTGCCCCGGACGGCAGACCGCCCGGGGCGCTTCCCGTCTTCCACGTCAGAGCCGACTGTCGGGTTCGAACCGACGGCCTTCGCTTGACAAGTTCGTCACGCCCGCGGGGTGATCAAGCCATTGCTGCCTCGCCCTGGCCTGCATCGTGCGCGGGCAGGTCTCACGATACAGCGAAGTCCACACCTGTTGCCGTCAACGACCGCCGTCGCAGCAGGCGTCAACGGTGTCGAGTGACGCACTTTTGCCCATCTGGTCGGCGTCGCCCTTGACAACATAGACCTCCCAGGGCTCCTTACCGGGGCCGTGCACCCAGACCTTGTCCTGGAGGGCGTAGCAGCAAGAGGTGTCGTTCTCCTCGAACGTGGCGAGCCCTGCGTCCTTCAGGCGGTCGGTGGCCGCGCCGACCTGGTCGCTGGAGTCGACCTCGACGCCGAGGTGATCCAGCCGGGTCTCCCGCCCCGCCTCGCCCTCGACCAGGACGAGCTTCAGCGGCGGCTCGTTGATCGCGAAGTTGGCGTATCCAGGGCGGCGCTTGGCGGGCTCGACCCCGAAGAGCTTGGAGTAAAACGCCACCGAAGCGTCGAGGTCGGGCACGTTCAAAGCGAGCTGCACACGCGACATAACAGTCTCCCATCTGCTTGCATCGACACTCTTCGATGCAAGATTGCGCCTTGGATCGAAAAACGTCAACATAGAAGCATGCCGAAACAAGAGCTTGCGGTGCTCGGCCAGGACGGCGTTGACGGCTGCTGTCCGGGACTGCTGACCGCTCCCCTGGACGAGGCACAGTCCGTCGAGCTGGCGAAGGTGTTCAAGGCGCTGGGTGATCCTGTTCGGCTGCGGCTGCTGTCGATGATCGCTTCCCGGGCCGGGGGCGAGGTGTGCGTATGCGACCTGACCCCCGCCTTCGACCTGTCCCAGCCGACGATCTCCCATCACCTGAAACTCTTGCGGCAGGCCGGTCTGATCGACTGCGAGCGTCGTGGGACCTGGGTCTACTACTGGCTGCTGCCGGAGATGACCGACCGGCTTGCCGGAATCCTCACCCGCCCCGCCGGAAAGCCTCTGCCCGAGCCTGCCGGGACGGCGGGGAACGCTTGATGGCCGCCGAGACCACGACGGCCCCGGCCGCCCCGGTTGCCGCGCGCCTGTCGTTCGTGGACCGCTACCTCGCGGTGTGGATCCTGCTGGCGATGGCCGCCGGCCTCGGCTTGGGGCGGCTCGTTCCGGGCCTGGGTGGCGCCCTGGCGAAGGTGACCGTCACCGGCGTCTCCCTGCCCATCGCGCTGGGCCTGCTGGTGATGATGTATCCGGTGCTGGCCAAGGTGCGCTATGACCGCCTCGACACGGTCACCCGGGACCGGCGTCTGCTGGTCCCCTCGCTGGTGCTGAACTGGGTCCTGGGCCCGGCGGTCATGTTCGCGCTCGCCTGGCTGCTCCTGCCGGACCTGCCGGACTACCGAACGGGCCTGATCATCGTCGGGCTGGCCCGATGTATCGCCATGGTCATCATCTGGAACGACCTGGCCTGCGGCGACCGCGAAGCCGCCGCCGTCCTCGTCGCGCTGAACTCCGTCTTCCAGGTGATCGCCTTCTCCGCGCTCGGCTGGTTCTACCTCAGCGCGCTGCCCGGCTGGCTCGGCCTGGAACAGACCGGTCTCGACATCAGCGTGTGGGAGATCGCCCGCAGTGTGCTGATCTTCCTCGGCATCCCCCTGGTGGCCGGGTTCCTCACCCGGCGCCTCGGCGAGAAGGCCAAGGGCCGGGACTGGTACGAGACGAGGCTCATCCCGCGTATCGGCCCGTTCGCGCTGTACGGGTTGCTGTTCACGATCGTTGTCCTGTTCGCCCTCCAGGGCGAGGCGATCACCTCACAGCCGATGGACGTGGCGCGGATCGCGGTGCCGCTGCTGGTGTACTTCGGTGTGATGTGGGCCGGGTCCATGGCACTGGGCAGGACCATGGGCCTGGACTATCCGCGCTCCACGACGCTGGCGTTCACCGCTGCGGGCAACAACTTCGAACTCGCCATCGCGGTCGCCATCGCCACGTTCGGCGCCTCGTCCGGGCAGGCCCTGGCCGGAGTCGTCGGCCCACTCATCGAGGTCCCGGTCCTGATCGGTCTCGTCTACGTGGCCTTGGCCGCCCGTCGCTACTTCCCTCAGCCCACCGCCATGGCCGCCGAGCACTCGCCCGCCCAGGAAGGTTCCGCAGGTGTCTGACTCCCGGAAGCCATCCGTGCTGTTCGTCTGCGTCCACAACGCGGGGCGCTCCCAGATGGCCGCCGCCTTCCTCACCGACCTCGCGGGCGACCGTGTCGAAGTCCGCTCCGCCGGTTCGACACCGGCCGAGCACGTCAACCCCGCCGTGGTGGAAGCGATGGCGGAAGTCGGCATCGACATCGCGGCGGAGATGCCAAAGGTGCTGACCGCTGAAGCCGTGCAAGCGTCGGACGTGGTCATCACCATGGGCTGCGGCGACACCTGCCCGTACTTCTCCGGCAAGACCTACTTGGACTGGCAGCTCGACGATCCGGCCGGGCAGGGCGTCGCGGCGGTACGCCCGATCCGCGACGAGATCCGGGCCCGCGTACACAACCTCGTCGAGGAACTCGTACTCAGAGGCCGCGGGTGACCCTTCGCACCGAGACGAACCGCATCACCGGCCTGAGACGGTTGAGCACGCCGAATCCACCAGGGCCCGGCCAGCTGGTGCCTGGGACGTCTCGTCGCTCCACAGCGCCTCAGAAACGGCGGCTCAGCACCGGTGGTTCCGCCTCAGCTGTACCGGTCGCATGGGGACGCGCGTTCTGCTCGGCCTGCCCTGCTCCTCATGATCCGAGCTGTGGCTTTCGATGTCGGTGCCAGCACGCCGCGGCTCGGCGCCAGCCACTGCGCCACCTGCTTGGGATCGACGCAGTACAGGGCGGCGAACTCCTGGTGCCCGACCAGGTACGGCTTACGGCGAGCCATGCCCCATCCTTCGCTCGGCGCTCACGCGTGACGACGGAAGAGTCGCCGTGGCGTCGCACGCCGCGCTTGGTCACCCGTCTGAGTTGTCTCAGCACGTTGGTTTACGCAGTCCCACTTTCCTGCCGCATGCTCGATCGCGGTTCCCTGGCACCAATCTCATGAGATGGCACACCAAACCCTTGGTACCAACGCCTCGGTCTTCCAAGAGGCCCGAAGGCCCTGTCGCGAGACGGGGCCTTCTCTCATTTCTGCTGGGCAATCTCTCGACCGCGATACCAGGACAGTCAGTTGCGCACAGCTTCGAAGATGGCGAGCCCCACGGCGGTGACGCCGGCGAGAACGGCCAGGGCCGGAAGCGGACCACGCATCGATCACGAACTGGCGCAGGCCCATATCCACTCCAAGGTCGACCCGCGCCCTGAGCAACCTTGGAGGACATCTCATCTGGCGAGTCTGCGGTAGCAGATGAGGGTGCAGGTGGCGATGTTGGTCGCACCCGCTCAGCCGGCCGAAGTGTTCTGTGTCGCCTCGCGTACTTCGGTGAGGGCTCGCTGCCTGAGGTTGCCGCCGAACAACTGCATCGTGGTGGCGGCGAGGATGTCATCCCTGCCGATGGTCCGCCGGTCCCCCCTGCGGGTGGACGGGGCCCGGAGGGAATCCTTGAGGAACGGGGATGGGGTCGGTTCGCCCGGCATCACTGGGGTGACCGTACCGAAACGTTTGACCCCGCCCTCGCGGACGACCATGGCCGCGTCCCGGGCGAGGTCCGTCAGGAACACGCTCGCGATTCCGTCCAGGTCGCGGACCATTGCTGGGACGGCCGTCGCCCCCTGGTTCCGCAGCAACTTCTTGACCCCGGCCTCGAACCTGTGGGCGCCGACCACAGCACTCGGTTTGCGCGACCCGCTGCGCTTACGAGAAGGCACGATGACACCCTCGGCGTCGTACAGGACACCGGTCAGGCCTTGAAACGTCGGGCTGTGGTCGTACCACTTCGTCCCCACCTCGAGTTCGACGTTCCGGTCGATCGCCGAGAGAAGGTCCCCGGGAATCAGCTTCTTCCGGGCCTCCGCCGCTGCCGCTCTCCTCGCGCCGTTGATGATCTCCGTCAGCACTGTCCGCGTCACCGACGCGGCGGCCCACGCGGCCGACCGAGAGACGTGCATCGAGGTCACGTCCCTGAACACCGCTTTGACGAGAGAAGGCTTGAACGGCGAGACATCCATGACCGAGACGGTCTCGGGACCGCTGCGCTCAGAACGTGCGGGCTGTGTGGCCATCGGAAGAAACGCTCCCTGCTGTCGGAGTTATCAGAGGCCCACACTTCACCACGCAGACCCGCTCTCTTCCCCCATCCTCCGTCGAAGCGGCACCCGGTCCAGGGCCTGACGGGCACATCCCGACGGCCGGGTCGATGATGAGCCACCCAACAGCGAGAGCGGAGCACGCACCGTGGAGCCGGACTGGAGGCAGGTTCAGCTTCTTGATCAGCCGGTCGAATGCCTGCGGCAGGTGCTCGGGGTGGTGGGCACGTCCGTCCTGCCAGGTGAAGACCAGGCCGGTGTCCTTCAGGGCTCTTTCGGCGCCTTGCGGCTCGGCTCGTCGGGCTGGGTTTTGCGGTGCTGCTGCCATAGTTCGTAGGCGTTGTTCCATTCCCCTGGCTTGCTGGCGCTGCTGCCACAGCTGGCACTGCGCTGCCACGCTCTCCCTGGCCGCAGGCATCCACATGAAGAAGATCCAAGCTCTCCTCGGCCACAGCAGCTACTCCCTCACCGCCGCCATCTACACCTCGGTGTTGCCACAGTTCGAGAAGGCCGAGGCCGAAGCTCCGGTCGCCCTGGTACCGCGAGCCGCAAAACCGCGGCAGCCACCTTCTGCCCCCGAGACCGCCAGCGATGGCCCCGAAGAACCCGAGGTTCCCAGCGATGAGGCCGGGCAGACGGCTGACTGACAGCCTGTTCCCACCGCGTTCCCATCCGACGCGAGAAGGCCCTCCGTGATCTTCACGGAGGGCCTTCGTTACGCCAGCGCAGGGCCTGACCTGGTGTTTCGCAGAGCCGACTGTCGGGTTCGAACCGACGACCTTCGCTTTACAAGAGCGGCGCTCTACCAGCTGAGCTAAGTCGGCGTCCCTTGCAGTGTACCCATCCCCGGGACGTGCTCCGTTCGAAAATTCAGGGGTCCCACCTAGAGACACGGCGGCCTTGGCCGGTATAGCGTCACGCCAATCCACCTCCGGTGGACTAGACCCCTGCCTTTACTCGGATCGTCCGGCACGTTCCTGCCGGTGAAGGGACAGATCACCATGGCCACGGTCACGTACGACAAGGCGACCCGGTTGTACCCGGGCACCGAGAAGCCCGCTGTCGACCAGCTCGACATCGCCATCGAGGACGGCGAGTTCCTCGTCCTCGTCGGCCCCTCCGGCTGCGGGAAGTCGACCTCCCTGCGGATGCTCGCGGGGCTCGAGGACGTCAACGGCGGAGCGATCCGGATCGGGGACCGGGACGTCACCCACCTGCCCCCGAAGGACCGGGACATCGCCATGGTGTTCCAGAACTACGCGCTGTACCCGCATATGACCGTCGCCCAGAACATGGGCTTCGCGCTCAAGATCGCCGGTGTGAACAAGACCGAGATCCGGCAGAAGGTCGAGGACGCGGCGAAGATCCTGGACCTCACCGAGTACCTGGAGCGCAAGCCGAAGGCGCTGTCCGGTGGCCAGCGGCAGCGTGTGGCGATGGGGCGCGCGATCGTCCGGGAGCCGCAGGTGTTCCTCATGGACGAGCCGCTGTCCAACCTGGACGCCAAGCTGCGGGTGCAGACCCGTACGCAGATCGCCAGCCTCCAGCGCCGGCTCGGCATCACCACGGTGTACGTCACCCACGACCAGGTCGAGGCCATGACCATGGGCGACCGGGTGGCGGTGCTCAAGGACGGGCTGCTGCAGCAGGTCGACTCGCCGCGCAACATGTACGACCGCCCCGCCAACCTCTTCGTCGCGGGCTTCATCGGCTCGCCCGCGATGAACCTCGTCGAGGTGCCGATCACCGACGGCGGTGTGAAGTTCGGCAACAGCGTCGTCCCGGTCTCGCGTGAGGCGCTGAGCGCCGCGGCGGACAAGGGCGACCGCACGGTCACCGTGGGCGTCCGGCCCGAGCACTTCGAGGTGGTCGAGGCGAACGGCGGAGCGACGAAGACGCTGTCCAAGGCGGCCGACGACGCCCCGGCGGGTCTCGCGATCACCGTCAACGTCGTCGAGGAGACGGGCGCGGACGGCTACATCTTCGGTTCGGCCGACGTCGGCGGCGAGACCAAGGACCTGGTGATCCGGGTCGACAGCCGCCAGGTGCCGGAGAAGGGCGCCCAGCTGCACGTGGTGCCGCGGCCGGGTGAGACCCACGTCTTCTCCACCTCCAGCGGGGAGCGGCTCAGCGACTGAGCCGACCGCCCTGTCGGGCAGTCGTTCCGACGGCGCCGTCCGCCCGCTTCCCGCGGCCGGACGGCGCCGTCGCGTGGGGCGGGTGCGGGGGGTGCAGGGTGCGAGGGTACGCGGTGCGGGGGTACGCAATGCGGGGCACGGATGCGGGCCGGAGGGCTCGCGCGGGCGCGGGCGGGAGCATCCGCCCGGGTGCGGACGCGAGAGCCTGCGCGGGCACGGGCGCGAGGGCCTGGTACGGGGTGCGGGGCACGGATGCGGACTGGAGGGCTCGCGCGGGCCCGGGCGGGAGGACCCGCCCGGGTACGGGCGCGAGGGCCTGCCCCGGGTACCGGCGCGAGGACCTGCCCTAGGCACGGAAGCCTGCCCAGGCGTGCGCGGGCGCGAGAGCCTGCCCCAGGACACGGGCGCGAGGCCTGCCCCAGGCGCGGGCTGCACGGGCACGGGCGCCTCCCGGACGCGGGCTCAAGAGCCAGCCCAGACGCGGGCTGCGCAGACTCGGGCGCAAGGACCTGCCCAGGCAAAGGCCTGCGCGGGCACGGCGTGCACGGGTACGGGCGCGAGGGGCTGCGTGGGTGCGGGCGTGAGGGCACGGGTGCGGCCTGGAGGGCCTGCCCAGGCGGAGCCTGCGCGAGCACGGGCTCAAGGGCCTGCCCAGGCGCGGCGAGCGCGGGCACGAGACCTGCCCCAGGCGCGGGCGTGACTCGCGGTGCGCGGAGCGCGCCCTGCGGCGATGCTGCGTTGTCGATAAATTCCCCGACATTTCGAGCATTTCACCTCGAGGCGTCAACCCACCGATCGCCAAGAGCGGTTTTCCGTCACCTACCTTGGTGACTGAATGTCGCCAAATCGTCGCTCCTCGCTACGATCACCGCGTACCGCAGTCCCGTACCACCCACCCGCGAGGAACTACCCCGTGAACACCGCAGCCCGCCGCATCGGCAGAACGCTCGCCCTCGTCCTCCCCGTCGTGCTCGTCCTCTCCGGCACCCTCGCGGTCACCCGCGTGCCCTGGGCCTCGCCGACCGCCGAGTCGCAGATCCTCACCGCCTCCTCCGACCGGGCGTCCACCCGTGCCGCCCACCGGGCTCCGCACGAGCTGCTGCGCGACCGGCTGCTCGCCGAACTCCAGGAGAAGGACCCCGCCGTGGCGCTCACCCACCTCCAGGTCGCGACGGCGGAACGGCCCTCCCTCGCCAAGCACTGCGCCTCCATCGCCCGTGCGCTCGGCCGCGCCGCGGTCGCCAAGTACGGTGGCGTGAGCCGCGCCCAGGCGTACGCGCGGCCCGTCTGCGACACTTCGTTCGCCGCCGGGATCACCCAGGCGTACCGCTGACCGCGCCGCCCGCACCACCGAGGGCGCGCGGCTCCCGCCGCCCCTCCCCCCGCCCTTCTCCCCCGGGCTCCTCCCGCCCCCGCTCCCACCGTT
>NZ_BBOX01000157.1 GCF_001553455.1 Streptomyces hygroscopicus subsp. hygroscopicus
CCCGCCGCTTCCGCTCCGGCTCCGGCCACGGCGGTCCCCCCACCGCATATGGTGCGGTTCATGAGCGATGACGACGAGCGCAGACCCGGGCATCACCACCAGAGCGCGCGCCCCACACAAGCCGTCGTCCTGGCCGGAGGCCAGGGCTCACGGCTGCGTCCGTACACCGACGACCGCCCCAAGCCGATGGTCGAGATCCCGGGCACCGGGGCCCCGATCATCGGCCACCAACTGGCCTGGCTGGCCGCCGAGGGGGTCACCGACGCCGTGGTCTCCTGCGGTCACCTCGCCGCCGTCCTCCAGGACTGGCTCGAGACGGCGGAGCTGCCGCTGCGGGTGACGACGGTCGTCGAGAAGGAACCGCTGGGGCGCGGCGGCGGCCTGAAGTTCGCCGCCGCCCGGCTTCCCCACCCCGACCGGCCCTGGTACGCCACCAACGGCGACATCTGGACCCGCTTCTCGCTCCGCGACATGGCGGACTTCCACGACGAACGCGCCGCCACCGCCACGCTCGCCCTCGCCCGGCCGCGCATTCCGTGGGGGGCGGTGGAGACCAATGAGTTCGGGCACGTCCTGGACTTCATCGAGTCACCGCCCTCGCCGTACCTCATCAACGCGGGCGTCTACGTCTTCTCCGCCGACTTCACCACGCTGCTGCCCGACCGGGGCGACCACGAGCGCACCACCTTCCCGCGCCTGGCGCGGGAACGGCGGCTGGCGGGGTTCCCGCTGCCCCAGGGGGCGTACTGGCGGGCCATCGACACCGCGAAGGATCTGACCGAGGCCGCGAAGGAACTCGCCTCCGGCCCTCCCCCGCACGGCCACGGCTCCTTCGACACGCCCCCGGTGCCACACAGCTGACCGGGGGCGGCGGCGGTACGGAGCTACGGCACCGCACGGCGCGCCGGAGGTACAGCACTCCTTACGCGCGACACGGCGCTGCATGGCGGCGGTACGACACTCGTTGCGCGCGACACGGCACGGCGGCATGAGAGCGCACCGCACGTCGCGGCGGCGGTACAGCACCCGTTGCGCGCGACACGGCACGGCGTGGCGGCATGAGAGCTGCACGGCACGGCGTGACGGCGTTCCCGCTGTGGGGAGTTACGGCTGTGGGGAGTTACGGCTGTGGGGAGTCGCGACTGTCGGAAGTTGCCGCGGTACGGCGCTGCGGAGCTAGCCGAGGAGGCCGCCCAAGGCGGCCTCCTCCCCGGCCGGGTCGGTGGAGCCGTACGTGTTGTCCTCCGGCGGGCCGCCCTCCGG
>NZ_BBOX01000158.1 GCF_001553455.1 Streptomyces hygroscopicus subsp. hygroscopicus
ACCTGTCCAGCTACCGTGGTCAGAGCCCGGCATCAGCGGGTATCACTGCGGTGGAGGTTGATCCAGTGGAGCGACGCAATTTCGTTGGGGCCGGTGCACTCGTTGGAGTGACGCTAGGTGCCGGTGCCCCCGCAGCCGTAGCCAAAGGGCGTCGTCTCGGCCGCTCAGACGTGGAGCGATTCCGTCAGCGCGTGGCAGATCTGCGGCGCCTTGATGACTACACAGGCGGATCGAGCGTCTTCCCGCTGGCTGCGGACGAGATCAACAGGCTTTCAACCCTGGCGTCCACAGGCTCATACACGGAAGCCGTCGGCCGCGGACTTCTGTCGACGCTTGGAGAACTGTTCCAATTTGCCAGTTGGACCGCGTTTGACGCGGGACGATTGGCGCAGTCCAAGCAGCTCGCCGTGACGGCCGCCCGCGCAGCGAATCAGGCAGGCGACCGAACCCTTGCTGCGACAGCGCTGTCTGAATTGTCGTACCTGACGGCGTCCTCGTCGGAGCCGTCAGAAGGGGTGGCTATGGCTCGCGCCAGCCTGGCGAACGCTCCCGCCGATGTACTGCCTGTCGTCCGCGTCGTTCTGGCCGACCGGTTGGCGTGGGCGTGCGCTCGCGTCGGGGACGAATCCGGCGTGGACCGTGCGCTAGGTCTCTCGGAGTCTGCGCACGACGAACGAGACGCAAAGGCCGTGGAGGAGCCTGACACGGTGTACTGGATCAACCGTGATGAGTCTCAGATCATGGCTGGCAGATGCTGGGCCGAACTGCGCCGTCCACGCCGAGCGGTTCCCATTCTGGAAGAGGTGACGGCTCCGTACGACGACACGCACGCCCGCGAGGTAGCCCTTTACGAGTGCTGGATAGCGGGGTCATGTGTCGACGCCGGGGACGTCGACAGGGCAGTCCACTCCGCGGAACGCGCTGTCACGCTATCTCGGAGCACTGCGTCCCGACGTACAGACGCGCAAATCGCCGCGATGCTGGCGAAGTTCAAACCCCACAAGGATCACGGCGCAGTTCGGGAGCTTCTTTCCTCTGCGTCGTGACCGACGCAAAAGCCCCCGCCGGATGATCCCGGCGGGGGCTGGTGTACGGGGGTCGTTCAGACGCCGAGGCCCTCCAGGACGACCGCGCCCGGCAGCCCGGCGAGCACCTTGCCCGGGACGATGAGCTTGCCGCGGCGGCTGCCGCTGCCGATGACCGCGTGGGGGATGTCGGCCACCGCGGCGTCCACCAGGATCGGCCAGCTCCCGGGCAGCCCGATCGGGGTGATGCCGCCGAACTCCATGCCGCTCTCGCCCGTGGCCGTGTCCATCGGGGCGAACGACGCCTTGCGCGCGCCGAGATGGCGGCGCACGACGCCGTTGACATCGGCGCGGGTGTGGGCCAGGACGAGACAGGCGGCCAGGGTGACCTCGCCACCGCGCTTGCCCGCGACCACCACACAGTTCGCGGACTGCTCCAGCAGCCAGGAGCCGTAGTTCTCGACGAGTACGGCGGTATCGGCCTTGTCCGGGTCCGTGTCCACGAACAGCACCTGCTCCACCGGCTCCGAGCCGCGCCAGGTGCGCAGCGCCTCGGCGACGGGAGCGGTCAGCAGGTCCAGGCACTCGACGGCGGGACGGACCTCGTCGAAGGCATCCATCGGCGTACTCATGCCGACAAACTAGCAGTCCGGGCCGGCCCGGCGGGGCGCGGCGGACCCAGCCGTGCCCGGCGGTCTCAGCGGGCGGGGGGCACCGACACCGCCATGGTCAGCTCCACCGGCACCTCGCCCTCGTTACGGTAGGCGTGCGGGGTGTTCGCCTCGAACGCCGCGGAGGTGCCGGCCGGGACGGTGTGCGCCTCACCGCCGACCTCCAGGGTGAGTTCGCCCGCCGTCACATGGATCAGCTCGACCGTGCCGGACGGATGCGGATCGGAGGCGCTGCCCTCGCCGGGCATCAGCCGCCATCCCCACATCTCCAGCGGGCCGTCCGCCTCGGTGCCGACGAGCAGCGCGGTGTAGCTGCCCGCCTCGGTGGACCACATCCGCACCGCCTGGTCGGGAGGGACGAAGGTCACCCGCGGCCCCTGTTCGTAGTCGAGCAGAGTGGTGATGCTCACGCCGAGCGCGTCGGCGAGTTTGACCGTGGTGCCCACACTCGGGTTCGTACGGGCCTGCTCAATCTGGATGATCATGCCCCGGCTGACCCCGGAGCGGGCCGCGAGGGCGTCGAGGGTGAAGCCGCGTTCGTTGCGCCACCGCTTGAGGTTGCGGGCGAGCGACTGCGTGAGCTGATCGAGGTCCGTCACGGTCAGGTCCGTCCAATATTCTGAATGGCGTAGTAGAGCAGACTGAACTACCGTGGGCTGTACTCCCACGTCCACCACACTGTACGGCGAGGTTCACCATGTCCGCCCTCTTCGCTCTTGCCACCAGCCTGCTCTGGGGGCTGGCCGACTTCGGCGGAGGGTTGCTCACCCGGCGCACCCCCGCGCTCACCGTCGTCGTCGTGTCCCAGACCATCGCGGTCACCGTCCTCGGCGCCATCGTGGTGGCCACCGGCGGATGGTCCGAGGCGGGGCCGCAGCTGTGGTTCGCCGCCGCGGCCGGGGTGGTGGGCCCGGCCGCGATGCTGTGCTTCTACCGGGCCCTGGCGCTCGGCCCGATGGGCGTCGTCTCTCCGCTCGGCGCGCTCGGCGGCGTCGTCGTGCCGCTCTGCGTCGCGCTGGTGCTCGGCGAGCGGCCCGGGCTGCTCCAGGTCTCGGGGATCGTGGTGGCGGTCGCCGGCGTGGTCCTGGCGAGCGGCCCGCAGACCGGCGGCGCCCCCGTCCACCGGCAGACGCTGCTGCTCACCGCGGTCGCCGCGCTGGGCTTCGGCTCGGTGATGGCGCTGATCGCGGAGGCGTCCACCACGCTGACCGGCCTGTTCCTCGCGCTGTTCGTCCAGCGGGTGTGCAATGTGGCGGTCGGCGGCACCGTGCTGCTCGTCTCCGTACGGCGCGGTGCCCCCGGGCTGCCCGAGGGCGGGACGGGCGTGGTGTGGGCGTCGCTGCCCGCGCTCGCCTTCGTGGGCCTCGCCGATGTGGCCGCGAACGGCACGTACAGCCTCGCCGCCCGCCACGGCCCGGTCACCATCGCCGCCGTGCTCGCCTCCCTCTACCCCGTGGTGACCGCCCTCGCGGCCCGCGGACTGCTCGGCGAGCGGCTGCGCGTGGTCCAGGCCACGGGCGCCGGGCTCGCCCTGGTCGGGACGTTGCTGCTGGCCACCGGGTGAGGCCGCCGGGCCGGAACGCAGCACGACCCCGCCGGCGCCCGGGGCCCCACACCAGCCCGGCCCAACCCGGCCCACGCCAGCCCAGCCCGGCCCACGCCACACCAGCCCGGCCCGGCCCAGTCCGGCCGCACCCGGCCATGCATAAGCCAGCGGCTCTCAGGAACCCACTACGCCATGGGGCACCTGATCGAGAAGCTGCGTGTGATACAAGCCGAAGGCCGGGGAATCGGGGACGCGGCCCTCCGGGCGTGGCGAGAACCAGGGCGCGAACGGGACCTGCTCGTGCAGTCCCTGAAGGCGGCCGGGGCGGCCACCCTCGCCTGGGCGATCTCGGGGTGGTGGCTCAAGGACCCGGTGGCGCTGATGGCGCCCTGGGTGGCGGTGGTGCTGGTCCAGGCCACCGTCTACCGCTCGCTGTTCAAGGGGTTGCAGCAACTGGTGGCCATCGCCGTCGGCACGCTGCTGGCCGCGGGAGCCGAGGCGATGACGGGGAACACCCTGGTCTCGGTGGCCCTGGTGCTGCCGGTCGTGATGCTGCTCAGCAACTGGCCCCGCCTCGGCGACCAGGGCATCTACGGACCCACCACGGCCCTGTTCACCCTCACCTCGAGCCCGGTGTCCAGCCTGACCGTGTCACACCGGCTGCTCCAGGCCGCGCTGGGGGCCGCGATCGGCATCGCGGTCAACGCCCTGATCCTGCCACCGGTCCACCTGCGGAACGTACGGGAGAACCTCAGCGGTCTGGCCCGCGCCACGGAGGACGCCCTGACCCGCATGGCCGAGGTGCTGACCGAGGAGGACTGGTCCGACGAGGCGGCCTCCGAGTGGCGACGGCTGTCCCACTCCCTCGCGCAGCGGCAGGAGAGCCTGCGGTCCGCACGGCAGTGGAGCCATGAGAGCCTCCGGCTCACTGCCAGGCTGCCGTGGAGTTCGCGGGCGAAGATGCCGTTGCTCCCCGCCGAGAGCGAGGACCAGCGGTGGGGCTCGATCGTGGCCCAGGTCCGCGCGGTCTCCGACACCCTGACGGACATCGCGGACGAGAACCGCGCCATCTCCGCCCCGGACCGGCAGCCGCTGTGCGACTACGGCCGGCTACTGGCCGACCTGGCGGCCGCCTGCGCGGCGCGGGCCGACCTGATCCAGATCGGTCAGTCCTCCGAGCCCAGGGACGCGCACGCCGCGCTGGACCGGGCGCTGGACTCCGTGGAGCGGCGCCACTCGGCCCTGCACAAGCAGCTCACCGACGAGCGAAGCGTCTCCACCGCCACCATCGCCGTCCTGGGCACCCTGCTGATCCAGGCCCAGAACATCTGGTATCACCTGGCCCCGGACGACTGGCCCGGCACCACTCCCGGCACCACTGAGGCATAGCACCGCGCCGACGGGGTACACCGCTGCCGTCCCCGCGCGGGTCGGGGCGGACAACGAGGAGTGGTGCCCATGAAGCCGGTCGGCCAGGCACGGCCGGGATTCCCCTGCTGGGTGAGTCTCACCGCCCGCAGCCTCCAGGCGGCGCAGGAGTTCTACACCGCGGTACTGGGATGGACCTGGCGTCCCACCGGGCTGGACGAGGAGTTCCGTACGGCGCTGTTCGGCGGGGCGCCGGTGGCCGGGGTCGGAGAACTGGCGAACAGCCTCCGGGGCGCGGTCGCCTGGACGCCGTTCTTCGCGGTGGCGGACGCGGACGCCACCGCGGCCCGGATCCATGAGCGGGGCGGCACCGTCGGGGTCGGCCCGCTCCCGTTCGGCCCGGGGCGCCGCGCCGCGCTGGCCTCCGACCCCGACGGCGCGGTCTTCGGCTTCTGGGAGGGGGAGGCGCTCCCCGGCTGGCCCTCGGGCCCGGACAGCGCCCCCGCCTGGCTGGAGCTGCGGACCCGTGACGCGTTCGCCGCCGCCCTCTTCTACGGCGAGGTCTTCGGCTGGGCCGCCCCGGAGAGCACCTGCTCCGTCGAGTACGAGAACGACGAGGTGATCGTGCGGGAGGCGGGGCGCAAGCTGGCCGTGGTCCGCGGCGGCGCCGTCGAGCAGGCCCCGGACCCCCGGGTCCGGCCGCGCTGGTATGTCCACTTCCGGGTCCCCGATGTGGCGGCCGCCGTGGCGGCGGCGCGCGCCGCCGGGGGCACCGTCGCCCTCGCGCCGACCGTCTCCCCCACGGGCCGCGAGGCGACCCTGCGCGACCCCGACGGCGGGCTGTTCACCGTCACCGCCGCCTGACGGCGGCCCCGCCCGGCCCCGGCCCGTCCCGACTCGGCCGGACCGGACCCCACTCGGCCCGGTCCGGCCGGGTGTGCCCGACTCGACTCGGGCACATCCGGCCGGACCCGGTCGGACCCGACTCGGCTTCACTCGGCCAGGCCCGGCTGGCCCCGGCCGGACCCGGCTGGTCCCGACTCGACTCCACTCGGCCGCACCCGCCTGGACCCGGCCGGACCCGACCCGACTCCGCTCGGCCGCACCCGCCTGGACCCGGCCGGACCCGACCCGACTCGACTCGGCCGGACCCGGCTGGTCCCGGCCGGACCGGCCCGGCGAGATGCGGAAAGCCGACGTGGAACCCATTTCCCGCTCCCCGGTTCGCTGTTCGCCCACGTCGTCGCACCGCACTCCCGGGAGCCGGCGCGAGGGACGTCCGCACCCGGTCGCGGAACGCCCGGGCGACCGAGCCGCGGGCCATTGGCGATCCGGAGAGGCGAGAGGTGTTGTGAACCCGGTGTCGCTGGGTACCCGCCGCGCAAGCCATCGGCGTCACCCCCGGGGGAACTCGATGGTCAGGCCCTTCCGGTCCAGACCACGGGCCGGAAGGAGCCGCCTCACCGTCCCGGCCGGTGCGTGGCCGGTGCGTCAGCCCTCAAGACCGCCGCTCTCACAGATCTGCCGGGCGATGTCGCGCAGCTTGACGTTGCGCTCCTGCGAGACCCGACGCATCATCGCGAAGGCGTCGTCCTCGCTGACCCGGAGGCGTTCCATGAGGATGCCCATGGCCTCCCCGATGGTGTGCCGGGTCTGGAGCGCCTTCTGGAGCTGATCGGCGGTGCGGGCGCTGGAGAACGCGACCGCGGCGTGCGAGGCGAGCAGCCAGCCGGCCGTCTCACTGGCCTTGCCGAAGGCGGCGGGGCGGCGGGAGTAGAGGTTGAGGGCGCCGAGGTTCTCCCGCTCGGTGTAGAGCAGGAATCCCATCATGCTGCCGATGCCGAATTCGCGGGCCTGGCTGACGTAGCCCTGCCACTGCTCCGGTGGCCGGCCGAAGTCCCTGATCCGGAACACCCGCTCATCGTTCACCCGGGCCGCGACGTCGAAGCAGGGCCCCTCGCCGAGCCGCTCCTGGAGCCGGTCGGAGCGGATCACCAGCCCCTCGGTGGGGGCGAGGGTCTCCACCCGGCTGCCGTGGAGCATCAGGATGCCGGCCGCGTCGCAGCCCTCCACGATCTCCACCGCGGACTCGGTGATCCGCTCCAGCGTGGCGTCCACGGACCGCTGTGCCAGCAGGTCCCGCGCCATGGTGGCCATGCGCTCGGCGAAGGCTTCCCAGTCCATGACCACCATCCGCTCACATCGGGTGCTCGCCGCCCCGGAGTGCTTCCCGGTACTGCTTCGCCCGGTCCACGTACACCTGGGCGTTCAGCTTGATGCCTGCTCGTTCCTCGTCGGTGAGGGTGCGCTTCACCCTCGCCGGTACCCCGGCCACCAGCGAACCGGGCGGTATCTCCATTCCCTGGGGCACCAGGGCCTGCGCGGCGACCAGGGACCCCGCGCCGATCCGGGCGCCGTTGAGGACCGTGGCCCCCATCCCGATGAGCACGTCGTCCCCGACGGTACAGCCATGCACGACCGCGTTGTGCCCCACGGACACCCGCTCGCCGATCGAAACCGGGAAACCGGGGTCGACGTGCACAGTGCAATTGTCCTGGATGTTGCTGTCCGCGCCGAGGACGATGGGGCCGCCGTCCCCGCGCAGCACCGTCTGGTACCAGACGCTCGATCCCGCCGCCAGCACGACGTCGCCGATCACCACGGACGTGGGGGCCACGAACGTCTCGGGGTCGATCCGCGGCTCCTTTCCGCCGATGCCGAAGATCAAAGCGCGCACTGCCTCTCCCACCTGGTGTCCTCTTCGCCTCGTCGCCGTCGTCGCCATGGTCGCTCCGGTCGCCCCAGGGCCCGGCCGGTCGCCCCAGGGCCGGGCCGGTCGGGCCGGTCGGCCGCGCTAGTCGCCGGCCGGGACCGGCTCCGGCTCGGCGGTCTCGGTACCGGTCGCCGCGGCCGTGGCGGACTTGGCCTTCTTGGAGCGCCACTTCATGACGAGCATTGAGCCGAGGCCGAAGAGCAGGGCCAGCACGAGTCCGAGCCAGGAGAAACGCTTGAGCCAGTCCTCCGCGACCTTGCCCAGGGAGTAGATGACCGCGGTGGTGCCACCGGCCCAGACGATGCCGCCGAGCACATTGGCGATGAGGAACTTCCAGTACGGCATGCGCAGCACACCCGCGAGCGGCCCGGCGAAGATGCGCAGCAGCGCGATGAAGCGGCCGACGAAGACCGCCCACATGCCCCACTTCTGGAAGGAGCGCTCGGCGGTCGCCACGTGGTCGGCGCTGAAGTGCTTGGGGAATTTACGGCCCAGCCAGGTCAGCAGCGGCTGTCCGCCCTTGCGGCCGATCAGATAGCCGATGGAGTCGCCGATCACCGCGCCGGCGATGGCGCTGGCCCCCAGCACGTAGGGGTTGATGTGGTCCTGGGAGGCCGCCAGCAGCGTCGCGCTGACGAGGACGATCTCACCGGGAAGCGGGATTCCCAGGCTTTCCAGGCCGATCACGAGACCCACGAGCAGATAGACGCTGACCGCGGGTACGGTCTCGAGCCATTCCTCGATATGCAACGCCGGTTCCTCCCCATGTGGCGACCGCTTCCCGGCGTGCGCCGGACAGGAGGCGGCGCACGCCGGGAAGCCTACTCAATCGGCGCGCGGTCGCCATCATCCCCAGGTCGTGCTCTCGTTCGCGTCGGCTCCCGCGCGGGGAGGAGCCGGTCAGGTCTGGGGGCGCAGGGTCCACACGATCGACATCTCGCCCGTGACCGCGCCGTCCTCCCGGGTGATCGCGATGTTCACCGGGAATTCGGGCCGCTGTCCCGCGTCCAGTTCGGCGATCACCTCGGCGGCGGGGCGGCCGAGGGTGGCGGTCGCGGTGACGGGTCCCTTGGCGAGCTTCTTGTAGCCGATCTCGGCGCGCACGGCCAGCGGTACGGCACGGCCGAGCTGATCGGCGAACGCGGCCAGTACGACGGCGCCGCTCGCGGACTCGGCCAGGGTGAACATCGCGCCCGCGTGGGGGCCGCCGACGTGGTTGTGGAAGTCGGGCTGGTCCGGCAGGCGCAGCACCGCGCGCTCGGGCGACGCCTCGACGAACTCCAGGTTCAGGGTGCGCACCATGGGCACCGTGGCGGCGAGCATCTCACCGACGGAGGGCAGGGTCTCTGACATGACCCGGAAGTTACCACCCAGTAGGAAGCGGGGGAAGGGGCGGCCGACGGGCCGGACGTAGCAGCCGTCCCCGGCCCCCTCTATCGTTACTGGCCATGTGGCCAGGACAGCAGCCGCCCGGGGGCGAGCAGAACCATCCGCACGATCAGAACCCTTATCAGCAGCCGGGGTACCAGCAGCCGGGATACAACCAGTCGAACCCCTATCAGCAGCCGGGGTACCAGCAGCCGAATCCCTATCAGCAGCCACCGCAGCAGCAGCCTGGGCAGCCCGGCCAGTCGGCGCAGCAGCCCGGTTACGGCCCGCCGCAGGGCGGCCCTCCGCAGGGACCGCCCCAGGGACCGCCACAGGGGCCGCCGCAGCCGCCCGGCCAGCAGTGGGGCGCTCCGTCCGGCCCGCCCGGCGCACCGCAGCCGCCGCGGGACACCAAGAAGCGGACGAAGACCATCGCCATCGTCGCGGCGACCGCGGTGGTCGCGGCGGCCGCCATCACCGGTGCGGTGGTCCTGGGCAAGGACGGCGGCGACGACGGTGACGAGTCGAAGGGGAAGGACAAGACGCCCTCCGCCTCGGCCTCCGCCCCGGCCTCCGCCGACCCGACCGAGGACCCGGCCGGCGGCGGCGACGCGGACAATCCGCGCGCCGGTGGCGACGCCACCGACGTCAAGGCGGTCATACCCGGCTGGAAGACCGTGGTCAGCGCCAAGCGGCACAACGCCTTCGACGTCCCCCCGGACTGGACGGTCGAATCGCCGGGGCTGAGCACCGGTTTCGAGGACGACAAGGGCAAGCCGCTCGTTGTCATGTCCGCTCCGGCCCGGTACAAGAAGGACTACTGCTCGGTCACGGACAAGGACGGCTACACCGACAAGAGCCATGCCGCCGGGGCGGGCTCGAAGGGTGCGCAAGGCGCCAAGAGCGAGGCGTCGGCAGCCAAGATCGAGGCCGAGAACTGGGTCTTCGCCGCCTTCGACCAGGACCAGACCGGGACCCGGAAGGTCACCGAGGCCAAGAAGTTCACCAGCGACCACGGGCTCAAGGGCTACACCGCGTCGGCCACCGTGACGGGGGTGAAGAAGACCAACAAGTGCACCACCGACGGCAAGGCCGTCACCGTGACCTACACGGACACCAACGGGGACTTCGCCACCTGGGTGCTGTACTCGGTCAAGGGCACCAAGGAAGAGGTTCCGGACTCCACCATCAAGAAGATCATGAGCTCGCTCCGGCCGCTGAAGGCCGAGGGCTTCTGACCCCCTGACCACCCGGTCACAGCGACCGGATTCCGGTTGGACGCCGGGGCACGCCCCCAGGGATAGTCCCGATGTGACGACTCCTCCCGCCCCGCGCCTCCGACCGCGCCGCCCCGCGTGGGCCGGCCGCAACTACACACTGCTGACCGCCGCCGCCGTGGTGACGGGCCTCGGGAACGCCGGAGCCCTCATCGCGGCGGCGTTCGCCGTCCTGGAGGCGGGCGGGGACGGCGGCGACGTCGGGCTCGTGGCGGCGGCGCGCACGCTTCCGCTGGTCGTCTTCCTGCTGATCGGCGGCGCGCTGGCGGACCGGCTGCCCCGGCACCGGGTGATGGTCGCCGCGAACGCCCTCAACTGCGTGTCGCAGAGCGTCTTCGCCGTGCTGGTCCTGTCCGGTGAAGCGCGGCTGTGGCAGATGGCCGTGCTCTCCGCGCTCGGCGGCACCGGGCAGGCGTTCTTCTCCCCCGCCGCCGAGGGCATGCTGCTCTCCAGCGTCACCGGTGAACAGGCCACCCGCGCCTTCGCACTGTTCCGGATGGGGATGAACGGTGCGCAGATCGGCGGTGCCGCGCTCGGCGGCGCGCTGATCGCGCTGGTCGGACCCGGGTGGGTGCTGGCCGTCGACGCCGCCGCGTTCGCGGTCGCGGGCGCCCTGCGCGCCCTGCTCGACGTCCGAGCCGTCCCACCGCGGGAACCCGGGGGCGGGATGCTGCGGGATCTGCGCGAAGGCTGGCGCGAATTCGTCGACCGCCCCTGGCTGTGGTCGATCGTCGTCCAGTTCTCCGTCGTCAACGCCGTGGTGGGAGCGGCCGAGGCGGTGTTCGGCCCGCTGGTCGCCGAGGACCATCTGGGCGGGGCACGGCCGTGGGGGTTCGCGCTCGCGGCGTTCGGCGCGGGGACCATCCTGGGCGGGCTGCTGATGATGCGCTGGCGGCCGCAGCGGCTGCTGCTCGCGGGCTCCCTGTGCGTCCTGCCGCTCGCCCTGCCGTCGGCCGCGCTCGCCGTTCCGGTGCCGGTTCCCGCGCTGATCGCGGTGATGTTCCTGGTCGGGGTGACCATCGAGGTGTTCGGGGTGTCCTGGCTGACCGCGCTGCACCAGGAGATCCCCGAGGACAAGCTGTCGCGGGTCTCGGCGTACGACTGGTTCGGCTCCGTCGCCATGCTGCCGCTCGCCACGGCGCTCGCGGGCCCGGCCGAGCGGGCGTTCGGCCGGTCGGCCTCGCTGTGGGGCTGTTCGGCGCTGATCCTGGCGCTGACGCTGGCGGTGCTGACGGTCCCGGACGTACGGCGGCTGCGGCGGCGCGGGACCACTCCGCTCGCCGGGGACGGACCGGCCGCCGTGGGGGACGGACCGAGCGCCGTGAGGGACGGACCGGGCACCGCCGGGGACGGACCGAGCGCCGCCAAAGACGGACCGGACGCCGCCGGGGACGCCGCGCCGGAGCCCGTCAGCCCACGCTGAACGCCCCGCTCGCCGCCACCAAGGACCGACCGCGCACCACCGAGAACGGATCGGACCCCGCCGAGGACGGGCCGGGCGCCACCAAAGACGGACCGGGCGCCACTGGGGACGCCGCACCGGAGCCCGTCAGCCCACGCTGAACGCCCCGCTCGGCGGCTCGGGCGACGGCGTGGCCTCCTCGTCCCGTACCGGCGTCGCCCCGCCCGTGAAGCGCTCCAGGGCCTCCCCGTGCTCGACCCTGGCCGGGAAGGCGTCGGCCGCGGTGCGGCGGGCCAGCGCCGCAACCGGCAGTTCGGACTGGGAGGCCACCAGCACGGCGTTGCCGAACCGGCGACCGCGCAGCACGGACGGCTCCGCGATCAGTGCGAGGTGGGCGAACACCGTTCGGTAGGTGGCGAGTTGGGAACGGAGGAAGGCGAACGGCGCCCCGTCGGCCAGGTTCGCGGTGTACCGCCCGCCCGGCCGCAGCGCACGGGCCGCGGCGCGGGCGTACTCGACGGAGGTCAGCTGCGCGGGCACCCGCGAGCCGCCGAAGACATCGGCCACGATGACGTCGGCGGACCCCTCGGGCACCGCCTCCAGCGCCCTCCGGGCGTCCTCCGGCCGCACGGTCACGCCCGTCCCGGACGGCAGCGGGAGGTACTCCGCGACCAGTTCGAGCAGCCCCCGGTCGGCCTCGATCACCATCTGGTGCGAACCGGGGCGGGTGGCGACCAGATAGCGGGGCAGCGTCAGCGCCCCGCCGCCCAGGTGCAGCACGTCGAGCGGGACGCCGGGATCGGCGGTCAGGTCCAGGACGTGGGCGATCCGTCGCGCGTACTCGAATTCGAGATGGGCCGGATCGTCCAGGTCGACGTACGACTGCGGGGCGCCGTCCACCGTGAGCAGCCAGGCGCGCGAACGGTCCAGGTCCGGCATCAGCTTGGCGGTGCCGCCGTCCACGGCCCGGGTGACGGGTATCGGCTCGTTCCGGGTGACGGGTATCGGCTCGTTCACCCTCTCATTGTGCCGTCACGGGGCGGCGGCCCCCGCCCGCCCGGCTGGGGACGGGCGGGGCCGCTCCTGGTCAGGGCCGGTCGAGAACGGTGGTCACCGTGCCCGCGCCCACCGTGCGGCCACCCTCGCGGATGGCGAAGCCGAGGCCCGGCTCCAGCGGTACGGCACGGCCCAGCTCGACGGTCATGGTGACGGTGTCACCGGGGCTCGCCACCGCAGCGGCCCCGAGGTCCACCGCGCCGACCACATCGGCCGTGCGCAGATAGAACTGCGGGCGGTAGCCGGTGGCCACCGACGTCCGCCGGCCGCCCTCGGCCGCCGACAGGACGTACACCCGCGCGGTGAAGCGGCGCCGCGGTACGACGCTGCCGGGCGCGGCCACCACATGGCCGCGGCGCACCGCGTCCCGCGCCACCCCGCGCAGCAGCAGCGCGACATTGTCGCCCGCCTCGGCCACCTCCATGGACTTGCCGAAGGTCTCCACCCCGGTGACCACCGTGGCCACATCCGCGCCGGGCACCTCGACCCGGTCGCCGACCCGTACCGTGCCGCGCTCGATGGCACCGGTGACCACCGTGCCGCGTCCGGTGATGGTCAGCACGTTCTCCACCGGCAGCAGGAACGGCGCCTGGGTGTGGCGTACGGGCGTCGGCACATAGATGTCCACGGCGTCCAGCAGCGCCTCGATCGCCCCGGTCCAGCGCGGGTCGCCGTCCAGCGCCCGCAGTCCGGAGACCCGTACGACGGGTGTGGTTTCGCCGGGGTAGCCGTGCGCGGAGAGCAGCTCGCGCACCTCCAGCTCGACCAGGTCGGTGAGCTCGGGGTCGCCCGCGTCGGCCTTGTTGAGAGCCACCACGATGTGGTCGACCCCCACCTGACGGGCCAGCAGCACGTGCTCGGCGGTCTGCGGCATCACGCCGTCGAGCGCGGAGACGACCAGGATCGCGCCGTCGAGCTGGGCGGCGCCGGTCACCATGTTCTTGATGAAGTCGGCGTGGCCGGGCATGTCGACGTGCGCGTAGTGGCGGGTGTCGGTCTCGTACTCGACGTGCGCGATGTTGATGGTGATGCCGCGTGCGGCTTCCTCCGGCGCCCGGTCGATGCGGTCGAACGGCACGTAGTCGCCGCCGGTGCCGCGTTCGCTCACCACCTTGGTGATGGCGGCGGTCAAGGTGGTCTTGCCGTGGTCGACATGGCCCATGGTGCCGATGTTCAGATGCGGCTTGGTGCGCACGTACCTCTGCTTGGACATGCGGCGGTCTCTCCTCGTCAGCGGCGGTGGGAGTGCGGACCCCAAGTGCCTGGCCGACCCTCCCCCTGGGGGATCCGTCGGAGTTGTCCGAGGAGGGTCAGCTTCGGGCGCCGTCGAGGCAGGCGGCGGGAACGGCGGCGGCGGGCGGATCCGTGGTGAGGGCGGCGACCGCGGCCGGAGCGAGGGAGAGGACGGCAGCCTTCCGCGCGTCCGCGACAGCGGACGTCGGCGTGAGGAAGGCGAGCCGGAACATGCTGTGATCTTCGCGCACCGTACGGTCCGCGTCGAATGGTTTTCGCTGCGTGCGGGGTCGGTGGGGCCGTTGGTCCGGGGGCGAATCCGTGGTGCTGGCGGGGCGGCTGGCCAGGGCGCCGAACCGCTCGCTCCGGACGTCCGGCACGGGACCAGCCAACCCGATACCCGACCGTCCGACGACCGCATATCGACGGCCTCTTGGCGGGGCGGCTGGCCAGGGCGCCAGCCCTCTCGCTGCGGACGACCGGCACGGGACCGGCCAACCGGATCCCCGCAGTCCGACGACCGCATGCCGACGGCCTCTTGGCGGGGCGGCTGGCCGGGGCGCCGACCCGCTCACTCCGGACGTTCGGCACGGGACCAGCCGACCGGTTACCCGACGGTCCGACGACCGTATGGCGGCAGTCTCTTGGCAGGATGGCTGGCCGGGGCGCCGACCCGCTCACTCCGGACGTCCGGCACGGAACCAGCCGACCGGTTACCCGACGGTCCGACGACCGTATGTCGACGGTCTGCCGACAATCGCAAGACAACCCGGCGACATCGCGGCGTCCGCCCGGCCCGGTCGGTTACGCTCCACCGATGCTCGATGTCGCCGCTCCGCCCGCGAAACCGGCCGCGCGCCGCGCCCGCGCGGTGCTGCTCTCGCCGTGGTCGCGGCTGGCCCTGCTCGCCGCGCTCCTGACCGGCTCCGCGGTCGCGGTCTGGCTGTGGCAGCCGCAGCGGCTGCTGACCCACGGCTGGCCGCCGCAACTGTCGGGCGCGACGGCCGTGGTGCTGTTCACGGCCGCGTACGGGGTGGGCACCGCCGCGCTGGTCCCCCGGCCGCTGCTGAATCTGGCGGCCGGCGCGCTCTTCGGCGTCCAGACCGGGCTGGCCACGGCCGTCGGCGGCACGGTGATCGGCGCCGGGATCGCCTTCGGGCTGGGCCGACTGCTCGGGCAGGACGCGCTGCGTCCGCTGCTGCGGGGCCGCTGGCTGACGGCTGCGGACCGGCAGCTGAGCCACCACGGGTTCCGGTCCATGCTGGCGATCCGGCTGTTCCCCGGCGTGCCGTTCGCCGCCGCCAACTACTGCGCGGCCGTCTCACGGATGGGCTGGCCCTCGTTCCTGCTGGCCACCGGGCTGGGCAGTGTGCCGAACACCGCCGCGTACGTGGTCGCGGGCAGCCACGCCACCACCCCCACCTCGCCCGTCTTCCTCCTCGCACTGGCCTTCATCGCGGTGCCCGCCGTCGCCGGGGCGCTGGTGGCCTGGCGCAAACGCGGCCGTATGCGGACCGCGCGCCTCGGGGAGGACGCGGCCGGGGACGGGACGCCGCCGCGGGCCTGACGGCCAGCGCGCACGGCGGGCGACCGGCGGCGGGCACCCGCGACGGTCGGCCTCCGGCGACGGTCCCCGAGACGCTCGGCCCGCGACGGCGGTCCCGAAGCGGCCGACCGGTCAGCCCCTGGCAGGGCAATACCAGACGGTCAGCCCCCCGGCCCCGCCCAGCCCCGACTAGTCAGCCCCGCCCCGCCCAGCGCCGACCAACCAACGCCCGGCGAGGCAACCCCGGCCACGGTCAGCCCCCGGCCGCCGCCCAGCGCCAACCAACCAGCCACAGCCCCTCAACACCGACCAACCAGCCACAGCCCGCCAGCCCCCGGCCCCCCGCCCCCGGCCCCCAGCGCCAACCTTTCAGCACGCCCCGCCAGCGCCGACCCGCCAGCGCCCACCCTTCAGCACACCCCGCCGCCGCCGACCCGCCAGCCCCCGCCCCCAGCGCCCACCCTTCAGTCCCCTGACCACTCAGCCGTCGGCCCGTCCCGGGGTGGAGGCGGTCGCGGCGCGGGCGGACAGCGGCTCGGCGACGTCCTCGAGCGAGCGCTGCTCGGCCGGGACGGCGAGGAAGGCGGCGGCGAGTCCGGCGGCGACCATGAGCGTCGCCCCGACGGAGAAGGCCAGCACGGTATCGGCGACGACTCCGCTCTGCGTCAGGTCCGAGAAGATCAGCGGTCCGCTGATGCCTCCGGCCGCCGTACCGATGGCGTAGAAGAAGGCGATGGCCAGGGCGCGCGTCTCCATCGGGAAGACCTCGCTGACGGTCAGGTACGCGGCGCTCGCACCGGCCGAGGCAAAGAAGAGGACCACGCACCAGCAGGCGGTCATCGTGGTCGCGCTGAGCCAGCCGTTGCCGAACATCCAGGCGGTGATGAACAGCAGCGCCCCGGAGAGCAGATACGTCCCCGAGATCATCGGGCGGCGGCCGACCGTGTCGAAGAGCCGGCTGAGCAGCAGCGGCCCGAGGAAGTTGCCGAAGGCGATGACCACGAAGTAGTAGCCGGTGTGGCCGGTGGGCACGTCGAAGAAGGTCACCAGGATCGAGCCGAACCCGAAGGTGATGGCGTTGTACAAGAACGCCTGCCCGATGAAGAGGGACAGCCCCAGCAGCGCACGGCGCGGATACCTCCGGAAGAGGGTCCGGGCGATCTCGACGAAACCGGTGCTCTTCCGCGTCCTGATGGTGATGGCCCGGTCCGGTTCGGGCAGGGGCCGCCCGGTCCCGGCCTCGACCTGCCGTTCGACGTCCGCGACCAGTTCCTCGGCGCCCGCCGCCCGGCCGTGGATGAACATCCAGCGCGGGCTCTCCGGGACGTTCCGGCGGACCAGCAGGATGGCCAGGCCGAGGACGACGCCGAGGGCGAAGGTGAGCCGCCAGCCGACGTTCAGCGCGAAGAAGTCCGTGTTCAGCATCAGCACGGAGAGCAGCGAGCCGCCCATCGCGCCGAGCCAGAAGCTGCCGTTGATGGTCAGATCGACGCGGCCCCGGTACGCACGGGGGATCAGCTCGTCGATCGCGGAGTTGATGGCCGCGTACTCCCCGCCGATACCGAAGCCGGTGAGGAAGCGGAAGAGGAAGAACCACCAGGCGGAGAAGGAGATGGCGGTGAGCGCGGTGGCGGCCAGGTAGACGCCGAGCGTGATGAGGAAGAGCTTCTTGCGGCCGTAGCGGTCGGTGAGCCAGCCGAAGACCAGCGCTCCGGTGCAGGCCCCGGTCACATAGAGGGCCGCCGCCACACCGGTGACCTGTGCGTCGGTGATCTGCAGACCGCTGCCGGGCTCGGAGAGGCGGCTGGCGATGTTGCCGACGACGGTCACCTCGAGACCGTCCAGGATCCATACGGTGCCGAGGCCGATCACGACCATCCAGTGCCAGCGTGACCAGGGCAGCCGGTCCAGCCGCGCCGGGACCCTGGTGGTGATCGTCCCGCCGGCCGCCTCTTCTCGGCCTCCCTGTCCTCCGTCGTGCCCGCTCGCGGTCATACGGCTCGGCTCCTCGGCTGTCCTCGGCTGTCCATGGCTGGTCCTCGGCATGGCGCCCGGGGCCGGGCCGCCGCCGGGCGAGTACCCAAGGTCAATACGATGAACCGATGCTCGGACCGGGCCCTTGATGGGCCGTGCGCCCGGGGACGCTACGCTGCCCCACAACCGGCAGTCGATCCTCGGCCGCCGGCCTTCCCATTGACCACCCCGCCTGCGTCGGGCATGCCTTGCCATGTACCGATCAGCGCACGATCAGCCTTTGGATAGCGAAGACTCAATGTCGTGGTTTGAATCACTCATCCTCGGGCTGGTCCAGGGGTTGACTGAGTTTCTTCCGATCTCCTCCAGCGCCCATCTGCGGCTCACGGCCGCGTTCGCCGGCTGGACCGACCCTGGGCCCGCCTTCACCGCGATCACCCAGATCGGCACGGAGCTCGCGGTGCTCATCTACTTCCGCAAGGACATCATCAACATCGTGTCGGCCTGGTTCCGCTCGCTCTTCAGCAAGGAGTGGCGCGGCAACCACGACGCCCAGATGGGCTGGCTGGTGATCGTCGGCTCCCTGCCCATCGGTGTGCTCGGCCTCACGCTGCAGGACGCGATCGAGGGTCCGTTCCGCGATCTGCGGCTGATAGCCACCACCCTCGTGGTCCTGGGCCTCGTCCTGGGCTTCGCGGACCGGCGTGCGGCGCGCGACGAGACGGGCGGCCGGCACCGTGTCGCCAAGCAGCGCAAGACGCTGCGGGAGCTGAGCATCCGGGACGGCCTCATATTCGGCGTATGCCAGGCGATGGCGCTGGTACCGGGTGTCTCCCGGTCGGGCGCGACGATCAGCGGCGGACTGCTGATGGGCTACACCCGCGAGGCGGCGGCCCGCTATTCCTTCCTTCTCGCGGTGCCGGCGGTGCTGGCCTCGGGCGTCTTCGAGCTGAAGGACGCGTCCGAGGGGCATACGGCCTGGGGTCCGACGATCTTGGCCACGGTGGTGGCGTTCGTGGTCGGCTACGCGGTGATCGCATGGTTCATGAAGTTCATCTCCAGCAAGAGCTTCATGCCGTTCGTGATCTACCGGGTACTGCTGGGCATCGCGCTCTTCGCCCTGGTCGGCCTCGGTGTGCTGAGCGCCCACGCGGCCGAGTCGGCGGGCTGACGCGCCTCCCGCGCCTCTCCCATCCCCCCGTCATCCCCCCGGTCATCCCCCCGTCATCTCCCACTTCCCCCCACCTGCCTTGCCGGAGTGCGCGGAAGACGACCGGGCCCGGAAGGCAGGGGGATGGGCCGCCGGCCGAGGAGGGAGGAGTCCGGCGGCCCCTTCGCTCAGGTCTGGCGCCCCCTGAGCGGCATGGGACGAGTCAATCGCCATACGGGGCGCCTGGGAAGGGTGTGCGGTAGATATATGCAAGCATTCGCATCGCGCCCGGTGTGAATTTCCCTCCCAGCGCGCTCCCCTCCCCTCAGCCGCCACACCGCGAAGCCGACCGGGCCGGGCTACGCCGACGGCCCGGTGACGATCTCCACCAGCTCATCCAGCGAGTCGATCCGCCAGTCCGCCTGTGCCGCATCGGCCGTACCGGCCCACAGATTCCCCCACGGCCCCCGGCGGATATGCGCGGCCCGCAGCCCGGCGGCCTTCGCCGGCCGGATGTCGAGGGCCGGATAGTCGCCCACGTAGAGCGTGTCCCGGGGCGCGGCGCCGCCGAGTTCCAGCACCCGCCGGAAGAACTCCGGATCGGGTTTGCGGACCCCCCACTGGCTGGACGTCGCCACGGCGTCGACGGGAAGCTCCAGTCCGCGCAGCAGCTCGCCCGCCCGCAGCGACTGGTTCCCGGCCAGCGCGATCCGCAGCCCCGACTCCCGCAGCCGGCCGAGCGCGGACCGCGCATCCGGGTACAGATCGGTCTCGTCCAGCCACTCCCCCCGCCCCGCCGCCTCCCGTGCCTGCCGCTCCGCCTCGACGTCCGTGCCCGGCCGCACCAGACGGATCGCGTCCCCGTCGTCCCGCCCCTGCGCGACGACGGCCCCCACCAGCGCGGACAGGGTGTGCCGGGGCACCTTGAGCCAGTCGGCCCAGGAGCCCCAGTAACGGTCCTCCCGGACCAGGGTCGAGCCGACGTCGAACACCACGCTCTGGATCATCGCGTCCCCCTGCCCCTGTGGCCCGCGGCGCTCACCCCTTGCCCGGCCTCTCGCCCTCCCAGTCCGCGTACCGGACGCGGGCGAGTTCCAGCACATCGCCGACCGTGCCCCATTCGTCCTTGCCCAGCCGGGCCAGCGGCCGCAGCCTGGTGATCTCCGCGTGCCCGTCGACCAGCACTTCCTCGTCGATCGCGGCGTGCACCACCCTTCCGAAGACCACCGTCGCGTCGCCGAGCCCGAGCGTGCTGTGCACCACGCACTCCAGCGCGACCGGCGCCCCCGCCACCCGGGGCGGCTTCACCCGCGCGCTCGCCTCCTGCGCCACCCCCACCGCCTCGAACTCGCTCACCCCGTGCGGAAAGTCGGTCGCGGTCGCGTTGATCTGCTCGAAGAGCCCCTCGGGAGCGAAGTTCACCACGAACTCCCCGGTGTCCTCGACGTTCCGCAGCGAGTCCTTACGCCCCACGGAGGTGAACTGCACGATCGGAGGAGCTACGGACGCGACGGTGAAGAACGAGTGCGGGGCGAGGTTGGCCGTGCCGTTCGCCGACACCGTGGCCACCCACGCGATCGGCCGCGGCACCACCACGGAGGTCAGCAGCTTGTAGAACGGCGTGCGGCCCATGGCCTCGGGATCGAAGTCGATACGCATGCGGCCCAGTATCCGCGCATGCAGCGGCGCGCCCCAACGACGGGTCGCGGCGTCACCCGGCCCCCGGATTCCGCGGACGGTGCCCGGCGCCGGAAGACACGGGCGTCCGGGGCCGGACACCACCGTGGCTCCGCCGTGTCCGCCACGTCCACCGTGTCCGCCGCGTCCCTCGGGACGACTCCGGGCCCGGCCCTCTGTGCCTACCCGCTGGACACCCCGGTCACCTGGGGTTCCCGCCGTCCCTCCACCGCCCCGCAGACGCATGTCCCGTCGGCCGCGTCGAGAGCGCTCTGGAGCTCGTCAAGGGCTCGGCGGGCGGTCTCGACGCGGTCGCGCAGTACCTCCCCGCCGGGCAGTACCTCCCCGCCGGGCCCGGCGGGGGCGGCAGGCGGACGGCCCGCCGGCGTGCTCTCCATCTGGCGCGCCTCCTCGAGGGAGTTGATGACGACGCCGATCAGCAGGTTCACCAGGACGAAGGAGCCGAAGAGGACGAACGAGCCGAAGTAGACGATGGTCCAGCGGGAGATCTCCAGTCCCGCGCGTACCGCGTCGCCCAGCCCGTCCAGGGTGATGAGCAGGAAGAGGGTCAGCACGGCCCGGCCGATCGAGCCGTAGTGCTCCGGGTCGTCGTCGGCGAAGAACACCCAGCCGACCATGGCGTACACGTACAGCAGCAGCGTGCCCACCAGGACGAAGCTCAGCATGCCCGGAATGCTCTTGCCGATGGCCGCGAGGACGATCCGCACCTGCGGGAGGAACCGCGCGGCGCGCAGCACGCGCGCCAGGCGCAGCAGCCGCAGGACGGTGGCGTTCTCGCGGGCGATGGGCAGGAACGCGAGCACCACCACGGCGACGTCGAAGAGGTTCCAGTCATCGTGCGCGGCGCCGCCGTGTCCGGGCGGGCGCGCGGACCATGGCGTCCGCCCGGAGGACCTGGCCCGCGCCCCCGGCCGCACGGGGCAAGAGGGCAATACGGCTAGGGCAGACGGCCGAACGTCGCCGCCGCCACGTGTTCTCGCGATATCCGGTCGAGCAGCACTATCGAGGCCGTTTCGGCCAGCGGTCGGGGCACGGGGACCACGGCGCCGGCCGGGTGTGCCGCGCCGGGCCCGGGTAACGCGCGCAGCAGGCGGTCGAGTCCCCGCCGGTGTCGGGCGAAGACGCGTGGCGAGGCCCACCGGGCCCGGGCCTCCTGCCCCGCGAGCGCCTCGTCCGCCCCCACGTCCAGGAGCACCACGTGCAGTTCGCGGCCCCGCCGTTCGGCATACCGGGCCAGCCACCGGCGCAGCCAGGCCCGGCTGCCGCAGTCGTGCACCAACACCGGGGAGGTGCGGCGCATCTGACGGCACAGCCACCGGAAGTGCCTCAGCCGCGCCCAGGGCCGGTACACCCCGTACGGCAGCCACGCGGGCATGACCGCCTCACAGGCGAGGTGGGCCGCCCTGGGATCGATGGCGGGCGCGGCCTTCGACCAGCGTTCCATCACCGTGCTCTTCCCGCTTCCGGGCAGACCGGAGACGACCACCACGGCGTCGGCCGGATAGGCCAGGACGGCGGGAGGGGCGGCGCGCCCGCGCAGGTCGACCACGCCTCGCGGCCGAAGGCATCGGGCCGGCCGGTGGTGTGGGACTGCCGGTGTGTCCGGCTCGCCCGCCTTGTCGGTCGTGCTCACGGTTCCCTCTTGATTCCGCGGTCAGTGGCCGCCGCCTCGTCGGCACGGCCGCCCGGCTCGTGCGCACTGTCGACCGGAGTATCCCAGCGCGACCGCCGCCGGGATCCGGCCGGTCCCACCTCATGGTGTGCGGACGGCTGCACGGCCGGGGATTCGTGTGCGCGGCGACCGAGCCCGTCCGCTCGGCGCCGCCTCGCTCACGCCCCGGTGGCCGGCCGGGTGCCCGGAGAGGCATGCGGCCGGGCGCCGGGGTGGGGCGGGGAGGTTACCCGGCCGTGTCCGGCGGGAGGATGTGTTACGGGCGTGGGTCATATCCATCCAACGTATTGACATATCAAATGGCTCAGATCACTCTCGATCCATGGCCGAACGTGACCTCCCGCTCTACGAGCAGATCCGCAGGGAGCTGGAGGGAAACATCCGGGACGGCCGGTGGCAGCCCGGAACCCGGGTGCCCACCGAAGCCGAACTCGGAGCCCAGTTCGGTGTTTCGCGGATCACCGTGCAGCGTGCGCTGCGCGAACTCGCGGACGCCGGGCTGGTCGTCCGGTACCGCAGGCACGGCACGTTCGTCGCGCAGACCGCCGACGAGGAGAACCTGCTCCGCTCGGCGGGCGTGCTGACCAGCGGGCCCGAGACCCACGGCGACCACCGGGTGGTCGACGGCAGGGTGCTGCCCGCGGGCGGCGCGGCCCTGCGGCTGCCCGGCCTGGACGACAACGACGCCGTCGTACAGCTCGAACGCCACAAGCTGAGCGCCGACGGCACCCGCGTGACCAGCACGGAACTCGCCGTGCTGCCCTTCCGGTTCGCCCCCGACCTGCTCGATCAGGACCTGGTCACCATCACGAGCCATATGTACCTCCGGGACCGCGGAGTGCCGCTGCGCCGCTCGCGGCTCTACGTGGAGCCGTACGCCCTGGACGAGGAGCACGCCGAGCTCTTCGGCCTGGAACCGGGTGCCGCGGTCTTCCGCTGGCTGCGCGTCACCTGGGCGGAGAACGACGAGGTGGTCGAACATCTCGAGATGATCCTGCCGACCGGCACATCCCGCTTCTACGTGGAGACTTCGCTCCTCGGTCCGCTCCCCTGATCCGTTCGCCCCCCGATCCTCCGCTGATCCGTTCGCCCCCCCGATCCGCTCCCCCGCTCCTCCGCTCCCGCCGTTCGCTCCTCCACCACCCCTCGGCCCCCACATCGTCTTCCCCTCCCTCCCGCCTCCTCCGGTCGCGGGAACGGCACTTCCATCCCTCATCGCAGGAGGTAGCCATGGATTCCCACCGATCAGCCCTGCCCGCCCTGTGTGCCGTGTCAAGTGCCCTCGCGCTCACCGTCGCCGTCACCGGCTGCGGCTCCCCCACCGCCTCCGCCGGGGGCGGAAAGGGGGGTGCCCTGGTGGTGGCCGGCTACGGCGGCTCGTTCGAGACGGCGTTCCACGACTCGGTGCTGCCCACGTTCGAGAAGAGCTGCGGCTGCAAGGTCACCTACATCCCCGGCTCCTCCACCGACACCGTCGCCAAGCTCAAGGCGCAGCGCGCCCACCCGCAGATCGACGTGGCACTGGTCGACGACGGCCCCCAGGCGCAGGCGCTGGAGGCCGGACTGCTCGCGTCGATCGACACCAAGGTGGTGCCCGTGGACGACGTGGTGAAGATCGCCCGGATGGAGAACGACTCCGGGGTGGGCTTCGGGCTCACCGCCACCGGCATCGCCTACAACCCCGAGTGGTTCGCGGAACACGGCGTCCCCAAGCCCACCACCTGGGAGGACCTGGCGAACCCCAAGCTGAAGGACAAGGTGGTCCTGCCGTCGATCACCAACACCTACGGGGTGGGGCTGCTGGTCGGCGCGTCCCGGGCGAACGGCGGCTCGGAGCGGGACGTCGGCCCCGGCTTCACGGCGGTCAGGGAGATCGCCGGGAACGCGGTCACGTTCGACACCACCGCCGATGTGTCCAACTACTTCCTCCAGGGCCAGGCCGCCGCCTCGGTGTGGGGGGTGTCGCGGACCTCGACGCTGGCGGACAAGGACTTCCCGATCGCCTTCGTCTACCCGAAGGACGGCGCCATCGCCCTGGTGACCACGGCGAACGTGGTCAAGAAGGCACCGCATCAGGAGCTGGCCCAGAAGTTCGTCGCCCATCTGCTGGAGCCGTCCGTCCAGCGGGCGCTGGCCAAGGCGACCTATGACGGCTCGGTGGTCCGCGGCGTCAAGGAGGACCCCGCGCTGAAGAACAAGGTCGTCAGCGCCGACAAGGTGGACTCCCTGCTGAAGCTCGACTGGAAGACGATCAACAAGAACCGCGCGGCCTGGACCGACACGTGGAACAAGCGGGTGGAGAGCAAGTGAGCGCGGGAACGGGAACCGTGGGCGTGGCGGGCGCGGCCACCGGGCCGGACACCGCCGGACGGACCGGGAGCGCCCGGGGGCGGCTGGTCCTCAAGGGGATCCGCAAATCCCTCGGTGGCAAGGAGATCGTGCGCGGCATCGATCTGACGATGGAGCCCGGGGAGTTCCTCACCCTGCTCGGGCCCTCGGGATGCGGCAAGAGCACCACACTGAACATGGTGGCGGGCCATCTGCTGCCCGACTCGGGCGCGGTGGAGGTGGACGGCCGCGACATCACCCGGCTTCCGGCGAACCGGCGGGCCATGGGCATGGTCTTCCAGTCCTACGCGCTCTTCCCGCACATGACGGTGGCGGAGAACATCGCGTTCGGCCTGCGGATGCGCAAGGTGGGGGCAGCCCGGCGCAGGCACCGGGCTGCCGAGGCCCTGGAGCTGGTGGGACTCGACGGCATGGGCGAGCGGTACCCGCGTCAGCTCTCCGGCGGGCAGCGCCAGCGCACGGCCCTGGCCAGGGCGCTGGTCGTGGAACCCGATCTGCTGCTGCTCGACGAGCCGTTCTCCAACCTCGACGCCCAGCTCAGGGTGCGCCTGCGCGAGGAGGTCGCCGCCCTCCAGCGCCGGGTGGGCACCACCACGATCCTGGTCACCCACGACCAGGACGAGGCACTGGCGGTGTCGGACCGGATCGCGGTGATGGCCGAGGGGACGATCCACCAGCTGGACGACCCCGAGGCCGTGTATCTGCGTCCGGCCACGGACTTCGTGGCGCGGTTCGTCGGTGAGGTGAACGTGCTCGACGGCATCGCGGCGGGGACGGCCGCCAACGGCCACCGCTGCCGGATCGGCACCCACCTGGTCACGGCGACGCCGGTCGGCCCCACGCCGGACGACGGCGAGGAGGTACGGCTCTATGTGCGGCCGGAGGCCGTGCGGGTGCTGCCCGTACCCGGCCCCGGGGAGGGCCGCGCGGACGGCACATCCGCCGGCCGGACCGCGGAGCCGGGGCTTCCCGGCACCGTCGAGGCCACCCGCTTCCTCGGCACCCGCGTGCGCTGTGCGGTGGCCACGGCCGCGGGACGTGTGGAGGCCACGATGCCGTTCGGTTCCGACGTGCCCGGTCTGGGCGAGGAGGTGATCTGCGCATGGCAGCCACAGCACGCGTCGCTCGCGGCCCGGCCCTGACGCCCGAGGGCTCCGCGCCGGCGCCGCCGGCTACCGGGCCGGTCAGGCGGCGCGGCCCCTGGCGCACCGGTCTGCTGCTGGCCTCCCCGGCCATCGCCGTCCTCGCCCTGCTCTTCGTCGCACCGCTGTTCATGCTGGTGTACAACAGCTTCCGCACCCAGGCGGGCGCCCCCACCCTGGACAACTACACGCGGTTCCTCGGGGACTCCTTCTACCGGGGCGTGTTGTGGCACACCCTGTGGATCGGCGCGCTGACCACGCTCGGCTGCCTCGTCGTGGGCTACCCGTTCGCCGTCTATCTGCGCGGGCGCTCTCCCAGGGCGCGCAACTACCTCTCCCTCGTGCTGCTGTCCCCGCTGCTCATCTCCATGGTGACCAGGGCGTACGGGTGGCTGGTGCTGCTCGGGCCGAAGGGGCCGGTCGCGGACGCGTTCCACGCCGTGGGCCTGGACGCGCCGAAGATGCTGTACAACGACACCGCGGTCGTCGTCGGCATGGTGCACGTGATGCTCGCCTACATGGTGCTGCCGCTGATGGGCAGCCTGGACCGGATCGACCCGGCCCTCACCCCCGCGGCCAAGGGCCTGGGGGCCGGCGGCTGGACGTGCTTCTGGCGGATCACCGTCCCGCTGTCCTTGCCGGGCATGCTCGCCGGTTCGCTGATCGTGTTCAGCCTGACCGTCTCCAGCTTCGTCACCCCGGCGATTCTGGGCGGGCCCACGGTGAAGCTGATGCCGTACTTCGTCTACACCGAGGCCACATCCAATCTGAACTGGCCGTACGCGGCGGCGATCGGCTTCGTCCTGATCGTGGTGACGACCGTCCTGACGGCGGGGTACGCCCGGCTGCTGCGCGGGCGCGGGGGCAAGGAGGTGTTCGCATGAGGGCGGCGACCACGGGGAGCGGGGCGGCGACCACGGGGAGCGGGGCGGCGGGCAAGGCCGCGGACACGCCGGTGGGCACACCGGCCGCCACGGGCGTGGGCGGGCGTGCGGGGCGGCTGCTCGGAGCCGCGTTCGCCGCGCTGGTCGGCCTGTTCCTGATGGCTCCCGTGCTCGTGACCATCGCCTCGTCGCTCACCACCACCAGCTATGTCACCTTCCCGCCGAAGGGGCTGACCCTGCACTGGTACGCGGAGCTGCTGAACCGGCCCGAGTTCCTGGACTCGTTCCTGATCAGCATCGGCGTGGCGGCGGGCGCGGCGGTGGTGTCCACGGCGCTCGGGCTCGCCGCGGGGCTGGCCATCCACCGCTATCCGTTCCCGGGGAAGTCGGTGCTGGACAGGCTGTTCTCCAGCGCGTTCGCCGTGCCGACGATCGTGCTCGGCATCGGACTGCTCCAGTGGTACGCCCAGCTCGGCATGGCCTCCAGCCCGCTCACCCTGCTGCTGGCACACCTGGTGCTGACCGTCCCGTACACCGTCCGCCTGGTCCTGGCCGGGCTCGCCGGGCTGGACCGGTCGGCGGAGCTGGCCGCCGCCGGTCTGGGCGCGACGGCGCCGCGGGTGTTCTGGCACGTGACGCTGCCCGCCGTGCGCGGACCGATGGTCGCGGGGGCGTTCTTCGCCCTGATCACCTCCTTCGACGACCTGACCATCGCGCTGTTCGTGGTGACCACGGACATGCAGACCCTGCCGGTGCGGATCTTCAACTACCTCCAGTACAACTACGACCCGACCGTGACCGCCGTGGGCACCGTGATGGTGTTCTTCGCCGCGGTGGTCGTCGTCGTCATCGAGCGCATCGTCGGTGTCGCCCATCTCTTCGGGGCCGACCCCGAGCGCTGACCCCGTGCTCCGCCGCACGCACGTGGCGCACCCACCGTGCGCACACAACGTGCGTGCACAGCGTGCGCACCCACCGTGCGTGCGCAGCGTGCGCACACACCGTTCCCGCACGACGTTCCCGGGCCAGGCCCTGTTCCGGCGTGCCCGAAGACGCGTGCACCGGAGACTGAGGAGGATTGCCTTGCGAGTTGTGGTCATCGGAGCCGGAGTGGTGGGCGCGGCCGTGGCGGCCGAACTGGCCGCCCGCGGCGCCCGCGTCACCGTGCTGGAGGCGGAACACCCCGGCGCGGGCACCACCGCGACCTCGTTCGCCTGGGTCAACAGCGCGAACAAGGAGCCGGAGCCGTACTTCGCGCTCAACCACGCGGGAATGCGGGCCCACCACGAGTTCGCCGGGGGCGGCGCGCCGTGGTTCTTCCCCACCGGGAACCTGGAGTGGGCGGTGACGGACCGGCACAAGGAGGTGCTCGCCGCGCGGGTGGCCCGGCTCCGGGAGAGGGACTACCCGGTGGAGTGGATCACCGCGGAACGGGCCCGGAAGCTGGAGCCGGACCTCGCGGCGGCACCGTCGCACGCCCGGTTCGCCTTCTTCCCCCAGGAGGCGTACACCCTGCCCGTGCTGCTGCTGTCCCGGCTGCTGGGCGGTGCCAAGGACCTGGGCGTGACGGTGGTGGGCGGCGCCCGGGTGACCGCCATCGAGCACGGCCCGGCGGGCACCACCGTGATCTGCGCCGACGGCGGCCGCCACACCGCGGACACGGTGGTGAGCTGCGTGGGCCGGTGGACGCGGGGAGTGGCCGAACTGGCCGGTGCGCACATCCCCATGGTGGACCCGGATCTGGCCGGCTCGGCGACGGTCGGCTTCCTCGCCACCACCGCACCGGTGGCCGCGCGCCTGTCCCGCGTTCTTACCGGCCCACGGCTCAACGCCCGCCCCGACGGCGGCGGCCGCCTGCTGCTCCAGGCCCTGGACCTGGACGCCGCCGCCGACCCGGCCGAGTCGTACCCGCCCGACGGTGGGATCGCCACCGAACTCCTGGCCCGTCTGCCCGAGGTGCTGACCGGCACCGAGGGAGCCGTGATGGAGAAGGTCCGGGTCGGCCGGCGGGCCATGCCGGGCGACGGCTTCACGGTGGCGGGCTTCGCCGCCACCGACGTCCCGTTCTACGTGGTGGCGACCCACAGCGGCATCACCCTGGCCCCCCTGCTCGGCCGCCTGGTCGCGGACGAGCTGTACGGCGACGAGTCCCCCCTGCTGTCGGACTTCCGGCCCGGCCGCTTCACCTCGGGCGAGGCCCTGCCCCCGCCGCCTCCGGCACGCCGCCCCGGGGAACAGTGAGACGGGACGGGCCCGCCGGTGCCCGGGGACGGCGATGACCTGACCGGTGCCGGGTGAAGAACCGGCGCGTGGGCCCGTGAGCGTCTGCGGTGGGCGGGTGGTGGCCACGTCCGCCGCGGGCGGGGGTGGCCGCGTCTGCCACGGGCGAGGAGGTGGCCGCGTCTGCGGCAGGCGGGAAGGCAACCCCGTTCACCGCGCGCAGGACGGGCGGACGTCTGCCACGGGCAAGGGGGTAGCCACGTCCACCACCGGCGGGAAGGCGACCCCGTTCACCGCGCGCAGGGCGGGCGGACGTCCACCACAGGCGAGGGGTGGCCACGTCTGCCGCAGGCAGGGCGGTGGCCACGTCTGCTAAAGGCGGGGGCGAACGTACGCAACAGGCGAGTGGTGGCCACGTCCACCACCGGCGGGAAGGCGACCCCGTTCACCGCGGGCAGGAACGGCGAACGTCCACCACAGGCGAGGAGCGCCCCACGTCCACCACAGGCGGAGGCGAACGTCCACCGCAGGCGAGGGGCGACCACGTACGGCCACCGCCCGCCCGGCCGATCGCCGTGTCACCCGGCTCCGGGCCGCGTCCCGCACCTGAGCGGCACCGTCACGCGGGATGGCTCAGTCCGGCCGTGACCAGGGCGGCCAGCTCGGCGTATGCCTCGCTGTCGGACAGACCCGTGCTCGCGGCCACCGCGCGCTGCTGGATGCGGACCATCTGCGCCGCCACCAGGTCGGCGACGAATCCGGCGTGCGCGTCGCGGAACGCGCCCTCGCTGACCCCGCGGTCGATCAGTTCGCCGATCCTGCGGGCCGCGGCCCGCGTGTTCCGCTCGTAGACCTCCGCGGCGGGCGCGAACGAGGCCAGGTCGTCGAAGAACCGGGGTGAGGCGACGGCGAGTTCGGCCGCGACCGCGTTCAGGTATGCGGTGATCCGGGCGGCCGGCGACAGGCCGTCGGCCGCGACGGCCCGCTCGACCCGTTCGGTCGCGAAGCGGAAGAACCGCACCACGGCCGCGCGGACCAGCTGTTCCTTGCTGCCGGCGAGCGTGTAGAGGGTCCGCTTCGAGCAGTGCAGGCGCGCGGCGACGTCGTCCAGCGTCAGCTGGGCGAAGCCTTCGGAGAGGATCAGCCGCACGACGCCGTTCTCGAGCTCGGCGCGGCGGGCCTCCCCCCGGCGGACAGGGGTAGTGCTGGTCACCCTCCGATCTTCTCACGGCCCCGACCGGGCCTTTCTTCCCCTGAACATCCGTCTCCATGGACGCCGGCCACCCGCTAACGGTACTCTTATCAATACGTCAGTACCGATGGCGGTACCGATAAGGAGGCTTCCGTGAGCGTCGACCGACTCCTTCCGACCCAAGAGGCCGAAGACCTGATCGCGCTGACCCGCGAGATCGCCGACAAGGAGCTCGCCACCCGGGTCGACCAGCACGAACGCCAGGAGACCTATCCGGAGGGACTGTTCTCGATCCTGGGCGAGGCCGGTCTGCTCGGCCTGCCCTACCCCGAGGAGTTCGGCGGCGGCGGTCAGCCGTACGAGGTCTACCTCCAGGTCCTCGAGGAGCTGGCCGCCCGGTGGGCCGCGGTCGCCGTGGCCACCAGCGTGCACGGCCTCGCCTGCTTCCCCCTGGCCACGTTCGGCACCGAGGAGCAGCGGCAGCGGTGGCTGCCCGGGATGCTCGCGGGTGAGGCCGTGGGCGGCTACAGCCTCTCCGAGCCCCAGGCCGGCTCCGACGCCGCCGCCCTGACCTGCCGCGCCGAGAAGGAGACCGACGGCTACCGGATCACCGGTACCAAGGCGTGGATCACCCACGGCGGGCGCGCCGACTTCTACGCGCTGTTCGCGCGCACCAGCGAGGGCGGCCACGGCGTCTCCTGCCTGCTCGCCCCCGGCCGGGCCGACGGCCTGTCGTTCGGCAAGCCCGAGGAGAAGATGGGCCTGCACGCCATCCCCACCACCACCGCCCACTGGGACGGCGCCCTGATCGACCACGACCGCCTCATCGGCGCCGAGGGCCAGGGTCTGCAGATCGCCTTCAGCGCGCTCGACTCCGGCCGGCTCGGCATCGCCGCCTGTGCCACCGGGCTCGCCCAGGCCGCCCTCGACGCCGCCGTCGACTACGCCAACGAGCGCACCACCTTCGGCAAGAAGATCATCGACCACCAGGGGCTCGGATTCCTGCTGGCCGACATGGCCGCCGCCGTCGACTCCGCCCGCGCCACCTACCTCGACGCCGCCCGCCGCCGCGACCTCGGCCGTTCCTACAGCCGGCAGGCCAGCGTCGCCAAGCTCGTCGCCACCGACGCCGCCATGAAGGTCACCACCGACGCCGTCCAGGTTCTCGGCGGCTACGGCTACACCCGCGACTTCCCGGTCGAGCGCTATATGCGCGAGGCCAAGATCATGCAGATCTTCGAGGGTACGAACCAGATCCAGCGCCTCGTCATCAGCCGGAGCTTCGCCCGCTGACCCCACTGGGCGTCGCGCCGGGCGCCGGGCGCCGGACACCGGCGTCATGGCCCCCGGTCGGCCCGTCACCGACCGGCGGGCCGGGCGCCGCGCCGGGAACCGGCGGGCCGAACATCTTGTCGAAGACGGGCAGGACCGCGAGCAGGGCTTCACGGTCCTCGGCGGTCAGCTCGGCCATCCGCTCCTCCAGCAGTTCGTTGCGGCTCTTGCACACGTCCGCCGCGATCCGTCGCCCGAGGGCGGTGATCCGCACGGTGCTGCCCTTGCGGGCGGGTCCGGAACGGGCCACCCACCCCGCCGCCTCCATGCGGTTGACGAGCTGAGTCATGCTGGGCGGCTGGACGCCCTCGGCGCGGGCGAGTTCACCGACGCTCATCGGGCCGCCGCCGAGCAGACTCAGCACGGCGCCCTGCGCGGTCGTGACCGGCAGACCGGCCGCGTCGCGTCGGATCGCCTGGCTGATCCGCAGCAGTCTCTTACGAGTCTCGTCCGTCAACTCGTCCATGGCTCGGCCCTATCGGTCGATAATTTATAGTTAGGCTACCTATAAAAGTGGGGAAGTGGCCAGCGCCGGCCCAGGCCCCCGCACACCGATCCGACCCTCCGGGGCCGCCCGACGAGACTTACGGAAACGGCATGCCGCACCTCACCATCGACTACTCCCCCCAGCTGGCCGACGTCTTCGATGGGCCCTCCCTCGTGGCGGAACTGCACGCGATGGTGATCGAGGCGGCGCGCTCCCAGGGGGTGTGCAAGACGTTCCTGCGTCCCGCGGCCGAGACCTACGTCGGGCCGCGGAACGGTGGGCAGACTCCGTTCGTGCACGTCGAGGTGGGGCTGCTGCCGGGGCGCACCGGCCGGCTCAAGGAGCGGCTGTCCGAGGCCGTGCTCGCCCTGCTGCACCGGCACCTGCCCGCGGGCCCCGCCACGGCCGGTGTGCTCTGCACGGTCGAGGTGCGCGACCTGGCCCCCTCGTACCGCATGTCCCAGCGGACGGGCGCCGTGGTGGAACGGCGGTGTCCGTCCACCGGCTGAGGGTCTCGTCCCGGTGCCCGGTCGCCGTGCGGAGGACCGGCCTGACGGGGAGACCGGGAGCACCGGTCGGCGAACCCGTCCACGGACTTATCCACGAACCCGTCCACGGGGTTTGGCCGCGCCCCGTCCCACCGTCCGGCCACCAGCCCGATGGGAGGCTCCGGGCAGCGGCGGCGGTTCCTCGGCCCGCCGGGCAGCCGGGGACAGGCCCGGTGGCCCCAAACCGCTCCGCGAAACGGCACCAGACGCAGGGAAAACGGTGACCGGGAGAGCCCGGAGCCGCAGCCGGGGCCGGGCACACCGGGGCGAAGGGGCGCCTGCCCCCGGGGGCAGGCGCCGCAGGGCTGGGGGCCTCGCGCCGCAGGGCTGGTGTACCGGCGCTCGAGCGCGGCACAGGAGGCTGTGAGGACAGTCGGGGCACCCGCCCCGCCGTCCTCGAACGGAGTCGACCATGGCCTATACGCTCGACCCCGAACTCGCCGCGGTGCTGCGGGCGCTCGCCGGGCGGAGCGGCCCCACTCCTCCCCCACCCAAGCGCGACGACTGGCGGGCGCTGCGCGCCCGGGGCACGGCCTCCATGGAGTGGATGGCCTCCCAGCTCCCGGCCTTTCCCTCCGGCTACCCCCTGGTGAAGGCGGCCTCGCACACCGTGCGGTCCCGGGGCGGGGCGGAGATCCTCGTCCGCTGGTACGAGAAGGCCGATTCCGCGCCGGGTTCCGCGGTCGTCTTCGCCCACGGCGGAGGGATGGTCTCCGGCGGTGTCGACCTCTACGACTCCGTCGTCGCCGGGTACGTCGAGGCGACCGGGGTGCCGTTCCTGTCGGTGGACTACCGCCTGGCTCCCGACGGGGCGACCGGCACCGGCCCGGTCGAGGACGTGTTCGCCGCGCTGGCCTGGTTGCGCGACCGGTCGGCTGAGTTCGGGGTCGATCCCCGGCGCATCGCCGTCATGGGGGACAGCGCCGGGGGCGGACTCGCCGCGGGCACGGCGGTCCTCGCCCGCGACCGGGGGGTTCCGCTCGCCCGCCACATCCTGCTGTATCCCATGCTCGACGACCGCAACCTCGCCCCGGACCCACGGCTGCTGCCCTATGTGGCCTGGACCTGGGACGACAACTGGACCGGCTGGCACGCCCTGCTCGGCGGGGCGTTCGGCACCGACGACGTCCCGCCGGCGGCGGCCCCGGCCCGCGTCGCCTCCGTCGAGGGCCTGGCGCCCGCCTATGTCGAGGTCGGCGAGCTGGACATCTTCCGCGCCGAGGCCGTTGTGCACGCCCAGCGGCTCGCCGGCGCGGGCATCCCCGTCGAACTGCACGTCCGCGGCGGGGCCGTCCACGAGTTCGATCGTCTCGCCCCCGCCTCGGTGCTGGCGCGCCGGGCCATGGAGGACCGAGGGCGGGTGATCTCCTCGTTGTGACCGGCCATCCAGGACGCGCCGCCTGACGGATCGTCATGACACGCGGTCCGCTCGTTCCCCCGCGCCGGTTCGCCGGGGCCGCGGCGCTCGCGCGCAGCGAACCGGTGACCGCCCCGGCAGCCGGGGTGAGGGCGTGGTCGGCCATGCGCACCAGCAGGATGCGGCGCACCGGTGCGGACGGATGCCCTCCGGGGCCGGGCCAGGCCCGGGCCGGGGCCAAGGCCCGAGGCCCGAGGCCCGAGGCCGGGCCCGGGGTCAAGGCCAGGGCCAGGCCCGAGGCCGGGCCCGGGGCCGGGCCCGAGGCCAGGGCCGGGGCCAGGGCCAGGGCCAGGCCTGGAGCCAAGGCCAGTCCCGGGGCCGGGCCCGAGGCCAGGCCACGGCCAAGGCCGGGGCCACGCCCGGCCTGGTCGGCAACGGTGGGTGTCGCCCCTCTGGCCGTGGCCCGCTGGGAGGGCAGCTGGGCACCGCCCGGGCCCTGCGGTGTTCCGCGGGGAGCTGCCCTTCACCCCCGACGACACCGCTACGGACATCGCTCCCGGGAAGACCACGCGGCCGTCCCGTGAGCCGCCCGTCCCCGCCATCGGCTGATCCCCTCGCCAGGTGGCGGTCCGCAAGGCCGGAGCCCCGGCTCCCGCCCTGCGGACCCGCGGACCGGCCGACAGGCATGGCATGCCGCACCCCGGGCATCCGAAGATCAAACCGGCCGGCAACCGCCACCGGCCGAGCGGCGTCTTCCATGACGCCTGTACAACGAAGGGAACGCCAACGTGAGTATCGTGAGCTGGATCATCCTCGGCCTGCTCGCCGGGGTCATTGCCAAGATCATTCTGCCGGGACGTGACCCCGGCGGGCTGATCGGCACCACGCTCATCGGCATCGCGGGGGCGTTCGTGGGCGGGTGGATCTCCGCGAAGTTCTTCGACCGACCGGTCCAGAAGGAGTTCTTCGACCTCACCACCTGGGGCGCGGCCATCGGCGGCTCCTTCGTCCTGCTGGTCGTGTACCGGATCCTGTTCGGCCACTCACGGGACTGACGGCGCGGCCCCCGCGGCAACGCCCCGGACCCCGCCCCGCGCCTTGGCCGGACGCCGGGCCGTCAGGGTACTGCCGCGCCCGCCAGCCCGCGGAGGGTACGGGCGGACGGGGACCCGGGGTCGGCTGTGATCAGGACCACCTCCTGGTCGTCCTCGGGGACCAGCAGCACATCGCAGTTGAGCCGGAGCGGCCCGGCCACCGGGTGCTCGACGGTTTTGGTCCGGTGCCCCGGCGCGTGGACCGGACGCTCCTCCCAGATCTGCCGGAACTCCTCACTGCCCGCGCGCAGCTCGCCCAGCAGCCCGGCGAGCGCGGCGTCGTGCGGGTAGCGGTCGGCGGCCCGGCGCAGCCGCGCGACCACGACGTGTCCGAACTCCTCGGCACTGGAGCTCTCATAGGCGTGGCCCTGACCCAGGAAACGACGGCGGGCGAGGTTGGGGTGCCGCCCGAGGTCGTCGCCGAGCAGCGCCTGCGCCAGCGGGTTCCAGGCGACCACGTCATAGGCGGCGTCGGTGACGATCGCCCCGGTGTCGGGCAGCCGCCGCAGCAACTGGGCCACCTGCGGGCGGACCCGCCGCTCCGCCCGGACATCGGGAGGCGCGCTCGTCCCCGCGAGCCGGAACAGATGGCTGCGCTCGGCGGGCGCGAGCCGCAGTGCCCGCGCCAGCCCGTCCAGGATGCGCGGCGAGGGCCGGGGTCCCCTGGCCTGTTCGAGGCGGACGTAGTAGTCGACCGACATATGGGCCAGCTCCGCGACCTCCTCCCGCCGCAGACCCGGCGTACGGCGGTGGGGGTCGTCGGGCAGACCGAGGTCCTGGGGGCGCAGCCGCTCGCGGCGGTCCCGCAGGAAGCGGGCCAGCTCCTGCCTCGCCATGCTGCCTCCTTGGGTTCTCCTTCGGTTGCTTCCCCCGGCTGCTTCCCTCGGCTGTTTCCTCCGGCTGCCTGGTACAGCTTGTCCCTGGCGGGGGCGTCAGGGGACGGGGAATCGTTGCTGTCATGAACGATCGCACAGCACTGGTCACCGGTGCCAACAAGGGCATCGGCAAGGAAATCGCCCGCCAGCTCGTCGCCGAGGGCCTGACCGTCCACGTGGGTTCCCGCGACGCCGAACGGGGGCGGCGGGCCGTCCAGGAGATCGGCGGCGGCGCCCGGCTCCTGGTGCTCGACGTGACCGACGCCGACAGCGTCGCCACGGCCGCGGCACAGGTGGAACGGCTGGACGTCCTGGTCAACAACGCGGGCATCATGGTGGACGGCCGTACGGCGCCGGAGGCGGACCTGGACGGCTTCCGCCGGACCTATGAGACCAACCTCTTCGGCGTCCTCGCCGTCACCAACGCCTTTCTGCCGGCCCTGCGCCGCTCGGCGGCGCCCCGGATCGTCAATGTCTCCAGCGGCACCGGCTCGCTGACCTGGAGCGCGGACCCGGGCCACCAGTTCGCCGTCTCCGCCGGAGCGGGTGCGGCCTACCGCTCGTCCAAGACCGCCCTGAACGCCCTCACCCTGTTCTACGCCCAGACCCTGGCTCCGGAAGGGTTCAAGGTCAACGCCCTGGCCCCCGGGCTGCGGTCCACCGATCTGAACGCCCGCGCCGCCGCGAGCGACGGGGACCCGGCCGAGGGCGCGGCGGGCGCGGTCCGGCTGGCGCTCCTCCCGGACACCGGGCCCACCGGCGGGTTCTTCTCCTGGGACGGCACACCGGCGGCCTGGTAGCGCCAGGCGTCCCGCGGCCCGGTAGCGCCGGGCATCCGGCGGCCCGGTAACACCAAGCGTCCCGCGGCCCGGCGCGGGCCTCCACCCTGGTGTCCGTCCCCGCCCGCTCCCGCCGACCGGTCAGTCGGCGGAGAGCTGGGTGTTCGGCACCCGCCAGGCGGCGATGACGAAGGCGAGCAGGGCCACCGCGGCGCCGGTGAGGAAGACCACGCGCATGGCGCTGACGTATCCCTCCAGGAACGGCTGCGCCACGCCCGGGTCGAGGTGGCGGAGGAAGGCGGAGTCCTCCAGGTTCACCCCGCCGTCGGCCCGCAGGACGCCCTTCAGCGCGTCGGCGTTCGCCGGTTCCTCGGCGAGCCGGCGGAACGACGCCTCGTGGAAGGCGGCGGCCACGCGTTCGCTGATCCGCGTCCCGGCCAGGGAGAAGAGGATGGACAGGAAGGCGGCGGCGCCCACCGTGCCGCCGTTGGAGCGGAAGAAGTTCACCGACGCGGTGGCCGCCCCCATGTCCCGGCGGGGCACGTCGGACTGGGACAGGGTGGTGATCGTCTGCATCGACGCGCCGAGGCCCGCGCCCATGAACACCATGCCGATGGCGACGTACCACAGCGGGCTGTCGTCCCTCAGCGTGGCGAACACCAGCATGGCGGCGGTGAGCGAGCCGACGCCCGCGACCAGGTGGACCTTGAACCGGCCGGTCCGGGACATCAGCCGGCCCACCACCAGGGTCACCGTCACGTTCGCCGCCACGGTGGGCAGCGTGGCCAGGCCCGCCCCCATCGGGCTCATGCCCTTGGCCAGCTGGAGGTAGAGCGGAAGCGTGGTCATGGCGCCGAACATGGCGATGCCGACGGTGAAGTGCAGCACCGTGCCCAGCCGGAACGCCCGGATGCGGAACAGCCTGACCGGCAGCAGCGCGGCGTCCCCCATCCGCCGCTCCAGCAGCACGAAGCAGACCAGGCCGACCAGCCCGACCACGTACATCACCAGCGCCTGGGGCGAGCCCCAGCCCCAGCTGCGCCCCTGTTCGGCGACGACCAGCAGCGGCACGATCCCGACCGCGAGGGTCAGCGCCCCGCCGTAGTCCAGCCGGTGCCGTACGGGCTGGTGGGGTACGTGCAGCACGCGGAGGATCACCACGATGGCCAGGGCCGCCAGCGGTACGTTGACCAGGAAGATCCAGCGCCATCCGGCGATCCCCAGCAGACTGGCGCGCTCGGCGAACACCCCGCCCACCAGCGGGCCGACCACACTGGAGGCGGCGAACACCGCCGTGATGTAGCCCTGGTAGCGGCCGCGCTCCCGGGGCGAGGTGATGTCCGCGATGATCGTCATGGCGAGGGACATCAGCCCGCCGCCGCCGAGGCCCTGGACCGCCCGGAAGGCCGCGAGCTGGTGGATCGAGGTGGCGAATCCGCACAGCAGCGATCCGAAGGTGAACAGCACGATCGCGCACAGATAGACCGGCCGTCGGCCGTAGATGTCGGAGAGCTTCCCGTACAGCGGGGTGACGATGGTGCCGGTGACCAGATAGGCGGTGGTCACCCACGCCTGGGCGGTGAGTCCGTGCAGATCGTCGGCGATGGTGCGCAGCGCCGAGGAGACCACGGTCTGGTCGAGCGCGGCGAGGAACATGCCGAGCACCAGCCCGGACAGCACGGTGACGACCTGACGGTGAGTCAGCCGGGTGGGGGCCTCGGGCTCGGTGGTGGTGGATGAGGACGGCATACGTACCTGCGAACCTTTTCTGCCGCGCGGGGGACCGGGGAGAGCGGGGGGAGAGCGGAGCCCGGGCGCGGCGGCCCGGGCTCCGGGAACGGGGCGCCCGGGCGCGGGGCGCCGGGCTCCGGGAACGGGTGCTACCCGGCGATCTTCTCCAGGTCGGGGACGGCGCTGCCGATCTCCGGCAGTGCCAGCATCTCCAGCCGCGCCCGGCGGGCAGTGGCCCGGATGCCGTCATCGGCCAGCACCTCACGGCAGACGGCGACGATGCCGTCCGGTGTGGTGTCGGTGATGTGCCGGCCGAGACCGAGCTCCTGGACCCGCTGTGCGTTGCCGGGCTGGTCGCCGAACTGGGGAAGCACCGCCATCGGGGTCGCGGTGCGCATCGCCTCGCGGATGCTGTTGAAGCCGCCGTGGGTCAGGAAGAGGTCCACGGATTCCAGCAGCAGGGGCTGCGGCAGCCGATCGGTCAGGCGCACATGGGAGGGCACCCCGTCGGTGTCCACGGGGATGCCCGAGGTGGCGAGGACGACGGTGCAGTCCTCCAGCCGCGACACCGCTTGGACCATGGCGCGCAGTGTGTCCTCCGGATCCGGCATCGGCAGCGGCGTGGCGGCGGCGCCCGCGTCCTGTGCCTGGTCGCGGAGCATGGGGATCGCGGTGCCGATGGCGGCGAACACCAGCGGCCGGTCGGTGGGCAGTTCGGCGACCCAGCGCGGCAGCGAGGCACCGCGGTCCACGTCCACCGTCTGCCGGTAGGACCAGGACGCCGGCAGGTACTTGGCGAAGGTGAAGGCCGGCGGTACGTAGTCGATGCGCCCGTGCGGAACGAGCGAGCCCGGGTCGTCGGAGGTGGCCACTCCGTGCCGCTCCCGCAGGACGTTGAGGCCCGGCAGCAGCACGGCCGGGTCGTAGGAGTTGGCGCTCCCGGACGGGGTGGACAACTGGGGTACGCCGAGGCTTTCGGCGACGACACAGGAGCCGAGGTCCATGCCGTCGCGCAGGATGAGGTCGGGGCGGAAGTCGCGTGCCGCGGGGAGCAGCGCGTCCAGGAGCGTCGAGGCCATCGGGCCGGACATCACCTTGGTGAGGACGCGCGACAGGAGCTCCTGGCGCTCCTGCTCGTCCATGGCGTTCAGGTCCGGCGGACCGTCCGGGCCGGCCTCCTCGGCCATCGCGGAGCCGAGGAATGTTCCGGGGTTGAGGTCGTCGAAGCCCGCGGTCACCCGCACATCGTCCCGTTCGAAGACCGGGGCGAGGGTGGGGGTGGTGACCACCAGCACCTCATGGCCGGCCGCCGCGAGGGCGCGGGCCAGAGGGAGCTGGGCGCGGCCGTGGGAGGGGCTGCCGAGCGTGGTGAACAGAACCCGCAACGCAGGGGCCTTTCTGTGGAAGGTTCTCGTACGGCGAGGAAGGGGCGGGTCCGGTCAGCTCGCCATCGCGAGCGAGCGGCCGATGCCCTCACAGGTCAGTCCGGCCCGGCGCAGCTCGTCCGGGTCCAGGAGGTTGCGGAAGTCGTAGACGACCGGGGCCTGCAGCAGCCCGGCGACACGCTCCCAGTCGAGGTCGCGGAACTCCGGCCACTCGGTGAGGACGAGACAGGCGCGGGCTCCCCGGACCGCCTCCTCGGGGGTGTCCGCGAGGGTGAGCAGATCGCTGAGGTCGGGGCGCGACTCGCTGAGGGCGGGGTCGTAGGCGTGGAGTTCGGCGCCCTGTTCCTTGAGCAGCCGGGCGATGGCCAGGGCCGGCGAGTCGCGCAGATCGGAGGTGCCCGCCTTGAAGGCCAGACCCAGCACGGCCAGCCGTACGCCGCGCAGCGAGCCGTCGCCCGGGGTGCATCCGGCCACCACCCGGTCCACGAGCCGCCGCTGGTGCTCGACGTTGGTCTCGATGGTGGCCCGCAGCAGCGGGAACTCCACCCCCGACTCCTGGCAGATGGTCAGCAGCGCGTGGGTGTCCTTGGGCAGGCAGGAGCCGCCCCATCCGGGGCCGGGCTTGAGGAAGGCCGAGCCGATGCGCGGGTCGTGGCCGATGCCGGTGAGCACATCGTCCACCTCGGCGCCGAAGTGCTCGCACAGGGTGGCGAGGTTGTTGGCGAAGGAGAGCTTCATCGCCAGGAAGAAGTTGGCCGCGTACTTGGCGAGTTCGGCGCCCGCCGCGTCGGTGAGCACCAGCGGGGCGTCGAGATCGGCGTACAGGTCGGCCACCCGCCGTGCCGCGTCCCGGTCGGCGGCGCCGACCACGATGCGGTCGGGGTTGAGGAAGTCGCGCACCGCGTAACCCTCCCGGAGGAACTCCGGGTTGCTCACCACGGTCACATCCGGGCGGTCCAGCAGCGCCGCGACGCGCTCGGCGGTGCCCACCGGCACGGTGGACTTGTTCACCACCACGCTGCCGTGCGGCAGATCGCCGCGGATCTCGTCCGCCACGGCCTCGACGGCGGCCAGGTCGGCGGCGCCGCCGACGCCCATCGGGGTCGGCAGGCACAGGAACACCACGTCGGCCTCGGCGACCGCGGCCCGGGTGTCCTGGACGAACTCCAGCCGTCCGTTGTCCAGCCCTTCCCGGACGAGTTCGGGCAGGCGGGGTTCGAGGATGTCGACCTGTCCCTGGCGGAGCCGTTCGACCTTGTGGCGGTCGGTGTCCGCGCACACCACCCGGTGGCCGAGGGTGGCCAGACAGGCGCCGGTGGTCAGTCCGACGTAACCGGTGCCGACCACGGCGACGCGTTGTATCTGCAAGGGGGATCACCACTTCTGCTGGGGGTCAGATGCGGGTAGCCAAAGTCACCACGCGTTGACAAAAGCGTTGACAAAACATAACGCGCTGGATCCGATCTTGGTCAACATGTGATGACAACAAGGGATGACTTCTGGACATGCGGCGCTGAACCGGCAGCATGGGGGGCACGGTCCAGGCGGAGGTACGACAGGTGAACCCAGCAAACGACAGACAACGGGGCGACGCACTCCCCTCACGCGTGCGCAAATACGACGCGGCGGGCACCCGCACCGCGCTGCTGAGTGCCGCGACGCTGCGGTTCGCGCGGTACGGCTACGACGGCTGCGGTGTGCGCGACATCGCCAAGGACGCCGGAGTGGACGCCGCCCTGGTCTACCGCTATTTCGGCTCAAAAAAGGCGCTGTTCGACGCGGTGTCGGGAAAGACCATCAGCGTGTTCGAACCGCTGGACCACCTGCCGCTGGACGAGGTGCCGGAGTGGATCTGCGAGATCGTGTCCAAGGCCCCCACCGAGGAGCAGGCCCCGCATCCGCTGCTGACCAAGCTGCGCTCCTCCAACCGGGAGGAGAGCCTGGGGCGGCTCCGCGAGGACATCGCCGAGGTGTTCTCGGAGCGGTTCGCCCGGCGTCTGGAGGGCGAGGACGCCGAGGTGCGGGCCGAGTTGCTGGGCGCGTGGTTGATGGGCGTCACGCTCATGCGCCTGTCCATCCGCTCACCGGCGCTGTCCTCCGCGTCGCACGACACGCTGTTGCGCTATCTCCGGGCGAGTCTGGACCCGCTGCTGAACGCGGGCTGCCCCGAGGCCGGAAACGAGTGCGGCGAGGGCCACTGACCCTCTTCTCGTTCCGGCCCCGGGGCAGCGGGACCAGCCGGCGTGGCGGCGGCTACACGTCCGGCACGCGCAGCTTGTCCCAGCTGGTCCGGCCGGGAATGCCGTCCGCGTCATCGCCGGAGTAGCCCAGTTTGCGCTGCCAGGCCGCGTAGGACTTCCGGTCCGCCTCGGTCCACTCCGGGCCCGGTCCCTCCTCGTAGCGTCCGCAGCCCTCGGCCACCAGCCGCTTGCCCATCGCCGTGATGATCTTGCTTTCGCGGCCGGCCCGGAAGAAGCCGGCCCCCGGGAACGGCTCATAGGACGCCGGCGGCTCGGGGGCCGGGCCGTCCGGCCCCGCGCCGAGCCGCTTGGCGATCCGGCCGCGCATGGTGTCCATGGAGAAGCCACGCGGGTCGACCTTGCCCGGCTGCCACTCCAGATGGCCGATCACCGAGCGCTGGGTCCAGCCGTGGGCGCGGCAGATGGCGGCGGACACCTTCTCGATCGCCAGCTTCTGCGCCTCCGGCCAGGGGTCCTCGCCGTCGCCGAGGTTGACGCACTCGAAGCCGTAGAAGTGGCGGTTGCCGTCGGTGTCGGCCTCGTTGTCGTCGGGCAGCGCGGTTTCGTCGACGACGGCTCTGAGCACATCGCCGTCGCCGAGGCCCGCGTGGTTGGCGCGGCCGTTGCCGACCAGGTGGACCGCGCCGGACTTGTCGATGACCCCGTGGCACAGCGGCCCCGGCAGCGAGGCGTGTCCCTCGTAGCACAGCTCCACGGAGGAGGCCGTGCCCTGGGTGACGGTGTGATGGATCATCACCCCGTTGACCGGGCCCCAGGGGCCCTTGGCGTTGCGGTTGTGAGTGCGCCAGTCGCGGTACTCACGGACGTCCAGTCCCTCGTCGCGAAGCGCCTTGAGCAGACGGCCGGCGGTGAGAGGTGTGGCCATGGTGATGTACTCCTTTAAGGATGAGGCACGGTGATGTACGGATACGGGGGGCGCGGAGCTCAATCGGCCCCGCACCCGGCCTACCCCTCCGGCTCCGCCTCCGCCGCGGCCCGGGCCTCGGCCTCCGCTGCGGCCTCCGCCGCGAGCGCCTCCGCGTCCGCCGCCGGGGCGGGCGTGGCCAGCGGCCCGAACACCATCCGCAGATCCAGCTCCGCCTGCTCGGCCGTCACCCACGCCAGGGGCGCGTAGTGCACCTGGATCCCGGCCGGGGCCTGGAGCAGGGGTTGACGGGCCGTGTTCACCGGCCACTCCACGGCGCCGGTGGCGGTCCGGGCCGGGATCAGCCAGTGGTCCCCGGGGCGGTAGGTGCCCCCGGGGGCGAAGTACACCTCGACACCGTCCTCCAGGGGCAGCCAGCGGCCCTCCTCGACCGCGAGGGCGCCGTGCCGGGGCCGTGCCGCCGCTCCCTTGCGCGGCCGCCGGGTGGGTTCCCGGTGGTCCCAGCGGCGCAGGAAGGGCCGCAGCTCGGGGCGGCGCCCGACGCCGGGCGCCGGCTCACCGGACAGCCGCACCCGCCGCCCCGGCAGATCGACCTCCTCCACCCGCGGCAGCGGCAGCGGCTCACCGCGGCCGGTGTAGGCGGCGTCCACGAACTCCACCCGGTCCCCGACGTTCAGATCCAGCTTGTCGTCACCGCCGAGGGAAGCCAACTCCACCCAGGTGCCGTCCAGTTCGTCGACCGGGAAGACCACCGAACCGTTCTCCCGGGACCATTTGAAGGTGGCCTCCCGCGCCGTGCCGCCCTCGTGGATCTCCACCCGGTACAGCTGGTTCTCCGGCCCCCGGTAGCGGGCGTCCGGCCGCACCAGGCAGGGGTCCTCGTCCGCGTGTTCCGGCCGCTCGGCACGGGCCGCCAGCCGGGACGCGGGCGCCGCCGCCTTCCGCGCCCACGCGCCGAACGCCTTGCCGACCTGCTCCTTGGTCGCCCCCTCCGGGTCCTCCAGCTCCAGGGCCGACCCCTCCAGCGGCAGCACCTGCCAGACCACCTTGACGCGCGCCGCCGTGTCCGGCATCGCCGGGCCGAGGGCCACCTCACGCAGCGCCGGATCCTCGGTCGCGGAGACCGACCGCTCCCACACCTTGAGGTAGACCAGGAACGGACGCCGCTCCGGCAGCCGGTCGCCCGGCCGCTCCGGGTCCCGGTAGGCATCGGGCTGGTCCCAGTAGGTCCAGGTGGCGGGCGGCTCGTCCGGTCCGGGCGGGTCCGCCTCGCCCTCGTCGCCCGGGGCTCCTTCCGGCGCCTCCTCACCGACCGCCGCACCGGGCAGCGGCCGGGTCGCGTCGCACAGGATGCCGTCGACGTAGTAGCGGCCGCCCCCGATGGTCAGGTCGTCCAGGTCGCGGCTGCCGCCTTGGAACGTGATGTGGAAGCCGGCGTCCGCGGCCGGACCGCCGTGCTGCCCGATCAGATCGGCGGCGAGGGTACGGACCTGGTGGAGCTGGATGGCGGTCTGCTCGTTGGCGTCGGCGTCGAGTTGCGCCCGGCCCTGCTGGGCGACGACGGCGGAGTAGTGCCGGCCGGGCCGGAAGGTGACACGGGAGAGATCGGCGTGCATGGAAGGGGTCCCCCTCGAAAAGGTTCGGAAGGTCTGCGGGCGCGGGCGGGCGGACTGGGGTGCCGGTGTCGCGTCGGATCAGGTCACGGCGATGACTCCCGCGTCCGTGCCGGCCGGCGTGTACTCCGCGAGCCGCGCCCGCAGGCTGTCCTCGCGCTGTGGCCGGTACAGGTCGTGGAAGGCGCCCATCTCGGCGCCGTCCTCCGCGCCCCGGCGGATCTCCTCCGCGCATCCGGCCGCCAACTGCCCGTACGCCGGTGTGCCGTAGCGCTCGCCGCCGAACCTCGGCCGCACCCGCCACGCTTCCTCGGCCCCCACCAGATCCGGCTGGCAGCGGTGGCGGCGCGGGGTGCGCGAGCCCGGCGGCACATAGCTGAACCGCAGACATCCGACCCCGCGCCGGGCCACGTGCATCCGCCCGGTGAAGATGCTGTTCTCGCCCGACTCGACGGCGTGCGCGCGCACTTCGCCGATCACGGTGGTGCGGTGGGCGTACAGCACGGCGTGGGCGTGGCGGCAGTCCGGGGCGGACAGCGCCGGACGGTCGTGTCCGGTGGCGTCCAGGATGGAGTCGCGGATGTGCAGGGCGAGCGGGTCGGTGTGCACCTCCTCGCCGATGACCTCGATGGTGCCGAGGATGCTGCGCTCGATCTGGACGCACGCGGTGGTGCGCTCCAGGACCAGGCTCGGCTCGTCGGGCGAGCGCGGCGCGCACTCCGGCTCCAGGGACCAGCCGGGGACGAGGGTGCAGTGGCGCAGCGCCACGGCGCCGACCGGTCCGGTGACGTTCAGGCCGCGCCCGGCGATCAGCAGCCCGTCCAGCACGATGCGCGGCGCCTCGCCACCGGTGTTCCCGTGCTCCTCCCGGGCCCGGATGTTGAGCGCGTCGGGGCGGTTGCTGTACCAGTCCAGCAGCCGGATCACCGGCCGGGTCCCCTCGGCGGCGCGCAGTTCGAGCCGGTCGCCCGGGTCCAGGTCGAAGTCCAGCTGCTCCTGGTAGGCGCCGCTGTGGGTGATCTCGATGACGCCCTCGGGGCCGCACCGCCCAGCCCGCCGGTCGTGCCGCCACTGCCGGTACGCGTCCATGATCCGCTGATGGGCGCGGCCCGGCCCGACCTGGTAGACCGCCGCGGCCGGGGAGGTCTCGCGGTCCTCCCGCTCGTACTCCCCGCCGCCCAGGTCGTCCGCGTACGCGTAGTGGTAGGTGACCCATACGCCGTGGCGCGGGGCGGTGCGCGAGCCGAAGGCGATCCGGCCGAGTTCGGGGTCGATGACCACCTGGCCGCGCCGGGCGCGGTAGCGCCAGTCCGTCAGATCGGCCACCACGATGTCCGACGGCGGCACGGGCTCGTCATGGCCGTCCCGCCAGACGGTGAAGGACTTGCCGGGCCCGTAGTGGTCGAGGAGCCGGTCCGCGAGCTGCCGGCGGCGGATGTAGCCGGGCACGTTGTCCGGCGCGGCGGTGTGCGCCGCGGACGGCTCGGGTTCGGGGCGGGTCACCAGCGGGGTGTCGTTGCCGAGGATGGAGAAGGTGAACAGGTTGCGGGCCCGGTCGACGCAGTACGCGGGCGCCCTGGTCACGTGGTAGGGCCTCAGCCGCCAGACGTAGAGCCCGACCCCGGCCGGGGTGTGGCCGCCCGGTCTGCGGCGGGAGCCCGCGCGCCGTACGTCCACCGAGCGCGCCACCGTCCCGAACGGCCCGCCCGCGAGGTCCAGGGCCGCACCGTCCCGCAGATCGGCGAGCCGTCCCCGGGACAGCCGCCGGATGTCCGCCGCCGCGCCGCCCGTCCCGCCGTACAGCCGGACCGGCTGATGGTGCGCGGTGAGCCGGGACAGCTCCACGGCGCGGGCGGGCCATCCGGCCACCGACGCGGACAGCTCCTCCAGCAGCCCGAGCGTGCCCTTGCGCCGCCGGGCCGCGGCGGTGGCGGCCACGTCGCGGCGCGGCGCCAGCGCCTCGGCCAGCCGCAGCCGGGACGTGTCCGGCGGCCCGCCGTCGCGCAGTCCGGTGGCCAGGACGCGTTCGTAGCCGGGCAGCGGGCGGTAGCCCACCAGGTCGCCCAGGTAGGGCAGCACCCACGCGGTGGCGGTTTCCACGAACCAGTCGTCGTAACTGCGCCCGGCCCCGTCGCGGATCCGGTCGGCCTGCTCGGCGATCACGGCGAGCAGGGCGCGCAGGGGTTCGCCCGCCTCGGCGTCCCTGAGGCGATGCCACTGCGGAAGCAGCTCCGCGAGCCCGTCCGGCTCCCTGCTCATGAGGTGACCTCCGTAAGGATCAGCGTGTCCGGGACGTCCGGCGAGAACAGCGCGAGCCGCGCCGGGCGGATGCCGCGGAAGACGCACACCGTGCGGCCCCGGGGGAGCCGTCGGGTGTCGGTGATATCGGGGTTGAGGCGCAGCAGTTCGGCGAGCGGGATGCCGTGGCGCCCGGCGACGTCGGTGAGGGTCTCGCCGTCCGGTGCGGTGACGCGGTAGGTGTCCTCGGCGTACGCGGCGGGCGGGGCCGGGACCACGGCGCCGGGCTCGGTGAGCCGGCCGGTCAGCCCGGCCAGCTCCCCCGGGGTGGCGGAGGCCGGGACACCGGTGAAGGCGTCCACGTCCACATAGTCCACACCGGGCACCGACTGGGCGGTGGCCAGCACCTCGGACAGCACGGCGGGCTGACCCAACTCCCGCCCGGGGTAACCGAGTTCACGCAGCAGCGCCTGACGCAGCCGGGGCTCGACCAGCTCCCAGGAGTGGTCCGGCGCCACCTTTACCCGCGCCACCAGCACCAGCAGCACCAGCTCGCGCACATCCACCCTGACCGGCAGCCGGGTGTCCCCGTAGGCGGCCAGCGAGGCGCGCAGGGCGCGCAGCACCTGGGAGTCCGCACCGATCGGCGCGTCGTCCACTCCGGCCACGGTCACATGGAGCACCCTGCGCCGCCCGTCGAACAGTTCGCGGGCGGCGGCCCGGCCGATACCCGCGCGGGAGCGGGCGAAGTCCTCGTAGTCCCGGAGGGAGACCAGCCGGTCGAGCGCGGAGACCGCGAGTGGAATGGTACGGCGGGTCAGGCCCGGGCCGTCGCCGTCGGCGCCGCCGGTGGCGGGCTGCGGATTGGTGACGGCGGTGACGCCGAGCGGCCGGGTCAGGGCCTGGGTGATGCGGTCCGCGGGGACGTTGGCGGCCCGGCCGGTGCCGAAGCGGTAGCGGGCGCGCACGTTCTCGTGGCCGCCCGGCAGCCGGGCGCCGTGCACCCCGTCGCCGAAGGTCACCGTGGTGCGCCCGTCGCCGGTGGTGCCGGTGACGTACACGCGCTCGTGCGGGCCGCGTCCGGCGAGGCTGTCCACCCGGTGCCACCGCAGCCCGTCGACGCGGATGTCGAGGGCGGGGGTGGCGCCCAGGGGGTTGTCCGCGGGGAGCCAGGTCAGGGGCGACTGCCACAGCGTGAAGGTCTGGTTGGCCTGGGCCGGGTCGCCGCTGCCGATGGGCTCGTCACGGCTCTCGCCGTGCGTGGCGGGCACCACGTTGCCCTGGATCCGGACCGTCTCGCGGCGGTAGCGGAAGGCCAGGTCGGCGGTGAGGGTGAGGGTGGTGTGCACGTGGTCGCCGGGCAGGTCGGGGTCGAGGCGCTGGTCCACGGCGGCGATCACCGCCAGTTCCGTGCCCCGGACCCCCGTCGCCCCGGTGGGCCCGGGGATGTCGGTGCGCTCACCGGAGACCACGATCCGGCGGCCCGGCCGCAGCCCGTCGTACAGCTCGGCCAGCTCGATCTCGTTGCCGTGCACATCCTCGCCCATCGGCTCGTCCGCCGGGCGCAGCGGCTCACCGCCCGCGTGCACGGTGGTGTCGCGGATCGCGGACAGCAGCACGTCGTGTTCGTCGAGCCAGGGGTCGGCGAGGGTCAGCAGGGTGCCCCGGCCGGTGATGCCGTAGTTGGTGTACGCGGCGGTGCGCACGGCGGTGACCCGGGTGGTGACGAGGGCGAGCTTGTCGTCGCCGGGGATGCCGTCCGGTTCGCCGGAGCCCTTGCGGGGGCGCTCGATGGCCACCCAGCCGCCGACCGTGATGGAGTCCTGGACCGAATCCAGCGGCAGGACGTACCGGTTGGCGGGCTCCGGTACGGTCGCGATGCCGATCTCGACGGCCGGTGGCTCGCTGCCGGGAGTGAACCGCAGCGTCAGCTCGTAGGTCCCGTAGGCGATCTGCTTCGGCGCGTCCCCACGGCTCAGCATCCACTGCCGCGACTCGGCGCCGTCCACGACCACATGCACCCGCCCGTCCTCGGCGGGCCGGGACACGAACAGGGTGAGCGCGGGCAGTCCGGGCAGCAGCGTGGCGGTGACACCGGGCTCCTGCGAATCGGCGGGGCGGTTCCTGAGCCAGCCCAGGTCGTGGTCCTGGCCGGTGCGGGTGGACAGCCGGACCTTCCCGGGGCCGAGGTCGAACTCGGCGGTCTGCGGCAGGTTCTCGCTGCGCTGCCAGGACGTCCCGGTCTCGATGTG
>NZ_BBOX01000159.1 GCF_001553455.1 Streptomyces hygroscopicus subsp. hygroscopicus
CCAGGACGTCCCGGTCTCGATGTGCTGGAACTCGCTTTCCCCGGCCCCTTGCCCGCCGTGTCGTAGACGATCCGTACGGCGGTCAGCTCCCCTCCGGTCAGCGGCCAGTCGGTCTGCCGGATGACCCGGCCCCGGTCGTCCTGGACGGGCTTGAGCGGGGCCGTCGCGCCGAACGGCGCGGCCGTCACCCGCATCGCCAGCAGCTCGCGCAGCAGCGGGACGGCGCCCGGCGGGGCGGTGGCGGCCGGGGCGGCCCGCCGCCACGCCGGGTACATCCCGCTCGCCACCCGCGGATCGAGGGCGGACAGCAGCCCGGCGGCCAGATCGGAGCCCGGCCCGAACAGCCGCCGCGGGTCGTGCGCCGCCGTGGCGCGGGCCCCGGACGGGGGCCCGGCGACGCGGGTGCGCAGGGCGGGCAGGACGGCGCCGAGCGCGCGCATGGCGGCGGTGCCGTGGGCGGCCGCAGTGGCGGTGCCGTGGACGGGCCCGGTGGCGGTGCCGTGGGTTCCGGTGGCGGGGTCGTAGGCTTCGGCGGCGCTGTCGGCCACGGGCCGGTCCTCGGTGAGCTGGGACCGCAGCCGCACCTCGCCGGGCCCGGTGGTGTCCAACTCCCCCGCCCGCTCGCGCAGTTCGCGGATCACCGCCGCCAGCCGCTCGAACCAGGCGACGACCTCCTCGTACGGGGCCGCCAGCACCTGCGCCTCGGCCAGCCGGTCATGCGGTTCGGCGAGCCGCCGGGCGAGCTGCACGGGCGTGGTGATCCCGTCCAGGTCGCCCCGCAGCGGCGCCAGGACCTGCGCGTCGAATTCCTCGATCAGGCGGCTGACGGGGCGCGGACCGGGGTGGTCCGGCGTGGGCTCGGCGTCCCCCCGGTCGTCCGGGTCCTCGTCCGCCTCCGGGTCGGTGATCCACCGTCGTACCGCGTCCACCAGCTCCTTGAGCGACGGCGGGGCGGACTGCGGCAGCCCGACCGCGGTCACGTCCTCGTCGCGGTCGACGGTCACCCGCGCCACCGGCAGCAGCAGCTTCTGGCCACCGCCCCCGGACTCGGCCGTTCCGCCGAAGACGAAAAGCAGCTTGTCGCCCACGGTCAGCCCGAGCGAGGTCCCGGACACCAGCAACTCGGAGCGGCGCCGCAGGTCGTCGGGGCCGATCAGGGCGGGCCGGCGGCGGCGCACCGCCAGTTCGTTCCACGCCCAGCGGGCCGTCAGATCCTCGCTCGTCTCAAAGGTCTGCGACTCCTCGTCGGAGGCGGCCGGGACGCTGTGGCTGATGGCCCCGCGCGGAATCGTCACCACCACGTCCTCGGCGCGCGGATCCCGGTCCAGGGTGTAGGCGAGGTGGGTGTCGGCCGCCACGCCCGGCCGGGGCACATGCCCCACCAGCCGCCCCAGGAGGGCGAGCGAGCGGGGGTCGTGGGCGGTGCGCAGATAGCCCTCGTCGGCGATCCGCTCGGAGTGGAAGGTCAGCAGGTCGCTCAAGGCCGCCCAGGCGTCCAGCAGCCCGATGGCCGGGTCGTCCGGGGTGCGGACGGTCAGGCCGCGCAGCGCGGGGTAGGCGGGCGAGGCCAGCCGGTCGAGCATCGCGGCCAGGAAGGAGGCGTGGTCGCCGACGCGGTAGTCCAGGGCGGTGCGGCCGGGCGGGTTGTGCGGGACGCCGGGGGCGGCCCGGCGCTCGTCGTGGCCGCCGCACCCGCAACCACAGGCGGTGCGGTGATCGGGGCGGTCGTTCATCGGTCCCCCTTCAGCTCGATGACCAGACGGCCGTTCTCGGGCCGGTCGGGGTCGTTGTCGCATTGGGCGATCTCCAGGGGGCCGATGCGCAGGATGCCCTCCTCCAGTGCCTCGCCGTGTGACGTCTCGTACGAGGTGCCGTCATCGGGCTCCTTCGGGCCCTCCAGCCCTTCGTGCCACAGCCGTCGCAGCCGGGTGACCTCGACGCTCATCACTCCCGGGACCGCGGCGGCGACGGCCACCAGGCGGCTGAGCCGCACCGGTTCGCCGAAGGTCAGCGCGTCGGGGTGGAAGAAGCCGGGCCGCCCGCCGGGCAGCCGGCGGTTGCCCAGCGCCCGGTACAGGTCGGCGAGGATCTGCCCGTGCTGGTGTCCGGGCGCGGCGCACACCGCGACCGCGATGTCCAGCGGTACCGCGCGGGCCGGGCCGACCACCAGGTCGTGCCCGATCCAGCGGTAGCCCTCCAGGGCGTGCGCGACCGCGTCGAGGAGGGCGGGGGACGGTGTCCCGGTCCCGTAGGCGTCGATGGCGACGTGGGCCTCCCGCACGCTGCCGGTCCAGCGGATCTCCGCTGCCGCGCGCTGCACACCGGGCAGCGCGGAGGCCAGCGCCGCGTAGTCCTCGGCGGTGATGGCCCGGTGCCGGGTGCGCTTCAGGTCGAGCGGGGCGAGCTGACGCACCTGCTCCAGCGGTTCAGGCTCGGTGCCGCCGACGGCGGGCAGCGGATTGCGCACCCCGGCCACGGGCATCGGCCGCCCGGTGGCGGCCTCCCCCGAACTTTCCGGATCCCGGCACAGCACCAGGTGGTTGATGGCCTCGGCGCCGACATTGCCCGCCGTGCCGCCGCCCACCCGGTAGTGGACCGCGAGCCGCGCCCCGGGCTTCGGCTTCGCGCCGTAGCGGCCGTCGCCGAAGCGCAGCGCGAGCCGCCCGTCGTCCTCCAGCTCGCCGACGAAGTGGCGGTCGCGGGGGCGGGAGTCCAGCAGGTCGCGGCGCGGTGTCCAGGTCTCCTCGCCGTCCTCGATCGTCACGGCGGGCAGCGCGGCCCGTGGATCCTGGACGAGCGCGGCGGCCGGGCCGTGCAGCACCGGATCCTCGGGGCGCAGCCCGGCGGCGTAGGCCCGGCCCCAACTGTGGGCGATCTCCCAGGCGATGCGACCGTCCAGGACGGTGCCCGCGCGGGCCCGCGCGGTGAGCGTCTCCAGGCGCCGCAGCTTGGTGTCCAGCAGCCGGCCGGAGCGGTGCAGCAGTTCGCGCAGCGCCCGGACCGGGTGGCGGGCCAGTTCCAGGCGCGCCGGCACCCGCGGCCCGAACAGCACGGTGAGTTCGGCGATCTCCTCGTCCGAGAGGCGGTCGCGGGCGCGGGCGCTGCGCCACAGCTCTGTCAGCCGCTGCCGTACCCGCCCCGGGATGGCGGCCAGGTGCTCGGCCTGCCCGGCCGCGATGTGGCGCGGGTCGGGGAAGGGCACGGCCTGAGTGACGGGCGCCTGGTGCAGTACGGGCCGGAAGCGCGGCACGATCCCCGGGTAGACGGACTGGGCGAGAAGCGTCCGCAACGCCTCGGTCTGGGCGTACGCGGTGCCGGGCACCACCTTCTCGCGCCGCTGCCCGGCCGGCTCCAGGCCGATCCCGGCCGGCTCCAGCCCGATTCCGGCCCGGCCGGTCGCCTCCGGGCCGACGGTGGCGAACAGCTCCCGTACGTCGTCGGGGGTCAGCTGCCGCCCGTGGCGGGCCCGGTCCAGCAGGGAGCCGATGAGCCGCGCGGGCGCGTTCCCGGCGCCCCGGTCGAAGCAGCCGAAGGCGGGGGGCGCGCAGGAGCCGACGACGGCGGGGACGGGCGGCACGGTGAACGTCTCCGGTGTGCCGCGGCAGAAGGTCAGCGAGCGCCCGTGGTCGACCAGCACCACATTGCCGCGCGCCACGCTCACGTCCTCGACCGGCGCGCAGTCCGGACCGCCCCGGGTGGCCAGGCACAGCGGGAACGCCAGCGCGTCCTCGCGCGCCCAGGTGACCTCCAGCACCGGCTGTCCGGCGAGCCGGTCGACGGCGGGGGTGACCGAGGTGAGCCGCACGGCCTGCCGGTGGGAGGGGTCACCGTCGCCGGGTGTCCCGGTGCGCGGCCCCAGCACCTCCTCGAAGAGCAGCAGATCGCCGGGGCGCAGGGCCAGCCGGCGGGTCGCGCACTCCTCGTCGGCCCACTCGTCGCGGAGCGTGGCGGAGGTGGCGCCCACGGGCAGGGAGCACACCTCCCCGCCCCAGGTCCACAGGCGGATGCGGTGGTGTTCCGGCCGCAGGTGGAGGGGGCGATCGGTGACGACGGGCTCGAACACCTCCACCGATCCGCGCTCAGCGAGCACGGCCAGCTCCCGGTCGTCCAGCACGGCCCCGACGTCCGTGCGGTCCAGCGGGCCGCGCGTACGGACGTCGACGGCGGCGAAGCGGTACTCCCCCGGGCGCAGGGTCAGGGGCTCGACGGCGTGCACGGTGACGAAGGCGCGGGCGTTGCAGCCGTCGTGCATCGGATAGTCGATAAGCCGCACGTGGCGGCGTACGGACACCCGGCGGCGGGCGGTGTCGAGGTACGCCTCGGTGGCCACCGCGTCCTGCTGGTAGCTGATCTGGTCGGCGGTGTACGCGAGGAGATCGACCAGGGTGGTGCCGAGGTCGGCGGCGTTGCGCTCGACCCAGCCGGGGGTGGTGAGGCGGAGCCGGTCCAGGACCACCTGGCGGAGGGTGTCGTAGTCGCGGGCGGTGTAGTCGAGGACGGGGGCGGGGCGGAAGGTGGTCGGGAGGTCTGGGGTCTCGTCCTTGCAGTCGAAGGGGGTGGGGCAGTCGGGCCGGAAGCGGAACTCCGCGTGGTGGTACCGCTGGTCGAAGCCGGGGAAGGGCTCGGTGCCGGGCCGCCCGTAGGGGTCGGTGTCGACGACGGAGAGGCGGTAGGCGGAGGTGTCCCCGGCCCGGTCGAGGGTGACGTACAGCTTGTCGTCGAGCTCGGGGTCCTCCTCGCGCTCGACCGCGACCTCCACCACCTCGATACCGGTGATCCGGCGGCCGCCGTCGACGCGTACGTTCTCCGGACCCAGTCCGTGCGGGGCCTTGCCGAGGAAGGTGACGGTGAGGGTGACGCCGTCGTCGCCGACCTCGACGGCGTCCACCCCGTTGAGGTGGGCGGCCCTGACGCGATCGCGCCGTGACGCGGTGCTCATGCGGCGCCCCTTCCCTCGAACACCTCGTCGCGGCGACTGGCGGTGGCGCGCACCACGTACCGCAAATGGACGCGTACCACGTTCTCCTCGCTGACCACGTCCAGGGACTCCACTTCGATCAGCTCACCGAGCCAGCGCTGCAACGACGCCTGCACGGACAGCTCGACGGCGGAGGCCAGTTCGGGGCTGTTGGGCGTGAAGACGAGGTCGAGCAGCCCGCAGCCGAAGTCGGGCCGCATCACGCGTTCGCCGGGGCTGGTGAACAGCAACTGCTCGATGAGATCGCAAATGTGGTCGTCGTGGTCGGCGTGCGCGGTGCGCCCGCGCCGGTCGATCCGGAACGGGAAGGCGATATCGGTCCGTACGGTGTGTGTCCTGCCGGTCCGTGTCCTGTCTGTCGGTGTCCTCATCCGCACCTCACCCCTTGCCGCGCGGCGGAGACGACGGGTGGCCCCTGCGGCACGAGCCCCGCGCTGAAGCACTGTGCCGAGGAGGTGTCGAGCAGGACGGGCACGCCGTCGATCAGCACCGAGTCGCGGTCCGGGGTCCACCGGGCGGTGGTGCACGGCAGCGGGACGCGGTCGACGGTGTGCGGGCAGCCGACGACCGTGAAGACGTCGTCGGCGGTCGGCACGGGCTGCCCGTCGAGCCGCACACCGGACGACGACGCACCGGATGCCGCCTGTACGCGTCCGCCGTGCGGGCAACTGATCACGGCGGTATGGCTGACGAGGTTCCCGGAATTCCCGGACACGTCGATGGTCCCTCCCCGTTGGCTGCTGACTATCGCTTTCTTGTGGCCATCGCTTCTTGTGGCTATCGCTTCTTGGGCACGGTCAACCGGCCCTGGTTGAGATCGACTTGGTCTCCGACGAGGGAGACGGAAGCCCCCTGGCCGTTGTCGATGTGCACTCCGGTCGCGTCGATCCGTATGGACGCGCCGCCGGGGGCCTGGAGCAGAATTCCCTCGGCCGGTACGTCGGACATCACGATCTTGTGCTTGCCCGGTGTCTGGATGACGACGGGATGCGCGGTGGCCGGATCGGACCGCGCGTCCTCCGGCAGCTGCTCCCGCGCGCCGAACCAGCACCCCGTCCAGATGGGGAAGCTGGGGTCGCCCTGTTCGAACTCCACCCACACCCCGGCCCCGACGGACGGCACCACGTAGTGCCCGGCGGGCCGCTGCTGTTCCCCGGTGAAGGGGAAGCAGGGCATGGCCCAGGTCGACGGCTCATCGCCGAGGACATCGGGCACCTCGACGGTGATCCGGCCGATTCCGAGCGGGTCCTGGTTGTCCCGCACCCGGCCCCGGAACTTGCCGAGGAAGCGGTTGTTGGACGTGGCCGCCATAGGGGCTCCTTGAGGGCTTGGGGCCGAACGGTGTCGCTGAGGACTTGGGGCCGAACGGTGTCACTGAGGCTTAGGGCCGAACGGTGTCGCTCCGGGCGATCAGCCCTTCGCGGGTGAGCGTGAAGTTCTGCTGGAACGAGCCGGGCCGGAGCGTGTGGGTGACGGATTTGACGTAGTAGTCCCCGTCGTACGTGACCCCGGCGCCCCGGACACCGACGAGCTGGCGCGGCTGGAGGATGTACCCGTGCCGGTTGACGTCGAGCGAGCCGGAACCGGAGATGGCGTCGGCGGTGGTGGCGGCCCTCGCCAGCGCCTCGGCCTCGGCCTGCGCCCGGTCCTTCTTGGCGGTGCCGGACAGCGTCTTGCGCTTGAGGGCGGGGGTGGCGCGTTTGCCGAGGGGCGGACGGAGGGGGCCGATATCGGGCTGGGCGAGGAGGGTGGCGGTGCGGGTGGCCGGGTCCTGCACGCGGGCCTGGGGCTCCTCGCGGGCGGTCCCGTCGTAGGCGAACGTCAGCTGGTCGACGGTGGAGTTGACGTCCATGTTGACGGTGAGGGCGTGCTGGGGCGTCCCTATGCGCTTCTCCGGGCCCCAATAGGCCGTGGAGACCTCGGGGAAGGGGCCGGGGACGAGGTAGAACACATAGCCGTTGGCCTGGGCGAGATCGGTGACGTACTGGAGGTCGGTGCCGGTCTGGTAGTCGACGCGGCGCTGTGCGTTGGGCGGCTGGAGGATCTTCTCCTCGATGACGTGGGCCTCGATCCCATAGTCCGCGTACCTGGAGAGGATGCGGCCGACGCGCTTGAAGGGCGGGAGGTTGGGATAGCGGTCGGTCCGCTCTTCGAGGTCCATGAGGAGGGTGAGGTCCTCACCGGTGACGGTGAGGGTCGTCTGCCCCGGCTGATTGCTGGCCCCCACCTCGTGGCGCACGATGAGCCCGTCGAGAAGGACGATCGGGGTGCCCTTGACGGCGGCCGTGACAATGACACGGGTGCGGGGGTCGAAGAACCCCTCGGGGAGCAGCCGATCGATGATCGCGCCCTTTTTGGTGAGGTCGAACGCCATCTGGAAGCCGCTGCGTTCGCCCGCGGTGGCGGTGATCTGCGCGGACAGCAGCGCCTCGGTGACCTCGGGGGGCACCGGGCGGGTGAGCTTGGGCCCCATCCGTAATTCGAGGTGAATGGGCCCCTGCCCGACAGGCTCATCGGCCATGGCCCCCACCACCTCCTCCCGGGAACCCATCGGGGATCGCTATGTCGTGCCCGGGTTCGGCGGTCAGCTCACGGGGGTCGAGAACGGGATTGGCGTCGGCGATCCGCCACCAGGCGGCGGGGTCCCCGAAGTAGCGCTGGCCGAGGTGGTCGGGGCGCTCGCCGCTGCTGACGGTGTGGGTGCGTGTTTCGTCGGTGTCTGCGCTGAGCGGCGGAAGCAACCGCCGCTTGGCATACCGCACGGGGATCCCGTCGGGCTGGGTGTGGATGCCGATCTCGGCGTCGTGGTAACGGCTGGAGCGGGGGTAGGGGTGCGCCCCCGGAATCGCGTCGAGCGCGCTTTCGTACGGCTGTGGCTCTGCCATCTGTTGTTACACCCTCCCCAGCCCGATGTCCCCGCTGTTCAACCCCAACGCGCTGAGCGCCCCGCCGCGCGCCGCCGCCGCGAGCCGCTCCTTCTGCGCGAGATGCGCGAGATAGAGCTCTGCGCCCCGGTGGCCGGCGGGCAGGTCGCTGACGGTGAGCACCTTCAGCCCGATGCTGAGGGAGGCGCGGAGGGGGTTGAGGTTGACGTCGAACGCCGATTCATTGATGGACAGTTCGGTGATGCGGACCGGCATGACCCGCTTGCTCCCCCAGGTGAAGAGGGTCAGCGGCATCTCGATGGGGCTGATCTCGATGGTCCCCTTCTTGGACAGCCGCATCGCCTCTCGTAACTTGGCGGTGGTCGGCTGTACGAGCATTTCGAGCGTCGCGAGCTGCGGGTGTATCCCGTCGGGCGCGGCCACCTCGAACTGATCGGTCGCGTCGATCTCCGCCGTGAACTTCCACGTCTCCTGGGCGGGGCCCTTGAGACGGAGGGCTTCATTTTTGTCCCCGCTTCCACTGCCACCTCCGCCGCTGTCGGCTTGGTCGCCGGCGGACTGGGGAGCCAATGACCGCTCCAGCGTGTCCGGATTGAACTGCAACACGATGATGCGCTGCGGCGTCCCCCGCTCGGGGTCGACGAGGACGATCCCGGAACGGATGGGCTTGGGGATGTCGGCGTAGCGGGTCACAGGCGGGCCTCCAAGCGGGTACGAAGGGAAGAATAGTCGCGGCCCGGAAAGAGCTCCGGAAACACCTGGAGCATGTTCTTGAGGTTGTTTATACTCTCCGAAAAGTCCCCCCTGCTCAGCGAGATGCCCGCGAACAAATACTGCCAGCCGTATGCCCCCTTGGTAAGGAGCAGCATTTTGAGATATTCACAGTAACCGATGTCCAGCTTAATGAATCCCGACGGGTAAGATGGCTGCTCAATGTCTGCGATATCGCTGTACCAGAGTTCAAGTTCATCGACATCCGCCTGCAGACGGATGTAAGTCTGCATTCCCGCGCCGAACCTGGGAGTTCGATCAACGGGGCAGAGCTGCGACAAGAATTCGCGATGAAAGTCTGTTTTCGCTCTTCCTGCTCCGGGATCGCCGACCTGAAGCGCGTCATGAAAGTTGACGAGACTGAACTCGCCCTTGACATCCGGTAGATCTTCGACGGTTCTCCACGCGGCACCGAGCTCATAGAACCGTAGATAGCAGCCCAGCATACTCTCACTGAAGCGCACGCCCTCCCATGATTCATCGTATTCCTCCGGCAGAATGCTGGAGAGCGACCTATCGAGGTCTGCGCCACTGCACTGCGATTCCACAAGGGGGCAATTTTCAATTTCCCTGAGAGAGTCCAGATGCAACTGCTCGTTCCGCGTAAGCGATGACATTGTTCTCCTCCTCGCCTTGCTGCCTAAGAAAATGTGAAGTGCCCTGCCCTGTAGCGCTCTTCGACCCGCTCCATCGCCTCATCAAGCGTATACAAGGGCATACCCTTGGACGATCGCCATTTTTTCAGCTTATTGTGCATGTCTGCGATGTCACTAAAGGGTTGCGAACGATGTGGGAGCCCTTTGACGTATTCCGAGTCCCTCACTTCCTGGACTGCTTCGATGAAATTGGGCGTCTCTCGCAGAGCCGATTTCAGCTCACGCTCGCTCGCGGTGTTGATATTGACTGGAGCCGGCCTACTGCCGGGCACGGGCGGTGCGGGAATGGGCAGAGTGACACTGGTGATCGCATCGAACTTATCCCAGTCGGGACGATTTCTTCCGTCTGCGCCCGGCTTTCTGCCATATAGGCCCCACGATGCCGTAAAAGTCTTGGGGAATCCAGGTGGATATTCTCCCGGAGCATATCTTTCCGGGGCAACCTTTCTCCCCGGATAACTATACGGGGAGCTTCCCTCCCAGCGCACCAAGCGCACCTTATACCAACCCACATTCTCCCGGTTTTTGTTTATCGAACCGAACGTCATGGCCGCAAACTTCTCGAAGCTGTCATAGAATGGTCCATTGATCGAGTTGAGTGCTGGCACGAAGTTCGACGTCTTGGCGGGCCCTCCAAGCTGCCTGGGAATGAGGTGCATTCGATCCCACTGAGGCTTTCCGGGGCCGTTGAGGACATGGTCGTCCACATATGTCCAGCCTTCGGTGTACTGCCCACTGGGGGCCTGCCCGTTCCTGCCAGCCCATTCTGCGTTCACATATTGCGCCTCGGTTTCCTGCCCCGGACGCGTACCCATCCTCGGCTGAGGGGTGATTTCTGGGTCCGGCAGGCTGTGTTCGTTCAGGTAATCATTCATCTCCTCCGAGAATCCATTGAGTACGTCCTCTTCAGGATTGAGGGTTGCTCTGATCTTGAACTTGGGCTTCCCTTCCTTGCTCAGGCTCGTAAGCCGGTAATATTGCCGAAAGGCGGCAAGCATCTGCAGATGAGCCGTCTGCGGCATTCCTGGCTCAAGGCGCTTCCTCAGGATTCGGCGGATGCGCCTGACAATCTCGTCCAGCCTCTCGTCCTTGGACTTTTCTTCCTCCTTCTTATGCCTGTCCTTGTCCGGCTTGGACTTGGGCCTGCCCGGGCCGCTCTTGCCGGGGTGGGACTTGCGGTTGTTGGGGCCCTTCTTGTTTGGCCGCCTGCCGGGGCCGTCCTTGTCGGGTTTGGGCTTTCGGCTGCCCGGCTTGTCGCCGTCCTTGTCCTGCTTGGGCTTCTTGCCGTCGCCTTCCTTCGGCCTGGTGGGCTTGTCGCCGTCCTTGTCGGGCTTGGGCTTCTTCGGGTCGTCCTTGTCGGGCTTGGGCTTGGTGGGGTCCTGGTCCTTGGGGTCCTTGGTCGAGGGCTTGCCGTCGTTCTTCGGGCTGTTCTCGGGGGCCTTGTCGTCCTTGGGGGCGCCCGGGGTTTTGTCGTCCTTGGGGTTGGGCTTTGTCTGCGGTTCGGGCTTGGGCTTGGCCGGGGGTTCCGGCTTGGGCTTGGGTTTCGGGGACGGAGTTGGGCGGGTGTCCGGGCGGTCTTCCTCGGGCTTGGGCTTGCCGTTTTTGTCCTTCGTGGTCGGGGCTGGGGTCTTGGTGCCTGGTGTTGTCTTGGGCCTGCCGGGGGCATCGGCCTTCGTTGGTTTGGTCTGTGGCTGCGTTGTGGGCTTCTTGGGCGTCGGTTCGGCGCCCGGCTTCGTCGCCGTCGCCGTTGGCGTCGGGCGCGTCGTTGTCTTCGGTGAGGTCGGTTGTTCGGGCTTTTCGTCGGGCTTCGGCTTGCCGCCCCGACCGTCCGCACCCTCCCCGTCCGCACCGCCCTTCCCTCCCGCTCCGCCCTTGCCGCCCTTGCCCCGGCCCAGCTTCGCCGCGATGGCCTTGAAGCGCCGACCCACCTTCGCGACGTACTTGCCGATCCCCGACAGCAGCGCCTGGTAGGCCAATTCGAGGAGTGCCACGATGCCCGCCGCGACCGCCTTCGCGAAGAGGATTCCCGCGCCGCCCATGCGGACGAGCTTCAGCCAGTCGAGGACCGCGCCCACCGCGCGCAGGATCGCGCCGAGCGCGCCGATGGCCGTCCGGATGGCGTCGATGACGGCCATCACCCAGCCCGCCCCCGGGATCAGCTTCGCGATGACCTTCGTGATGACGATTTCGCCGATGATGAAGGGGAGTTGAGGGACGATCGCGTCCCACGTCTCCTTGACGATCTGCTCCAGCGTGAAGCCGCCCTTGAGCAGCCTGTCCAGGATGGCCTTGGGGACGCCGATGATTTCCTGGATCTTGGACTGGAACCACTCCTTAACGGCCGACTTCACCTCGCGGAACAGGTGGTTCTTCGCACCGTCCACCGCCGAGTTCTTCGCCCCGCTCAGCCAGCCGCCGGGGTCGGAGAGGAAGTCGACCGCGATAAGCATGAACTCCCCGAGCGCGCCCAGCATCTTGGAGGCGAAGTCCAGGACCGCCTTGACCGCGTCCACGACGGCCTTGACCACGTCCAGCAGCATTTTCTTCAGGACGTCCAGGATGCTGCTCAGCAGCTTGCCGAGGGCGTTCAGCAGGCCGGTGATGGCCTGCTTGAGCATGGTGGCGAGCTTGTTGACGAGGGCGATCGCCGCCTCGATGAGCCCCGTGATGACGTTCCGGATGCGCTTGGCCAGGTCGATGACGGCCCGCACCATCGCCTTGGCGAACTCGATCAGGTCATTGATGAAGTTCTTGATCGCGTCAACGATGGCCTTGCGAGCGTCGTTGATCCAGCGTTCGACGGTCTCCTTGAAGTTCTTGATGAAACCGACGACCGCGTCCCGCGCCTCCCGGATGACGCGGACGATCGCGTTCTTGATCTCGATGACTTTGTCTTTGATCCAGTCGAAAGCCTTGCTGACCCAGTTGCCCGACTCGTTGACGCTCGCGTCGCGCTTCTTCTCGGCATCCCGCTCGGCTTGGTCGCTCTTGTCCTGGATCTTCTTGTCGCTGTCGTCCTTCTCCTTGTCGACGTCCTTGTCGGTCTGCTCTTCCTTTTCCTTGACGTCCTTGCGGATCTTCTCGTGGCGCTCGGTCTTCTTGTCGCCGAGCGACTGGAGCTCCTTGTCCTGCTCCGCGCGCCAGTCCGCACGCTTGGCGGTGACCTCCGTCATCGCCCTCTGACGCTCGCTCGCCTGATTCTTGGTGTTGGTCGCGATCTCCGCGTTGACCTGCTGCTTGTGCTTCTGCTGGCCGTCCCGGAAGTCGCGGTCCTTGGTCTGCCGCCCCTCGGACATGCTCTTCTGGCCGTCGGTGAACGCCGCCTGGAACTGCGGTCCGCGTTCGTGCTCGGCCACCTCCGACGCGGCCTCGGGAGGCACGGCACCCGTCGCCGCACCGCCCCCGGGCGCACCGCTGCCCCCGCCGCCCTGCTGGCCTGGGACCTTCGCCTCCATCTGCTCCTTGGGAGCGTCCGGATAGACCTGGTCCTCGCCCATCCCCCGGCCCGCGTCGTCGCGGCCCGTCGCGACGGTCTCCTGGCCCTTGGTGTCCACGGCCGAGCCCTGCTCACCGGCCGTCTGGTCGGCGGCACCCCGCATCTGCACGCCCGGCGCGTTACCCGCCTGTGCCTGCTTCAGCGCCTCGTCCTTGGTCGGCAGCCCGGCGAACTTCGCGGCCAGCGCCTGCGGGTCCACCACGGGCTTGTCGGCGCCGAAGAGGCTCGCGACCCCGTTCACGATCTTGCCGCCGATGAAGCCCAGGGCCATCTTGAAGGTGTCCCAGCCGCCCGGCTCCTCGGCCTTCTCCGCCTCGATCTGGCCCTCGGGCTCCTTGGCGCCCGTGACCTTGGCGTCCTCCTTCTCCGGGGCCTCGGACTTCTGGGCCGGATCCTGCGAGTACTGGGCCGGGGCGTCGGTCTTCGGCTTGCCCTGGAGGGTCTGCGGGGCGCCCGCCGGACGCTGCATCGAGGGCGGGGCGGCGGCGAGCGCCTTGTGTTCGTCGCCGACGGTACGGTCCACCGAACCGCTCACACCGGTCATGGCCTGGAGCGCCACATGGGGCTTGAGCTTCGAGGCAGTGGACAGGCCCGCTTCCGGGGACACCTGGGAGAAGTTCGGGGCCGGCCCGGAGTCCTTCTTCCTGCCCTTGGCCGGGGCGGATGCCCTGCCGCCACCACCAGCCGTTCCTGAGCCTCCCGTGCCACCGCCGTCGCCTGGTGTCCTGGCGGACGGTGCCGACGGGGGCGCTGCGGCCTTCGCTCCCGAGGCGGCCTTGGGTGCCGGTGTCTCCTTCGGGGGTGCGGCCGCGGGCCGGGCGGACTGCTCGGGCTCGGCGGACTTCTTCGGTTCCGGGGCGGTCGGCGCCGACTCCGCCGCCGGGGCCTCCGTACGCTCCGCCGACGCGCCCTGCCCGCTCTGTCCGCTCTGCGCCCCGCTGCTCGCCCCGCCGGGCGTATCCGCGTTGGACCCACCCGTGACCTGGGTGTCCCGCGCGGGTGAGGGGGACTGGGCGTCCGCGGTGGGTGCGCTCTTGGCCGCCGGCGCCGCGTCCGCCTTCTTCTGTTCCTCCTTGGCCGCGGGCTCCTGCGCCGCCTGACCGCCCACCGCCTGCGGGGACGCCTTCTCCCGCGCCCCGCCGGACGCGTCGCCCGCCGCGGAAGTGCCCTTCTCCTCCTTCGCGGCCTGTTCGGTGGCCTCGCTGCCGTTCTCCGACCTGCCCGCGGCCTCCTGCACCGTCGTCTGGGCGACGACGGGCCCGTCCTTGGGGTCGGCGCCGCTCTTCGGGTCGCGGGTCACGGCCGGTCCCGGTCGGCTCTCGGCGGCCTGCTCCACGGCGAGACCGCCGAGCCCGCCGCCTGCGTCCGCCACGCCGTCGTCCGCCTCCGCCGACGGCTCGGCGTCGGCGGCCGAGTCCGCGGCGTCCCCCTCGGGTTCGGCGTCCTCCGCCTCGTCCTCGGCGTCCTCCGCGTCCCGCTCGGCTTGCACCGTGTCGGCCTTGGTCAGCGGAGGGGCGGGGAAGGACGGGACGGGGGCGTTGGCGGACGAGGCGGGGTCGAGCGTGTCCGCGGTCGGTACCCCGGACACGTCGAGGTCCTGCGCCGGCAGGAAGTCCTCCGGCTGGAGCTTGATGTCCCAGGCGCTCTGCTCCCCGCCCCCGACATCCACCTCCGACTCGCTGCCGGAGCCGAACGGATCCTCCTCGGCCCGCTCCTCCGGGCCGTCCAGATCCTGGGCGCGTACGCCGTCGAGCGTGGAGAGCGCGCCGGGCGACTGAGTGTCCTTACCGGACGTAATCGGCGAACCGGTGGGCTTGTCCGCGCCCCGCTTGTCCTGCTGCTTCAGCTGCTGACCCGCTATGAGCGAATCGACCGCGCCCGGGCGGTTCTTGGCCGCCGACTCCTCCTTGCTCGCCGTCGCGACGCCTTGCCGCTCCTGCCCTTCCTTCCCCTCCCCCGCCTTGGCTTCCCTTCCTTCCTTGCCCTTCTCGGAGCCCCCGGCCTTCTTCTCGCCCCCCTGCTGCGCACCGCCGGACGGCTGTTGGGACGGGGGTTGGGGCCGAGGGGCAGCCGCCGAGGCCGAACCGCCGGACTTCCCGCCCGATGCGGGGCTCCCACCCTCGCGCCCCTCTTTTGAGCCCGGCCGCTGCTCCTGGCTCCCGCCCTGGCCCTCCTTCCCGGGCGCGGCCCCGCCGTTCTGCGGCGTACTGCCCGGCGCGTCCTCCCCCGCGGGCTGGTCCCTCTCCGGACCCGGCGCGGGTGCCGGGCGCCGCTCCTCCTCGCGGCGCTCCTCCGCCCTCCGCCGCTGCGTCTCGCGTTCGAACAGCAACTCCTCGACCGGGTCCGGCTCGACGTCCGGGGCGTCCAGCGACTCCCGCTCCAGGTCGTCGTCCGCTTCGATCTCGTCGACGAAGTCGAGCACCCGCTCGTGCTCGGAGCTGAGGAGCCTGGTCTCCAGCCGGTCGAGGACGGCGTCCTGCACCTCGTCCGGCATCCGCGCCAGTTGCATACGGGTCCGCTTGGAGCGGTCCTCGGGGTCGCCGCGCAGGGAGCGGAGGACGCTGCCCGCGAGGTGGTCGACCAGGGTCGCCGGGTCGAGCTGCTCCATGCGGTTGCGGTCGGCGTCGACCGTGGCGTAGCGGAGCCAGCCCGGGGTCGCGGACTGCTCCGGGTCCAGGTGGGTTTCCGGTTGGCCGCCGCGTACGAGTTCCTGTGCCGTGTCCTCCGCCTCGCGTTCGACGGCCTGCTGCGGCAGGCTCACCGCGCCCAGGTCGCGGCCCGCGCGGAGGGTGCCGAGGCCGTGGGGGTTCTGGATGGTGTGGAGGAGTTCGTGGGCGAGGAGGCGTTGGCCCTCGGTCGTACCGGGGCGGTAGGTGTGCTCGCGGAAGAAGATGTCCTGGCCGACCGCCACCGCGTCCGCGCCCAGCAGTTCGGTGAGGCGGCCCGCGTCGCGGTCGGTGTGCAGGCGGACCTGGCCGAGGTCGTGGCCGAGCCGTTCCTCGAGGTCGCGGCGGACGCTCGGGTCGAGCGGGTGTCCGGCGCCGCTGACGATGTCCTTGGGCTCGGGCGTACGGGCCTTGCCGGTCCGCTCCTTGCGCTTGCGGCGCTTGGCGGACTGGGCCGACGCGCGGTCGTCCTGGGTGGTGGCCGGTGCGTTGCTCATGGCTTCTCCCGCCCCCTTCCGGCCAGGCCCGCGTGCACGGCGCGGGCCAGGGCCTCGCCCAACCGGGCCGGGGAGGTGGTGGCGGGGAGCGGGGGCAGGTCGGACACGATGTCGAGGGCGCGGTCGGCTCCGGTCGTCGCCAGGGGGACGCCGCGTTCCGCTATGAGGCGGGTCAGCTCCGTTTGGAATGCCAACCCGACCCGGTCCAGGTCGATTCGCGCGTCGAAGCCCGACAACGCCAGCTCGCCGATGTCCACGCGGACCGTGCGCGGCTCCTCGTTCAGACCCATCCGGCGACCTCCGAGGGGGTGAGCGAACGGTCCAGCTTCTGGTACTCGGTGCGCGCCGCCGCCAGCATGTGGCGCATCTGGATGCGGTCGCCCTCCTCGGCGGCGAGGAAGGCGCCGGAGAGCGCGATGTTGCGGATGGAGCCGCCCGCCACGGTGAGCCGGGCGAGGCGTTCGGGGTCGATGTCCTTCACCGGCGCCCGGTCGGGCAGCACCCGGCGCCAGATCTCGGCGCGCTCGCTCTCTCCGGGGAAGGGGAAGTCGACGACGAAGCGGATGCGGCGCATGAAGGCCGGGTCGAGGGCCTTCTTCATGTTGGTGGTGAGGATGGCCAGGCCCCGGTACGCCTCCATGCGCATCAGCAGATAGCTGACCTCCAGGTTGGCGTACCGGTCGTGGCTGTCCTTGACCTCGCTGCGCTTACCGAACAGCGCGTCCGCCTCGTCGAAGAGCAGCAGTGCGCCGCCGCGTTCGGCGGCGTCGAAGACCTTGCGCAGGTTCTTCTCCGTCTCGCCGATGTATTTGCTGACCACCTGGGAGAGGTCGATGAGGAAGAGGTCCAGGCCCAGCTCCTTGGCCATCACCTCGGCGGCGAGGGTTTTGCCGGTGCCGGAGCCGCCCGCGAAGAGGGCGGTGACGCCCAGGCCGCGGCGCAGCGTCGCCGCGAAACCCCACTCCTGGTGGACGGTGGCGCGCTGCCGTACGTGGGCGACGATCTCGCGCAGGATCCGGGACTGGTGGTCGGGCAGGACCAGATCGTCCCAGGCGGCCTCGGGTTCGATGCGCCGGCCCAGCTCGTCCAGGCCGATGCGTGCCTCGATGAGCCCGGCGCGCCAGGCGAGTTCGGTGGGGTCCAGTGGGGCCGTGTCCGGGTCCGGGTCCGGGTCGGGGCCGGGGAGGTCACGGCGTACGGCGGCGGCCGCGGAGCGGATGATGTGCGGCGGCAGCTGGAACTGGGCGACCAGCGACCGCAGATGGGCCTCCTCGATCCGCGGGATGTCGGCGAAGGCGTCCGCCCAGAGGGCGAGTTGTTCGGTGTCGTCCAGTGCGGGCACGGTGATGCGCTCGCCGCGCGGGCGGCCGGTATGGCGCGGGTCGGGGCTGGAGACGACGAGGGGGACGGCGGCGCCGTCGATGAACGCGTCGGTGGCGGCGGTCTGCTCCCGGTCCATCTCGCCGACCTCCAGCAGGAGGGCGGCGGGCAGCAGCACGGCCTCGCGCTGCCAGAGCCGGGCGAGGCGGTCGCGCTCGGCGGCGTCGGTGGGGACGTCGTCCGCGGCCATGACGTACAGCGCGAGCCCGGTACGGCGGGCGGCCGCGGCGGCGATATCGGTACGGGTGGTCAGGTCGCCGCCGACGAGTTCCACGCGCAGCGGCGCCTCCGGGCGGGACCCGCTCCAGCCCTCGGCCACCCGGTCCGCCGCCCGGTCGTACGAAGGGGGCAGGGTCGGAGGGACGGGGGCACGGCGCAGCAGGCCGTGCAGACGCGCGTCCAGGTAGGGCGAGCCGGCCAGGAAGTGCAGGATGCGCTCGTCCACGCGGAGGCGTGAAGTGGTGAGCCGAGTCTCGTCGTCCAACTCCACCAGCCGCCAGCGGCGGAGCGGGGACACGGGGGTGAGCGCGCTCCAGTGCGGCTCGTCGAGCGCGGCGAGGGCGAGCGAGAAGGTGGGGTACGCACGGGCCGGGTCGCCGCTCGCGGCGGCACAGCGGGCGGCGGCGGTGGGGTCCAGTTCGGCGGCTGCCGCCAGCAGGACGAGCTGGCGCTCGAAGGTGCTGAGGCCGAAACAGGCGGCGAGCGCGTCGAGCGTGGCCGGGCCGGGGATCGCCTTCGGGGTGGGGTGAGGGCGTGCGGTGGCGGGGTGTTGCTCGTGGTCTTCCCTGTGGTGCGGTGGAGCGGGGGTGGCGTTCGGCCCGTCGACGGTGACGGTATCGCGGGGGGCCGAGGCAGCGGGGCGGGAGCCGTTGGTGGTGGCGCGGCGGGCGTGGGCGTCGACGCGGGCCAGTACGGCCTGGACGGCGGCGGCCAGGGCCTGTCCGTCCTCGGCCACGATGGCGTCCGCGCTCGCGCCAGCCTCGTCGGCCGCCGATGCGCGGCCGTTCCGCGTGCCCATGGTCTCGTCCGCCCCCTTCTCCCCCACCGTGTGCCTCAGCTCTCCGTGTCCTCGACGCGACCGCCGCCGTGCCGGGGCGCGGCCTTGCGCACGCGGGTGGGCGAGGCGGCCGACTTGGCGGCGGCCTTTGTGGTCTTGGCCGCGGCCGACTTGGTGGCCGCCGCCTTCGCGGTCCTGGCGGTCTTGGCGGTTTTGGCCGCGGCCGTCTTCGCGGCGGCGGGGCGCTTCTTGGCGGGCTGGGCGGGCGACGGGGCCTCGGCCTCCGTCGGCGCCCCCTTCGACGCGTTCCTCGACGCGGTCGTCGACGCCTCCGGATTCGCCTCCGCCTCGGCGGGCTCCTCGCCCGTCCCTCGCCGGTTGGGTGGCTCCGGCGCCCCCGGCGCGCCGAACGGCACCGCCCGCACCGTGTGCCGTTCCACCGGCTTCGCCGGGACCGGCCGTTCGCGGCCCTCGACCAGGACCAGCGAGCCCTGGTAGCAGACCGACAGGACGTACGGGGTCTGGTAGAGCATTCCCCAGAGCTTCGAGGTCTCGTCCACGTCCATCTGCGTCGGGGTGAAGCGCACCCGCTGCACCGACTCGGCCAGGTCGCTGCCCGTCAGGTACGGGCGCCGGGCGGCCTCCTCGATCACGTCCTTCGGCAGCACCGGTATCTCGTGCAGGATGCGCACCACGCTGCCGATCAGGCGTTGCCCGACGAGTTCGGATTCCTCGCCGTACGCGCTGATCAGATAGTGCAGGTCCATCGCCGCGGCCGGTCGCTTGAGGAGGGTGCCGTCCGAGGCCCGGGTGGGCAGGTCGGTGGCGCGCATGGAGGCGTTCGGGGTGACCTGGTAGAGGAAGACGTTGATGGTCGGTTCGGTGGGCGGCTCCGCCGGGGGCCTGCGGGTGTCCACCGTGACCGCGATGTCGATCTCGGGCCGCAGATTGTTCGCGATCAGCAGCGCGAGGGCCTGGGTGACGGTCGCGAAGGCGAGTCCATTGCTCATGGGGTCAGTCCCTCCTCTCGCCGCGTGCCAGGTAGTCGTCCAGGCTCAGCGCGGGGGCGCGCCGTCCCGTCGGTCCGGGGCGGGCGGCCGTCGAGCGGTCGGCGCCGGGCGGGGCGGCGGCGGTGACCTCCAGCCGACCGATCTGGACGTGCACCGTGCGCTGGGCGGACCGGGCCCGGCGGCGCCCGGTGGGGAGCCGTGCGGCCTCGCGGCCGATGCCCGGGTCGGCCGCGCGGGGCGGCAGCGGTACGGC
>NZ_BBOX01000160.1 GCF_001553455.1 Streptomyces hygroscopicus subsp. hygroscopicus
GAGCAGGGGGCCGGGCGCGGACGCACCGTGGTGTTGTGGCCCGACACCTTCACCAACCACCTCTCCCCGTCCGTCGGCCGGTCGGCGGTCGCCGTGCTGGAGGCGGCCGGGCTGCGGGTGGTCGTCCCGCCGAAGCCCGTGTGCTGCGGGCTGACCTGGGTCTCCACCGGCCAGCTCGACCGCGCCCGCACGGTCATGCGGCGCACCCTGGACGTCATGGCCCCGGCCCTGGACGCCGGGCTCCCGGTGGTCGGCCTCGAACCCAGCTGCACCGCCGCCCTCCGCACCGACCTCCCCGAACTCCTCACCACCGACCCGCGCGCCGCGCGCCTCGCCGAGTCCGTCTCGACGTTCGCACAGGCGCTGGAGCGGTACGCCCCCGACTGGCGGCCCCCGAGGATCGACCGCCCCGTCGTCGGCCAGACCCACTGCCACCAGCACGCCGTCCTCGGCGACGCGGCCGAACGCCGCCTCCGCGAACGCGCGGGCCTCACCGGCGCCTTGAGCGGCGGCTGCTGCGGTCTGGCGGGCAACTTCGGCTTCGAGGACGGGCACTACGAGGTCTCGGTGGCCTGCGCCGAGGAGCAGCTGCTGCCCTCCGTAAGGGCCGCGGAACCCGGCACCGAGGTCCTGGCGGACGGCTACTCCTGCCGTACCCAGCTGAACCAGCTGGCGGGCCGGAAGGGGCGCCACCTGGCAGAGGTCCTGGCGGAACGACTGCCCTGACCCACGAGCCCCGCCGCCCACGGTCCCGCAGCCCTTCCCGGGCGCGGTGCCGTGGGTGACCGCGAGCGGTCCGTCTGGTGCAACTCAAGGGCTACCGACGGCTGTTGCGTCATACCCGGGAGGTAAGGGAGGTACAGCCCGGCGGGGGATCCGTACGCGTATCCGTTTCCTGAAAGATCTTTCCTGTCCGAACATGCGACCGGAAGGATCGATATCGTGCGCAGACGACGTCTCGCGCCCCTGTTGGCCGTGAGTGCCACGGCAACGCTGGCTCCCGCGCTCGCCACCTCGACGGCCACCGCCGCTCCGGCCGCCACCCCGTCGACTGCCTCCTCGTCCGCCGCCACGGGTGCGCTGGACCGGTATGTGGAGCAGAAGCCGCAGTGGAAGCGGTGCGAAGCCGACTCTCCGGCGGAGCTGGAGTGCGCCACTATCAAGGTCCCACTGGACTACCGGGTTCCCGGGGGCCAGCGGATCGACTTGGCCATATCCCGGATCAAGAGCACCGCGCCCGGTAAGCGGCACGGTGTCCTGTTCTCCAACCCCGGTGGCCCGGGGGGACGGGGGCTCTACATGCCGCTGGGGATGCAGGACAAGCTCCCCGAGTCGGCACAGCAGAAGTACGACCTCATCGGCTTCGACCCGCGCGGTGTGGGGCAGAGCAGCCCGGTTTCCTGCGATCTGGAGCCGGAGGAGGAGAACTGGCTGCGGCCGTACAAGGAGGAGACGTTCGACAAGGACGTCGCCTGGGCGCGCGACGTCGCGAACAAGTGCAAGGAGAAAGCAGGCGATGCGCTCCCGTACTTCACCACGCGCAACACCGCGCGCGACATGGATCTGATCCGGTCGATCCTTGGTGAGAAGAAGATCTCGTACGTGGGTTACTCGTACGGCACCTACCTGGGTGCCGTCTACACCCAGCTCTTCCCGGGCCGTGCCGACCGGTTCGTGCTGGACAGCGCGGTCGATCCGGCGCGTGCCTGGCGGGGGATGATCCAGTGGTGGGCGGAGGGCGCCCAGCCCGCGTACGACCGGTGGACCGAGTGGGCCGCTGAGCGTTCGGAGAAGTACGGCCTCGGTGAGACCCCGAAGCAGGTCGACCGGACCTTCTGGGATCTGGTCGCGCAGGCCGACGAGAAGCCCATCGAGGTAGACGGGCAGCCGACCACCGGTGATGACATCCGCAGCGGGATGCGAGAGGCGGTCTTCAGCCCGAAGTACGCCACCGAGGGGGTCGTGGAGCTGAAGAAGGCCGCAGCCGGCAAGCCTGCCTCCGCCAAGAAGCTCGCGGCGTTCGCCGGATCCGAGGGGGCCGGGACCGCGGGCGCCGCCGATGCCGCCGAGGTGCCGTCCGACAACATGACGGCGAGCTTCTGGGCCGTGGTGTGCGGCGACAACTCGGCCGCGTGGTCCCGCGATCCTGAGAGCTACCGGCAGGACGCCATCGAGGACAAGGGCCGTTACCCGCTCTACGGTGACTTCGCCTCCAGCATCAAGCCCTGTGCGTTCTGGGACAAGTCCGTGGAACCGGCGACCGAGGTGAACAACAAGGTCGGCTCCCTGGTCGTCCAGAACGAGTGGGACTCGCAGACCCCGCTGCCCAGCGGCCAGGCACTGCACGCCGACCTGAAGGGCTCGAAAATGATCACCGTCCTCGGCGGCGAGGGCCACGGCGTCTACCCGAACGGCAACGCATGCACGGACGGTACGGTCACCGACTACCTGCTCACTGGCAAGCTCCCGGCCAAGGACGTGACCTGCGAGGCGACGGCCGACTCGAACGCGGAGGCACGGACGAACCAGAAGCGGGACGTACTCCCCGGGTCCCCGCTCCCGGAACGTTTCTGAGCCCGGTCGCATGGCCCATTGCCGCATGACCCATTGAAGACGAGTGGGACCTCCTGGCGGGGGTCCCGCAGCCCCGCCCCCGGGACGGAACCGCTGGCCGAATCCTATGTGCGGTCGGCGGCCAGCGCCCATCGCGATCTGCCGGCGGCGGCCGACCCATCAGCCGTGTGGGCGAGCCTGTCGCGGGGGGCGTGCATCGGTGATGCCTGAATCATGCAAGCGTGCTTGATTGTTTCTCGCCGCGCTGCCACCCTCGCTCGACGAGACGTCAACAAGAGGCGTCGACAAGGCATGAGGAAGCCGACACACGGCTGGCCCGACGACGGGAGCGACGCGTGTCCGAGACGGAGGCTCTGCTCGCCGATCTGCGGGCGGAGGGGGACGAGTTGGACGGCCTGGTGGCCGGGCTCGGAGACGTGGCGTGGCGGACGCCGACGCCCGCGCCCGGGTGGACCGTCGCGCATCAGATCGCCCATCTCGCCTGGACCGACGAGCGGGCCGTGCAGGCAGCCGAGGACCCCCAGGGGTTCGCCGACGAGGTGCGCCGGGCGTGGGCCGCGCCGGACGCGTTCGTGGACGAGGGCGCGGAGCGGGGCGCGGCCGAGCCGCCCGAGGCGTTGCTGAGCCGCTGGCGCGAGGGGCGGGAGCGGTTGCTCCGGGCGCTGGCCGCGCAGCCGCCGCGCGCCCGGCTGCCGTGGTACGGGCCGCCGATGAGCGTGATGTCGATGGCCACGGCCCGGCTGATGGAGACCTGGGCGCACGGTCAGGACGTCGCCGACGCGCTGGGCCTGCACCGCGCCCCCACCGCCCGGCTGCGCCATGTGGCCCGGATCGGGGTCCGGGCGCGGGGTTACGCGTACGCGGCGCGGGGGCTGGAGCCGCCGGCCGAGGAGTTCCGGGTCGAGCTGACCGGTCCGGACGGTGAGCCGTGGACGTACGGTCCCGAGGACGCGGCCCAGCGGGTGACCGGTCCCGCGCTGGACTTCTGCCTCCTGGTGACCCAGCGGGCGCACCGCGACGATCTGGCCGTACGGGCCGAAGGGCCGGACGCGGACCGCTGGCTGGACATCGCGCAGGCGTTCGCGGGGCCGCCCGGCAAGGGCCGCGCCCCGGGCCGACGACCGGATCCCACGGCAGCCGGTACCGCCGGGGGCGCCGGTGCGCCCGGGGGCGCCGAAGTGGCCGGTACCGCCGGGGGCGCTGGGGGCGCCGGAGCGGCCGGGGACACCGGTATGGCCGGGAGCGCCGGAGTGGCCGGGGGCACCGCTGCGGCCGGGGGCACCGCTGCGGCAGATGGCCGTACGGCAGGTGACGTCCGGGCAGATGGGATCG
>NZ_BBOX01000161.1 GCF_001553455.1 Streptomyces hygroscopicus subsp. hygroscopicus
CGCCTCGTGACGCGCCCGCCCGCCGACCCGTTCGGCCCCGGCCCGCATGCCGCCGCCGACGGCGCCGATGCCGCCGCCGACGCCGCGCCCCTCCGCATCGGCAACGCCTCCGGCTTCTACGGCGACCGCTTCGACGCGGTGCGCGAGATGCTCACCGGCGGCCCCCTGGACGTGCTGACCGGTGACTACCTCGCCGAACTGACCATGCTCATCCTGGGCCGGGACCGCGCCAAGGACCCGTCGCGCGGCTATGCCACCACCTTTCTGCGCCAGCTCGAGGACACCCTGGGGCTGGCCATGGAGCGCGGCGTACGGCTCGTCACCAACGCGGGCGGCCTCAACCCGGCCGGGCTGGCCGACGCGGTCCGTGACCTCGCCGGCCGGCTGGGTATCGGCTGCCGGGTCGCCCATGTCGAGGGCGACGACCTGCTCGGTGCCCGCGACTGGGGGCCGGGCGTGGTCACCGCCAACGCCTATCTCGGCGGGGGCGGGATCGCGGAGTGCCTGCGGGGCGGGGCCGATGTGGTGGTCACCGGGCGGGTGACGGACGCCGCGCTGGTGACGGGCCCGGCCGCCGCGTACTTCGGATGGTCCGCCGACGACTGGGACGCGCTCGCCGGAGCCGTGGTGGCCGGGCACATCCTGGAATGCGGCACCCAGGCGACCGGCGGCAACTACGCGTTCTTCACCGAGCACGACAGCCGCCGCCCCGGCTTCCCCCTCGCCGAGATCCGGCCCGACGGCTCCAGCGTGATCACCAAGCATCCGCACACGGGCGGCGCCGTCACGGTCGGGACCGTCACCGCCCAGCTCCTCTACGAGACGGCGGGGGCCCGCTACCCCGGTCCGGATGTCACCGCCCGGCTGGACTCGGTGCGGCTCACCCAGGACGGACCGGACCGGGTGCGCGTCCACGGGGTGCGGGGCGAGGCGCCGCCCCGCACCCTCAAGACCGGGCTGACCCGGCTCGGCGGCCACCGCAACGAGGTGACCTTCGTGCTCACCGGCCTCGATATCGAGGCCAAGGCGGCGCTGGTACGGGACCAGATGGAGGGGGCGATGAGCAAGCGCCGCCCCGCCGAGGTCCGCTGGACCCTGTCCCGTACCGACCACCCCGACGCGGCCGCGCAGGAGGAGGCGAGCGCGCTGCTGCGGCTGGTGGTCCGCGACCGGGACCAGGCGGCGGTGGGGCGGGTGATCAGCGGCGCGGCCGTCGAACTGGCCCTCGCCAGCTACCCCGGCTTCCATGTGACCGCCCCGCCCGGGAAGGGTTCCCCCTACGGCGTCTTCGAGGCCGTGTATCTGCCGGCCGACACCGTGCCGCACACCGCCGTGCTGCCGGACGGCTCCCGGCGGGCCATTCCTCCGGCGCCCGCCGCCGCCGTTCCCGAAGAACCGGTGGACGAGCTTCCGTTGCCAGAACCGGTGGACGAGCTTCCGTTGCCGCCGCCGCTGCCGCCGGGCCCGACCCGCCGTGCCCCGCTCGGCGCGGTCGCCGGGGCCCGCAGCGGCGACAAGGGCGGCAGCGCCAACATCGGCGTCTGGGCGCGCAGTGCGGACGCCTGGCGCTGGCTGGCCCACACCCTCACCGTCGACCGGCTGCGGGAGCTGCTCCCCGAGACGGCCCCGCTGACCGTGACCCGCCATCCGCTGCCCCGGCTGCGCGCCCTGAACTTCGTCGTGGAGGGGCTGCTGGGCGAGGGCGTCGCCGCGCAGGCCCGTTTCGACCCGCAGGCCAAGGCCGTCGGCGAATGGCTGCGTTCACGTCATCTGGACATACCGGAGGTACTGCTGTGACCGTGCTCGCGTCCGCGCTCGACCCCGCAGGCGCCGACTACACGGCCCATCGGGAGGCGATGCTCGGCAAGCTCGCCGAACTGGAGGGCGAGCACGCCAAGGCGCTCGCCGGGGGCGGTGAGAAGTACGTCCGGCGCCACCGCGAGCGCGGCAAGCTGCTCGTCCGCGAGCGGATCGAGCTGCTGCTGGACCCGGACACCCCGTTCCTGGAGCTGTCCCCGCTGGCCGGCTGGGGCAGCGACTATCCGGTCGGGGCCTCGATCGTCACCGGCATCGGGGTGATCTCCGGTGTGGAGTGCGTGATCAGCGCCAACGACCCGACCGTACGCGGCGGGGCCAGCAACCCCTGGACGCTCAGGAAGTCGCTGCGCGCCCATGAGATCGCCCGCGCCAACCGGCTCCCGGTCGTCAGTCTCGTCGAGTCCGGCGGCGCCGATCTCCCCTCCCAGAAGGAGATCTTCATTCCCGGTGGGGCGCTCTTCCGCGATCTGACCCGGCTGTCCGCCGCGGGCATTCCGACGATCGCCGTGGTCTTCGGCAACTCCACCGCCGGAGGCGCGTACATCCCCGGGATGTCCGACCACGTGATCATGGTCAAGGAGCGCTCCAAGGTCTTCCTGGGCGGTCCGCCGCTGGTGAAGATGGCCACCGGCGAGGAGAGCGACGACGAAGCGCTGGGCGGCGCCGAGATGCACGCCCGCATTTCGGGCCTCGCCGACTACTTCGCCACCGACGAACCCGACGCGCTGCGCCAGGCCCGCCGGGTCGTCGCCCGCCTCAACTGGCGCAAGGCCCACCCCGATCCCGGGCCCGCCGAACCGCCCAAGTACAGCGCCGAGGAGCTGCTCGGCATCGTCCCCGGCGATCTCAAGATCCCCTTCGACCCCCGCGAGGTGATCGCCCGGATCGTCGACGGCTCGGACTTCGACGAGTTCAAGCCGCTGTACGGGCGCAGCCTGGCCACCGGCTGGGCCGCGCTGCACGGCTATCCGGTCGGGATCCTGGCCAACGCCCAAGGGGTGCTGTTCAGCGAGGAGTCCCAGAAGGCCGCGCAGTTCATCCAGCTCGCCAACCAGCGCGACATCCCGCTGCTCTTCCTGCACAACACCACCGGCTACATGGTCGGCCGCGCCTACGAGCAGGGCGGGATCATCAAACACGGCGCCATGATGATCAACGCCGTCGCCAACTCCCGCGTCCCGCATCTGTCCGTGCTCATCGGCGCCTCGTACGGCGCCGGTCACTACGGGATGTGCGGCCGCGCGTACGACCCCCGCTTCCTCTTCGCCTGGCCCAGCGCCAAGTCCGCCGTGATGGGCCCGCAGCAGCTCGCCGGGGTGATGTCCATCGTCGCCCGGCAGTCCGCCGCCGCGAAGGGGCAGCCGTACGACGAGGAGGCCGACGCCGCGCTGCGCGCCATGGTGGAGCAGCAGATCGAGTCCGAGTCGCTGCCGCTCTTCCTCTCCGGGCGGCTGTACGACGACGGGGTCATCGACCCGCGCGACACCCGCACCGTGCTCGGCCTGTGTCTGTCCGCCCTGCACACCGCGCCGGTCGAGGGGGCGCGCGGTGGGTTCGGCGTCTTCCGGATGTGAGTGAGGAACCCGTGAGCCGTGTCCGTCCGTCCGCCTGTCTGTTCGTTGGCCTTGCCCGCTGTGCCCGGATGTGGGTGAGGAACCCGTGAGCCGTGCCTGTCCGTCCGCCTGTCTGTTCGTTGGCCTTGCCTGCTGTGCCCGGACGTGAGTGAGGAACCCGTGATCCGTTCCCTGCTGGTCGCCAACCGCGCCGAGATCGCCCGGCGTATCTTCCGCACCTGCCGTGACCTCGGCATCGCCACCGTCGCGGTGCACTCCGACGCGGACGCAGACGCGCCCCACGCGCGCGAGGCCGACGCCGCCGTGAGGCTGCCGGGCGACGCCCCGGCCGACACCTACCTGCGCGGCGATCTGCTGGTGAAGGCCGCCCTGGCCGCCGGGGCCGACGCCGTGCACCCCGGCTATGGCTTCCTCTCCGAGCACGCCGACTTCGCGCGTGCCGTAAGGGACGCGGGGCTGGTGTGGGTGGGGCCGCCGCCCGAGGCGATGGAGGCCATGGCCTCCAAGACCCGCGCCAAGGAGATCATGCGCAAGGCGGGCGTGCCGCTGCTCGATCCGCTCGACCCGGCCGGTGTCACCGCGGGTGATCTGCCCCTGCTGGTCAAGGCGGCGGCGGGCGGCGGCGGCCGTGGCATGCGGGTGGTCCGCGACCTGGCCGCGCTCCCCGCCGCACTGGACTCCGCCCGCGCCGAGGCGGTCTCCGCCTTCGGCGACGGTGAGATCTTCGTGGAGCCCTATATGGAGGGCGCCCGCCATGTCGAGGTCCAGGTGCTCGCCGACACCCACGGCACCGTCTGGACCCTCGGCACCCGCGACTGCTCCCTCCAGCGCCGCCACCAGAAGGTCGTCGAGGAGGCCCCGGCCCCCGGGCTGGACGAGGAACTGCGGCGCACCCTGGCCGAGTCGGCGGCCAACGCGGCGCGTGCCATCGGCTACGAGGGCGCGGGCACGGTGGAGTTCCTGGTCTCGGCGGCGGGGCGGGCGCACTTCCTGGAGATGAACACCCGTCTCCAGGTGGAGCATCCGGTCACCGAGGAGATCTACGGACTGGACCTGGTGGCGTTGCAGCTGCGGATCGCGGAGGGGGAGCCCCTCGACGCCGAGCCTCCGGCGCCACGGGGGCACGCGGTCGAGGCGCGGCTGTACGCCGAGGACCCGGCGCGCGACTGGCAGCCGCAGACGGGGATCATGCACCGGCTGGAGATCGCCGGGCTGCGGGTCGACTCGGGGCTGGCCGACGGGGACGCGATCGGCATCCACTACGACCCGATGCTGGCCAAGGTCATCGCCGTCGCCCCGACCCGCGCCGAGGCCGTACGGCGGCTGGCCCACGGGCTGGAGCGGGCCCGGATCCACGGCCCGGTGACCAACCGGGACCTGCTCGTACGGGCGCTGCGGCACCCGGAGTTCGCGGCGGCCCGTATGGACACCGGCTTCCTCGAACGCCATCTGGCCGAGCTGACCGCTGATACGGAGGCCGAGGCAGCCGCGGACGCGGACGCAGTCGCGGACGCCAACGCGGACGGCGAGGCGGAGGCCAACGCGGACGCTGCGGCGGATGTCGCAGCCGATGCGGATGCCGCGGCGGACGTCGCCGCCGTCGCTGAAGCCGTCGTCGACACCGCCGCCGCCGCCGTCGCCGACGCCGACGCTGTTCAGGCGGTCCCGCTGGCCGCCCTCGCCGCCGCCCTGGCGGACGCGGCACGGCGGCCCGCGACCGTCGCCGGGCGGCTGGGCGGCTGGCGCAACGTCCCCTCCCAGCCGCAGCTGAGGAGCTACCGCGCCGAACCGGGCGGCACCGAGTACGAGGTGCGCTACCGCCTCACCCGTGACGGGCTGCTCGCGGAGGGCTTCCCCGGCGTCCGGGTGCTGAGCGCCGACCCGGGGCGGGTCGCCCTCGAGGTGGCCGGTGTCCGGCGGACGTTCGAGGTGACGGCCTATGGGGACCGCCGCTACGTCGACACGCCCCGGGGCGGCCACGCGTTCACCGCGCTGCCCCGCTTCCCCGACCCCACCGACCGTACCGAACCGGGCTCGCTGCTGGCGCCCATGCCGGGCACGGTGGTCCGGGTCGCGGAGGTGGCGGTCGGGGACCGGGTGGAGGCCGGACAGTCCCTGCTGTGGCTGGAGGCCATGAAGATGGAGCACCGCGTCACCGCCCCCACCGCCGGGGTGCTCACCGCACTGCACGCCGCCGCCGGCCGCCAGGTCGAGGTCGGAGCGCTGCTCGCCGTCGTGGCGGCGGAGGAGTGAAACGCCCGACGAACCGCACTGTCTCCACGGCCCGCGCCCGGCGGCTGGGCCGCGCTCAACGGGTGGCCTGCGTCCAGCGGCTGGGCCGCGTCCGGCGGCTGGGCTGCGTACGGCAGGTGGGCTGCGTCCAGCAGGTGGGCCGCGCCCGGCGGCTGGGCCGCGCCCAGCAGATGGGCTGCGCTCAACGGGTGGGCCGCGTCCGCGTCCAGCAGGTGGGCCGCGTCCACCGCGTAACCCGCGCTCACCGCATGAGCCGCGCGGACTCCACGACCCGCGCGGACCCCACGACCCGCGCGGAACCCATGAGCCGCGTGGACCCTACGACCCGCACGTCCCGCACGATCCGCATGACCCGCACGGCCCGCACAACGCATCGCACAGTGGGAGGAGCCGTCCATGACCAGCACCCATACGCCCGTGGACACCCCGGAGCGCGTGGCGCTCCGCGCCGCGGTCTCGTCCTTCGCCAAGGGACACGCCCCGGGCGGCCCCCAGGAGGGCGACGGCGCCCTCGCACTCTGGGCCGAGGCCGGCAAGCTCGGCTATCTCGGCGTCAACCTGCCCGAGGAGTACGGCGGTGGCGGCGCCGGGATCACCGAACTGTCCATCGTCCTGGAGGAGCTGGGCGCCGGGGGCTGTCCGCTGCTCATGCTGATCGTCTCGCCCGCCATCTGCGGCACCGTCATCGCCCGGTTCGGCACCGCCGAGCAGAAGGAGCGCTGGCTGCCCGGTCTGGCCGACGGCAGCGTCACCATGGCGTTCGGCATCACCGAGCCCGACGCCGGATCCAACTCGCACCGCATCACCACCACCGCCCGCCGGACCGAGGGCGGCGGCTGGATTCTCAACGGCCGTAAGGTCTTCATCTCCGGTGTGGACATCGCCGACGCGACCCTGATCGTCGGCCGCACCGAGGACTACCGGACGGGCAAGCTCAAGCCCTGCCTGTTCATCGTCCCGCGCGGCGTGCTCGGCTTCTCCCACCGCCACATCCCCATGGAACTGTCCGCTTCGGAGAAGCAGTTCGAGGTGGTGCTGGACGATGTGCGGCTGCCCGCCGACGCGCTGGTCGGGGACGAGGACGCCGGGCTGTTGCAGCTGTTCGCGGGGCTCAACCCCGAGCGCATCATGACGGCGGCGTTCGCGCTGGGGATGGGCCGCTACGCGCTCGACAAGGCCGTCGACTACGCCCGGACCCGCCAGGTCTGGAAGGAGCCCATCGGCGCCCACCAGGCCATCGCCCACCCCCTCGCCCAGGCCCATATCGAGCTGGAACTGGCCCGGCTGATGATGGCGAAGGCGGCGTACCTCTACGACGCGGGCGATGACGCGGGCGCGGGCGAGGCCGCCAACATGGCCAAGTACGCGGCCGGGGAGGCCGCGGTGAAGGCGGTGGACCAGGCCGTGCACACCCTCGGCGGCAACGGACTGACCGCCGAATACGGCCTTGCCCGGCTGGTCACGGCCGCCCGGGTGGCCCGGATCGCCCCGGTGAGCCGGGAGATGATCCTCAACTTCGTCTCGCACCAGACCCTGGGCCTGCCGAAGTCGTATTGAGCCGTACGGCGCGGCGCGGGCTAGCGTGATGGGGCTGAGAGGGAGGGAGGGTTCCCTGTGGTGTCCATATGGTGCCCCGGCCCGGGGCCCGGGTCAGTGGAGGACGACCTGATCTCGTACGTTGCCGGGCAGGTGGCCCCGTACAAGAAGGTGCGCCGGGTGGAGTTCACGGACTTCGCGCCGCGCTCGGCCACCGGCAAGATCCTGAGGCGTGAACTGCGCGCCAGGGAAAGGAGTTCGACCGCCCCATGACCGACGGCTCCACGACCGACCGCCGCATGACCGACGGCTCCGCGACCGTTGGGTCGTCGGCTGGTGGTTCCACGACTGACGGCTCCGTCACCGACCGCTCCTCGGCCGACGCCGAGGGCGGCACCGACGCGCCGGTGCCGCCCGCGTCCGGCCCGCTGGTGCGGTCCGTCACCGAGCGCGGAATCACCACGCTCACCCTGGACTCGCCGCACAACCGCAACGCCCTCTCGACGCGCCTGGTCGGTGAGTTGCGCGAGGCGCTGGCGGCGGCCGGGCGGGACGACCGCGTCCGGGCGGTGCTGCTCACCCACACCGGCACCACCTTCTGCGCGGGCGCGGACCTGAGCGAACCGCCCTCGGCGTCCGGGGCGGCCGGACTGGTCGCACTGCTGCGGTCGATCGTGGAGCTGCCCAAACCGGTCGTCGCACGCGTCACCGGACATGTCCGGGCCGGTGGGCTCGGGCTGCTCGGGGCGTGCGACATAGCGGCGGCGGGGCGCGGGGCGACCTTCGCGTTCACCGAGGCGCGGCTCGGCCTCGCCCCGGCCGTCATCTCGATACCGCTGCTGCCCCGGTTGGACCGGAGCGCGGCGGTCCGCTACTACCTCACGGGTGAGCGGTTCGACGCCACGGAGGCGGCCCGGATCGGGCTGGTGACGATCGCGGACCCGGAGGGGGACGCGCAGAAGGCGCTGGCGCCCGTCCTTGAAGGGCTGCGGCGGGGCTCGCCGCAGGGCCTCGCCGAGTCCAAGCGGCTGGTGACCGCCGAGGTGCTGCGCGCCTTCGACCGGGATGGCGAACCGCTGGCCGCGCTGTCGGCCCGCCTCTTCGCCTCCGAGGAGGCGCGGGAGGGCATGACGGCGTTCCGCGAACGGCGCGCCCCGGCCTGGGCGCCCGACACGGCACCGGACCCGCGGGACACGAGGTCGGCACCGGGCGCGGGGACGGCGGAGCCGGGCACGGGGGCGAGGCCGGACGCGGAAACGGCGCGGGGCGCAGGCACAGGAGTGGCGCGGGACGCGGGGCCGAGGTCGGGCGCGGAGCCAGGCACCGGGGCGGAGCCAGGCACCGGGGCGGAGCCAGGCACCGGCGCTCCGGGGGCGTCCCGGTGACCCCCCGTACGCCCTTGCGCGACCCCAAGCAGGACCGCAGCCGCGCGACCCGCAGACGCCTGCTGGAGGCCGCCGTGGCCTGCCTTGCCGAGCACGGCTGGGCCGGTTCCACGGTCGCGGTGGTCGCCGAGCGGGCCGGGGTGTCGCGGGGCGCGGCCCAGCACCACTTCCCGACCCGGGAGGACCTCTTCACGGCCGCCGTCGAGCATGTCGCCGAGGAGCGCTCGGCGGAGCTGCGCGCGCTCCCCGCCCCGCGGGGGGAGGGCCGGGTCCGGGCGGTGGTCGAGGCGCTGGTCAGCCTCTACACCGGCCCGCTCTTCCGGGCCGCCCTCCAGCTGTGGGTGGCGGCCTCGTACGAGGACCAGCTGGGCGCCCGGGTGACCGCCCTGGAGGCGAAGATCGGCCGTGAGACGCACCGGATGGCGGTGGAGCTGCTGGGCGCCGACGAGTCGGTGCCGGGCGTCCGGGAGGCCGTCCAGGGCCTGCTGGACATGGGGCGCGGCCTCGGCCTGGCCAACCTCCTCACGGACGACGGCCACCGCCGGGAACGGGTGGTGGCCCAGTGGTCGCACATCCTGGAGGGGATCCTGACCACCGCCGCGCCAACGGCCCCCGACCCAACGGCCGTCACTCCAACGGCTGTCACTCGAACGGCCCCGGACCCAACCACCGCAACCACCGTCACGCCAACCACCGCCTCCCCAACCGCCCCGAACCCAACGGGCGCCCCACCAACCGTCCCGGCCCCCTCCACGGACGGCTCCTGAGTCAGCGCTGAGTCAACGCAAGCCAACCCAAATCAACCCAAGCCAGCGCAACTCAGCGCTTGGTGTCGTCGTAGCCCTCGATGTCGTGCGGACTGCGCGCCCCGGGGCCGACGTACCGGGCCGACGGCCGGACCAGGCGGCCGGTCCGCTTCTGCTCCAGGATGTGCGCGCTCCAGCCCGCGGTGCGGGCGCAGGTGAACATCGACGTGAACATGTGCGCCGGGACCTCGGCGAAGTCCAGCACGATGGCCGCCCAGAACTCCACGTTCGTGGCCAGCACCCGGTCCGGCCGACGGTTGTGCAGCTCGTCCAGGGCGGCCCGCTCCAGCGCCTCGGCGACCTCGAAGCGCGGTGCGCCCAGCTCCTTCGCGGTGCGCCGCAGCACCCGCGCCCGCGGGTCCTCGGCGCGGTAGACGCGGTGGCCGAAGCCCATCAGCCGCTCGCCCCGGTCGAGGGCCTGCTTGACGTATCCGGTGGCGTCCCCGGTGCGCTCGATCTCCTCGATCATGCCGAGCACCCGGGAGGGCGCACCGCCGTGCAGCGGCCCCGACATGGCGCCCACCGCGCCGGAGAGCGCGGCGGCGACATCCGCGCCGGTGGAGGCGATGACGCGGGCGGTGAAGGTGGAGGCGTTCATCCCGTGCTCGGCCGCCGAGGTCCAGTACGCGTCGACGGCGGCGACGTGCTTGGGGTCGGGCTCACCGCGCCAGCGGCGCATGAAGCGCTCGACGATGGTCCCGGCCTTGTCGATCTCCCGCTGCGGCACCATCGGCTTCCCCTGGCCGCGCGCCGACTGGGCGACGTACGACAGGGCCATCACGGCGGCCCGCGCGAGGTCCTCACGGGCCTGCACCTCATCGATGTCCAGCAGCGGTTTCAGGCCCCAGACGGGTGCGAGCATGGCCAGCGCGGACTGCACATCGACCCGGACGTCCCCGGAGTGGACGGGGATGGGGAACGGCTCGGCGGCCGGCAGCCCCGGGTTGAAGGCGCCGTCGACCAGCAGGCCCCAGACGTTCCCGAAGGAGACGTGGCCGACGAGGTCCTCGATGTCCACGCCTCGGTAGCGGAGCGCGCCGCCCTCCTTGTCGGGTTCGGCGATCTCCGTCTCGAACGCGACGACTCCTTCGAGTCCGGGTACGAAGTCGGACATCAGGCGGCTCCTCATGATGCTGACGACGGCGGCGGTGGAGATGGTGCCGGAACGGTTACGCGGCCGCCTGACGCGGCTCGCGGTCGGTACCGGTCACTCCGTGATGTGCCCCGTGCGGGTGGTGGTCACCCAACCGCGGCGGGGAGTGACCTCCGGGACACGGCGGGTGGGGCCTGCCCGGGTGCCGGCAGGCGCATGGTCGGCCTCAGTCTGGTGGGTGCGCTCCCCACGGGGAAGCGTGAGAAGCGGCACATCGTGTCCGCCGCACGCGAGGGTTACGGGGCGCGGGGGCGGGGGAGGAGGATCGCTCTTTCGGGGCAGCCCGTGCGACGGACCGATGATGTTGCAAGATATGCCCGTGCCTCACGTTGACTCGGAGCCCTCGGCTTCCTCCGCGCGTACGTACGACCCGGCCGCCATGCGCGAGCACTACCGCGCGGCGGGTTTCGACGAGGCCGACCTCGCGGGCGACCCGTTCCGGCAGTTCACCCGGTGGTTCGAGGACGCGGTCGGCAGCGGGCTCTTCGAACCGAACGCCATGGTCGTCTCGACGGCCGACGCGGCGGGCCGCCCCAGCTCCCGCACGGTCCTGATGAAGAGCTTCGACGAGCGCGGCTTCGTCTTCTACACCAACTACGGCTCCCGCAAGGGCCGTGAACTGGGCGAGAACCCGCATGTCGCACTGCTCTTCCCCTGGCACCCCATCGCCCGGCAGGTGATCGTGACCGGCACCGCGCAGCGGACCGGGCGGGACGAGACGGCGGCGTACTTCCGCACCCGGCCGCACGGGTCGCAGCTGGGGGCGTGGGCGAGCACGCAGTCCTCGGTGGTGGGATCGCGGGCGGAGCTGGACCGCTCGTACGAGGAACTGGCGGACCGCTATCCGCCGGGTGAGCAGGTGCCGGTGCCGCCGGAGTGGGGCGGGTTCCGGGTGGTCCCGGAGGCCGTGGAGTTCTGGCAGGGCCGCGAGAACCGGCTGCACGACCGGTTGCGGTACGTCCGGCTGCCCGGTGCGGAGGGCTGGCGGGTGGAGCGCCTGTACCCGTAAGTACCCGCGAGCGCGGCCGACGGCTGGAGCGCCTGCGCCCGTGGGCGCGGCCGGGGCGGGTCGAGCGCCTGCGCCGGAATCCGTGCGTACCCGGGAGGGCAGCCGGAGGCTGGAGCGCCTGTACCCGTGGGCGTGGGCGCGGCCGGGCAGGTCGAGCGCCTGCGCCGGTATCCGTGCGTACCCGTGAGCGTGGCCGACGGCTGGAGCGCTTTCCGGCGGCTGGAGCGGCTGAGCGCGGCGCGCTCGTAGCGGCCGGTGCGGAAGGGGCGACGGACGACGGAAGGCGACGGAAGGGGCGACGCGAGACGACGGAACCACTGGCCCGTAGGGCCGGACCAAAGGCCCCGATACGCGGACAACCCGCGGGTCTGTCCCCTGACGCCCCGATGAGGCGGAAGGGGGCCGGTCGGACGTACCGGCGACCCGCGGGTCGGGTGACTGCGTGGGATTGGCCGGCCGCACACCTGTCGGTGTGCCAGTCCGGCGAATGCGCTGAGCGCGACGACGGACTGCTAGCCCGCAGTCACCTCACGCGTCCGGATTTCATACATCTGCCGAACCACCTCCCTTCTCGTGTACCGCACAGCCTAAGAACCCCCTCGTGCCACACACAAGCGAATTTCCGGGAGGCATCGATTTCCCCGAATGCGGTGTGGCGCGAGTCACGTTCGAGTTCAATGTCCGACGTGCCCCACCACAGACAGCCACGTCCAGCAGGGGGTGTCCGGTGAGCGCTTCCCAACGTTCCGAACCCGCACGTCCAGCGCGTTCCGCACGGTCCTCACGGGGCGTCCCGGGGCAGGCGGGGGCGGCGTCCGCGCCGGGGTCCGGCCGGTCCGACCGCCCGGACGGGCCCGAGCGGCCCGACGCCGAGCTCCTCGCCGCGCTGCTCGACGGGATGGACGCCGCCCTGTGCGCGTTCGACGCCGACGGCACGGTGACCCACTGGAACCGCGAGGCCGAGCGCATCCTCGGCTGGACGGCCGCGGAGGCCGTCGGCCGCAAGGGGCTGGGCGGCTGGGCGGCCCGCCCGGGGGACGCCCGGGAGGTCGAGGAACGCCTTACGGAGGCCATGGGCGCCCCAGGGCGCCGGGTCCACGAGTTCGCGCTGCTGACCAAGGACGGCGGCCGGGTCCTGGTGCGCGCACAGTCCTCGGGGGTGCCGGGCGCGGACGGCCGCCCGGCCGGGGTGTACTGCGCCTTCAGCGAGGTGCACGCGCAGATCGACCTGGAACGGTCGATCGCGCTGAGCGAGGCGCTCCTGGAGGACGCGTCGTGGAAGGTGGTCCTGGTCGACGCGGACCTGCGGGTGGCCGTCGTCAACGCCAGCGCGGCGGGCGCGCTGCGCACGTCCCGTAAGGCCGCTCCCGGCCGGCCGCTGGGCGACTTCCTGGATCAGGGCGTCGAGGAGGTGGAGGCCGCGCTGCAGCACGTGCTGGCGGAAGGCGCGCCCCCGGCGCCGACCGAGCTGTGGGTGACCCTGCGGGACGCCGGCCGAGCGGACGGCGTGGCGGGCCCGGACGGGGTGCGTTACGAACTGCTCGACGACGACGAGGCGGTGTGCGGCGAGGACCTCGACCAGGGGGGCCAGGGGCTCCACCGGGGCCAGGGCCTGGACCGCGGTGAAGGCCGGGAGCGCGGCGCGGGCCGGGAGCCCGGCACGGTGGCGCTGCGCCGTTGCTGGCGCAGCGGCTTCCTCCGGCTGGCCTCACCGCTCACCGAGGAGCCGACACCGCTCGGTGTGGCCTGGATCTTCCAGGACGTGACGGAGGTGAAGGGCCAGGAGCAGGAGAGCGCCCGGCTGCGCTTCCGGGGTAACCAGCTGCACCGGGCGACCCGGGCGGCGGCCGAATGCGAGGACCCGATGGAGGCGGCCTCGGTCCACCTGGACTTCGCGCTGGCGGGCTTCGCCGACCACGCCCTGATCGACCTGGTCCTGGACCCGCCGCCGGGCGCCCCGGCGGACCGGATCCGGCTGGTCCGGGCGGCGGCCACCCCCACCGGCACCCCGGGCCCCTGCCCGCCCGTCGTCCCGGGCGGCATCCCGCTGGGCTACCCGGAGGACCATCCGGCGCTCCAGGCGGCCGAGCGCTGCGGTTCGGTACGGGCGAGCGCGAGACGCTCGGACGAGCCGACGGCGGCCCAGTGGGCGGCGGCCCGCAAATGGCCGGAGGGCGCGGTGCACGGCCTGTGCGCGGTGCTGCGCAGCCGTGGCCGCACCCTGGGCGTGGTCACCTTCCTGCGCACCTCGAGCCGTCGGCCCTTCGACCGGACGGACGCGGCGTACGCGGAGGACGTCGCGGCACGGGTCGCGGCCTCGGTGGACCTGGCCGTACGCCGCCGCTGAGGCGAGCGCCCTCCGCCAAGGGATCACCGCTGGTAGCAGATCCGGTCCCGGGCGCTCGGCCTTCACCGCTGGTAGAAGATCCGGTCCCGGTACTCGGCCATCACCTTGCGGTTCCACTCGTGGCCGCCGTCCACGTTCCCCGACCTCAGCATGGGCGGCTCGATCCCCCGCCCGGCCAGCTCCCCGACCGCGGACGCCACCACGGACTGCATGATGGCGCTGGTGACGACCGTGGACGCGGGCGCGAAGGGCGCGCCGACGCCGTCCGCCGTGAGCTCCGCGTCCCCGACCGGGATCTTGTTGTCGATGACCAGATCGCAGTGGTCCTTCAGGAAGCCACCGGTGGCGTTGCGCGAGGTCGTGCCGGTCGCGTAGCCGACCGACGTCACGCCGACCACCGTGGCACCGCGGTCCCGCGCGCTCATCGCCATCTCCACGGGCAGGACGTTCCGCCCGGACAGCGAGATCACGAACAGCAGGTCCCCGGCCCGGAGCGGGCTGCTGTCGAGGACGGTCGTGGCCAGTCCGTCGACGCGCTCGAGCGCGCTGCCGAGCGTGGCGGGAACGACGTCCACGCCCACCATCCCCGGCACCGGCAGCAGGTTCATCAGCGCGAGACCGCCCGCGCGGTAGACGACGTCCTGCGCGGGCAGGGAGGAGTGGCCGGCGCCGAACGCGAAGAGGCGGCCGCCCGCGACGACGGTATCGGCGATCAGGGTGCCCGCCGCGGCGATATGCTCGCCTTCTTCGTCCCGCACCTGCCGCAGCAGGCCGATGGCCGCGTCGAAGAATTGCCCGGCCTGCTTGGACTCGCTCATCAACGCGTGGCCTTCCTCGTAGGTGTTCCGATCATGACGCTGTCAATAGCAGTCCGGCCGCTTCCGGCGGAAGGGGCCGACTCGGCCCCGTTGTCGGTGGGATGCGTCAGAATTGGTTCAGGGCCACCGCACGACACATCGAGGGGCACGCATGTCCGGACTGATCGACACCACGGAGATGTATCTCCGCACCATCCTCGAGCTCGAGGAGGAGGGCGTGGTCCCCATGCGCGCCCGGATCGCCGAGCGGCTTGAACAGAGCGGTCCGACGGTCAGCCAGACGGTGGCGCGAATGGAGCGTGACGGTCTCGTCACGGTCGCGGGCGACCGTCATCTGGAGCTGACCGAAGAGGGCCGTCGGCTGGCCACGCGGGTGATGCGCAAGCACCGGCTCGCGGAGTGCCTGCTCGTCGATGTGATTGGGCTGGAGTGGGAGCAGGTCCACGCCGAGGCGTGCCGTTGGGAGCATGTGATGAGCGAGGCGGTGGAGCGGCGCGTTCTGGAGCTGCTCCGCCACCCGACCGAGTCGCCTTACGGAAACCCGATTCCGGGTCTGGAGGAGCTGGGCGAGAAGGCCGAGGTCGATCCGTTCCTGGACGAGTCCATGGTGAGCCTGCGGGAATTGGAGCCCGGCTCCGAGGGCAAGACGGTGGTGGTGCGCCGCATCGGCGAGCCCATCCAGGCCGACGCCCAGGTGATGTACACGCTGCGGCGGGCCGGGGTCCAGCCGGGCTCCGTGGTGAGCGTCACCGAGTCGCCGGGCGGAGTGCTGGTCGGCAGCAGTGGTGAGGCGGCGGAGCTGGAGGCGGAGATCGCCTCGCACGTCTTCGTGGCCAAGCGCTGACCGACCGCTGTCTGCGCCGACCGAGCGCTGGTGAGGTGGTGTCCGAGCGTCGGCCGAGCGCTGGTGGGGCGTTGTTCGAGGGGGACCGGCCGAGCGCCGGTCGCGCGTTGTCCGAGGGGCGGTCGAGCGCTGGTGGGGCGTTGTCCGAGGGCCAGCCGAGCGCCGGGAGGCGTTGTTCGAGGGCGACCGGCTGAGTGCCGGTCGCGCCTTGTCCGAGAGCTGGCCGAGCGCCGATCGCGCGTTGCCCGAAGGTCGGCTGAGCCGCCCTGACCCAGCAGCTCCCGCCCCTTCCGAACACCTCCCGCACGCCCCGCACCACCCCGCGTGCCTCGACACGCTGACCGATACACCCCGTTCAGTCGATTCGGCCGTCACGACCTGCGACGACGGATTTTCCCGAAACCGGAGTCGAGAGAAACCGAGCGGGCGGGGCCGACGCGTGCGACCCTGTCGCTGACGCTCAGGCCGTCAGGGGAGGGGGCTGCGGTGGGCCCGAAGGGCTGTGCCGCCGAGGGGGTGTGCTTCAGCGAGGGCCCCGGTGCCGTCAGGTGCCGGGGCCCCGCTTCCCCATGTCCCCCCGCCGGGCCCCGGGCCGCACGGTCCGCGCGAACGCGGCCGGTGCGACCCGGGGCCCTGGTGACCCGGAGCCCCGAGCTCTCAGGGTCGTCCCCCGCGGACTTCCTTCCCCGAGCAGTCCGCCTCCCGCTAGCTGTCTCCCCACGGCGCAGACGATCAATCCCTGGGCGCGGTCACTCGAATGAGGGGTGTTGGGCCGCAACAGCGGCGTGTTCGAATACGAGTTCGATACTGTGAGGGCGTTCGAGAGAGGGTTGGAGGTGCCAGACCACGTGGTGCGACGCATCGATGTGAGCGGGGCCGACGGCGTGCGGCTCGCCGCCTGGGAGTTCACCGATCCGCCCAAGGCAGACGGTGGCCGCGAGGAAGCGCGGGGCCCCGGAGTGCTGTTGCTGCATGGGCTGCTGGGCCGCGCCGCCCACTGGGCGGAGACGGCTCGCTGGCTCTCCACCCGCCATCGGGCGGTCGCCCTCGACCAGCGAGGCCATGGCCGCAGCGAGAAACCGGCCGAGGGGCCGTTCGACCGCTCCACCTATGTGGACGACGCCGAGGCGGCCGTAGAGCAGCTCGGTCTCGCCCCCGTGACCCTGATCGGCCATGCCATGGGCGCCCTCACCGCCTGGCAGCTCGCCGCCCGTCGGCCCGATCTGGTCCGGGCGCTGGTCATCTGCGATATGCGGGCCTCGGCCCTCGGTGCCGCCTCGCAGCGCGAGTGGGCCGATTGGTTCCGCTCCTGGCCGGTGCCGTTCGCGACCCTCGCGGATGTGCGCAAGTGGTTCGGTGAGGACGATCCGACCCTGGAGCGGCCGAATCCGCCGCGGGGCGACTTCTTCGCCGAGGTCATGGCCGAGCGCTCGGACGGCTGGCGCCCGGTCTTCTCCTGCCGTCAGATGCTGAAGGTCCGTGAGTCCTGGGCCCATGACGCCCATTGGGAGGAGCTGGCGCAGGTCCAGTGTCCCACCCTGGTCGTGCGCGGGCTGGACGGTGATCTGGGCCGGGCGGAGGCGCAGGAGATGGTCCGGGTGCTGCCCCGCGGGCAGTATGCGGAGGTGGTGGATGCCGGTCATCTTGTGCACTACGACCAGCCGGACGGCTGGCGCCGCGCCGTGGAGCCCTTCCTGGCCTCCGTCCTGCCTGTCTAGCGGGTGGATATGCCGTTCAGTGGATTGCCTTTTGGCGGGCTGCCGTCCAGTGGGCTGCCGTCCAACCGGTGGCCGTTCAACCGGTTGCCGTCCGATGGGTTGCCCTCCAGCCTCTCCAGCAAAGGGAATTCGACCAGCAATCGCCAGGTGAGGGGAAGTACATGATCGGTGGCGACATCACGGAGCCGGAACCCGGTAGGGACTGGGCGGCCTTTCAGTACGAGATCTATTTGAACGGAATGACCGGCGCCGTTCCCCGGCTGCCCGCCGATCTGACCCGGCTCGAGGAGTTGGCCGAGGCGCGGCTGGGGCCCGGCCCGGTGGGCTATGTCGCGGGCAGCGCGGGCAACGGCAGTACCGAGCGGGCCAACCGGGCGGCGCTGGACCGGTATCGGATCGTGCCACGCATGCTCCGTGACGTACGGCGGCGGGACCTGTCGGTCGAGCTGTTCGGCGCCCGGCTGCCCGCGCCGCTCGCGCTCGCGCCGATCGGCGTGCTGTCGATCATGCACCCGGACGCCGAGTGCGCGGCGGCCCGGGCCGCGGCGGCGCAGGGCGTGCCGTTCATCCTGTCCTCGGCGTCCAGCACGCCGATGGAGCGGGTCGCGGAGGCGATGGGGGACGGCGAGCGGTGGTTCCAGTTGTACTGGGGCAAGGACCGCGAGGTCACCAGGAGCTTTCTGGACCGGGCGCGGACGTGTGGTTTCACGGCCCTCGTGGTGACCCTCGACACCCCGCTGCTGGCCTGGCGGCCGCGCGATCTCGACCAGGCGTACCTGCCGTTCCTGCGTGGTGTGGGCACCGCCAACTACTTCACCGATCCGGCGTTCCAGGCCGGGCTCGCCAAGCCGGTCCACGAGGACCGGGACGCCGCGGTGCTGCACTTCGTGCGGATGTTCGGCGACCCCGGGAAGACGTGGCAGGACCTGGCGTTCCTGCGCGAGCACTGGGAAGGCCCCATCGTGCTGAAGGGGGTGCTGCACCCCGATGACGCCCGTCGCGCGGCGGCGGCGGGGATGGACGGTGTCGTCGTCTCCAACCACGGTGGCCGCCAGGTGGGCGGTTCGATCGGGGCGGCCGACGCGCTGCCGGCGGTGGTGGAGGCGGTCGGCGACCGGCTGGCCGTGCTCTTCGACAGTGGCGTGCGCACCGGTGACGATGTGTTCAAGGCGCTCGCCCTCGGCGCCCGCGCGGTGCTGCTGGGCCGGCCGTACGCCTATGGGCTCGGCCTGGACGGGCAGCCGGGGGTGGAGCATGTGATCCGCGCCCTGCTGGCCGAGTTCGAGTTGACCCTGGCGCTGTCGGGCCATACGGATGCCGCGGGGCTCACCCCGGAGGCACTCGGCTGAGCATTACGTCCTCTCCCAAGGGGCCGGATTGACGGGTGCTACGCTCTTCGGCGCACAGCGAATTAATCGATAGCGGGGGGTGATTTCGTGGAGATCAAACGTAAAGCCTCGATGGTGGTGCTCGTTGCGGCGCTGACGCTGGGTGGTTCCGTGGCCCTGGCGCCAACGGCGTCGGCCGTGGGGTCATCGGCGTGTCAGTTCAATTCCCCGGACGTCAATTTCAAGGTTTCCACCAGCGGAGCGCAATTCCGTACCGGGCCGGGGAAGCGGTACCGCGCCATAGGGACGCTTTACCGGGGTGATTCCTTCCGGTACTTCTGCCGCACCCGGGGATTCAAGAACAGCTGGTCCTACGGAAAGATCCTCAAGCGGACCACCTCCGGAATCCGGCCCGGTACCAGAGGCTGGGTCTACAGCCAGTACCTCGACTAGGAGGAACGTTACGGCAGTTGGGCGCGCACCGCCTGCTGCGGTCGGTACGGCGCGGTCGGTTCGGCCCGCGCTGTGTGGCGCGGTTCGGTTCGGTGCGGCTGGGTCGGTACGCGCTGTGCGGCGCGGTTCGGTTTGGCGCGGCTGGGTCGGTACGCGCTGTGCGGCGCGGTTCGGTTTGGCGCGGCTGGTTCGGTGCGCGCTGTTCGGCCCGGTCGGTTCGGTGCGGCTGGTTCGGTGCGCGCTGTTCGGCCCGGTCGGTTCGGTGCAGTCGCTTCGGTGCGTCGCTTCGGTGCGTCGCTTCGGTCCGGTCGCTTTGATGCGGTTGCTTCGGTGCGACGCCAGCACCCCGGCCCATAGCCGGGCCGAGGTCTCACCACTCCGCGGCGGGCCCGGGGCCGTGATCAGGCCCCGGGCCCGCCGTGATCAGCCTCCGGGCCGGGGCCTCGCAGCCCCGGCCCGCCGCCTGGTTCCGCGGTTCATCCCTTGCTGACCGCCGCCAGGATCTCCGGCAGCCGTGCCGCGACCCGCGGCGCCGCCATCCGCAGCCCGGTCTCCGCGATCACCGCGCCGTACACCGCGCCCAGCGGCAGCACCACCCACAGCCAGCCGTGCGCCCCGGACAGGTGCAGCCAGACCGTCAGGCCCAGCACCGGTGCGCACAGCACGGCGCCCGCGGCCATTCCGCCGAAGATGCTGATCCAGGCGATGCCCGCCTGTGCCGGGACGACGTTCTTGTAACCGCTTTCCTGCGGAATGGAGTACGGGGCCAGCGCGGAGGTCATGGCGCCGGTCGCCAGCATCGAGCCGAGCAGCGCCAGCGCGAGTCCGAGCGCCTCGGGAACGGCCGGCCAGTTCTTCAGGAAGTAGCCGGAGCCGAGCACCGCCAGGGTCACGTACGGCACCGCGACCAGGAGGAGGGCCAGCGCACGGCCCCGCAGTTCCAGATAGGCGTCACGAGGAGAGGAGATCGTCTGCGCGACCATCCAGAAGGCGGAGGTGTCCTGCCCGAACTGGTTGTACATCTGCGTGCCGAACAGCCCCGATGCCCAGCACGCCGTATAGACCGAGCCATTGCCCTGCACCGCGGTGATGACGGGCAGCAGCAGGCCGATGCCCACCGAGGTGACCCACGCCGACTTGGTCTTCGGGTCTCGCACGGCGTAGCGCAGCGTCCGCAGCAGCACCGTCCCGGTGCGGCCGGCGGGCAGCAGCCGGGCGAACGGACCCGAGGCGTCCGGGGTGTCGGCCGCCCCGGAGCCCCGCCGCTCGCGCGGGGCCGCCGCCTGGAGCGTGGAGGCGTCCGGGGTGGTCATCAGGTGGGTGAGGCTCCCCGTCCACCACCACAGCAGCAGCGCCAACGCCCCCGCCGTCAGCGCGAACTGGGCGGCGGCGACCCCGTAGGCGCCGTCGCTCACCCCCTGGACGGCGTCGACCGCCGCCGCGGGCGGCACCCAGCGCAGGACCTTCGCGGCGGGCTCCAGTACGGCCAGGCCGTCCCCGCCGCCGAGCTTCTGCGCGCCGAGGTTGAGGAACTGCGCGCCGATCGCCACGAACAGCCCGCTGAGCAGCGCCAGATCGCGCCCCTTGCGGCTGGTGAGCAGGCGGCTGTTGGCGGTCGCGACGGCGCGTGCCAGCGCCACGCACACCAGCACGGTCAGCACCACGGCCGCGGCCCCCGCGACCGCGGCCGCCGCCCCGTGCGCGACGGCGATGGCCGAACCGCTCACCAGGGTCAGGGTGAACAGCGGGCCGATGCCGATCAGCGAGGACACCAGCAGCGCGGTGATCAGCGAGCGCGGCCGCAGCGGCAGCATCACCAGCCGGGTCGGGTCGAGGGTCTCGTCGCCGCCGGGGAAGAACAGCGGCATCACCGCCCAGCCGAGGGCGAGTACCGCCGTCAGCAGGGTGACCAGCGCGTCGGCGTGGTCGGTGCCGCGCAGCAGCACCAGACCGAGCAGCTGCAACGCGGCGATCAGCAGGGTGACCACGATCGAGGCGACGTACGCGGCCCGCCGGCCGGCCGACTGGCGCAGCCCGTTGCGCAGCAGCGCCAGCTTCAGCGCGATGAAGACCGGCGTGGGGGAGCCGGTGGGGGCGGCGGGCGGTGCGGGCGCCGTGGCGCCGAGCGGATCCTGGGCGCCGAGCGGACCGTGGGCGTCGAGCGGGTCGGTGAGCGTCATCGGGCGCCGCCGCCCAGCCAGTCGAGGTTCTGGCCCTGGCCCGCCAGGCGCCGGCCCGCGCCGACCAGTTCCAGGAAGGCGTTCTGGAGGGAGGGCGCGTCGCCCCGTACCTCGGCCAGCGGACCGTGGGCCCGGATCCGTCCTTTCGCGATCACCGCGACCCAGTCGCACAGCGACTCCACCAGTTCCATGACGTGGCTGGAGAAGACGACGGTCGCGCCCGAGCGGGTGTAGCGCTCCAGGACGCCGCGGATCGTCTGGGCGGAGATCGGGTCCACGCCCTCGAAGGGCTCGTCGAGGAAGAGCACTTCCGGGTTGTGGAGCAGCGCCGCGGCCAGTCCGATCTTCTTGCGCATCCCGGTGGAGTAGTCGATGACCAGCTTGTTCTGGGAGCCCGCGAGATCCAGGACGTCCAGCAGCTGGGTGGCGCGCTTGTCGACCTCCTCGCCGGGCAGCCCGCGCAGCCGCCCGGTGTAGGTGAGCAACTCCCGGCCGGAGAGCCGCTCGAACATCCGCAGCCCCTCGGGCAGCACCCCGATCCGCGCCTTGACCTCGACCGGGTCGCGCCAGACGTCGTGACCGCCGATCTCCACCGTCCCCGCGTCGGGGCGCAGCAGGCCGGTGATCATCGAGAGGGTGGTGGTCTTACCGGCGCCGTTGGGCCCGACGAGTCCGATGAACTGACCGGCGGGCAGCTCCAGATCGATCCCCGCGACCGCGATCTGTTCCCCGTAGCGCTTCGTCAGGCCGCGCACCCGCACGGCGGCGGTCCTGGACGGTTGCGTGCTGTCTGCTGGCTGCTCCTGCGGCACCGGCTTACCCCGATTTCGTCGCGACGTTCCCACGGGGGCCGGTCGTGGCGCCCCCGGTCGTCGCTCCACCATAGGTGCCGGGCCGGGGAGGGGGCCGGGGGTCAGCGGCGCTCGCGGCCGCAGGCGTAGGCGAGGGCGCTCACCAGTTCCTGGGCGTCGGGGAGCCAGCGGTTGGCGGCGGTGGGCCGCCGGGCCCACTGGATGGGGCCGCGGTGGCCCACCCGACTCGGCGGCGCGACCACGTAGTCGCCCTCGCCGCGGGCGGTCAGGTCGATCGCGTTCGGCGGCCAGCCCAGATTCCGCACCAGGTCGGGGACTTTGGCGGCGGCGCCCGGGAGGACGAAGAAGAGCATCCTGCGGCCGGGGGTGCAGGTGACCGGGCCCAGTTCGACCCGGCGGCGCTCCATCCGGGCGAGCGCCAGACAGCCCGCCGACTCCGGTACGTCGAGCGCGTCGAAGGTGCGGCCGGTGGGCAGCAGGACGGAGGCGCGCGGCGTCCTGGCCCACATGCGGCGGATCACGACCGCGCTGCCCGTGGCCTGGTTCACCCAGTCCCGGCCGGTCGGATGGGCGCCGGGGGCCGGGCAGTCGGCGGCCCGGCAGGAACAGCGCTCCACTCCGTCCACGGCCTCCAGCCAGGCGCCGGAGAGCACGTCCCAATGCCGTTCCTCGGCATAGCGCACCGCGGCGTCGCGCAGCCGCTCCCCGCGCTGTTGAGGGATCTGTGGTGTTCCTGTCACGTCCATGGTCTCTTCCACGCACAGGACAACTTCCGCCGTCAACAAGGGTTACGGCCCGGCCCCCGCACGGGCGGGGCGGCCGGGGGCCGGGGTGCGCGGTGACGTCATGGCGGGGCGCATGGGTGCACGGGCGGGGGCGCGTACGGGGGCGCTGCTGCGTGAGCGGGTAGCCACCATGCGTGACGGGCGTGCGAGTGTCCGGCGGCCATGCCGCGACGCCAGGGGGAGGGCGGTCCCGGACTCGGAGCGGCTCCGTACGGGAACGGTGCGGTCGATGCGGTCAATACGGGCAAGTTCCGCATTCGCCGTATACCTGCGATATCCGCGGGGCATCACTCAGCAGCAGGGACGGATACGCCGAGAACGCAAGCAGTCACAGGGGGTGACGCCATGGCCGCGAGGCCGCTTGTGGCGCGGCAGCCGAACGAACGGCTGCAAGCGCTCATCCAGGAAGCCGGCTGCTCCAACGCCGGGTTGGCGCGCAGGGTCAACATGTGCGGCGCCGAGCACGGTCTCGATCTGCGCTACGACAAGACGTCGGTGGCCCGTTGGCTGCGCGGCCAGCAGCCCCGGGGGCGGGCGCCGGGCATCATCGCCGAGGCGCTCGGCCGCAAGCTGGGTCGTACGGTCACGATTGACGAGATCGGCATGGCCAACGGCAAGAACCTCGCCTCCGGGGTCGGTCTGCAGTTCTCGCCCACCGTTCTCGGCGCGATAGAGCAGGTCTGCGAGCTGTGGCGGAGCGATGTCGGGCGCCGTGACTTCCTGAGCGGTTCGACGGTCGCCGCCTCCGCGCTGGTCGAGCCCAGCCGGGACTGGCTGATCACCGGTGCCGACACACAGGTCGCGCGCACCGCGGGCGCCCGGGTGGGGCGGGCCGACGTCGCGGCGGTGCGGGCCACCACGGACGCGCTGGTCGACCTCGACCACCGCTACGGCAGCGGCCATGTGCGCCCCGTCGTCGTCCACTATCTGAACAGTGTGGTCTCCGGTCTGCTGGCCGGTTCGTACACCGATGCGGTGGGGCGCGAACTCTTCGCCGCCGTCGCGCGGTTGACGGAGCTGGCCGGCTATATGGCGGTCGACACCGGTCAGTCGGGGCTCGCCCAGCGCTACTACATCCAGGCGCTGCGGCTCGCCCAGGCCGCCGGGGACCGGGGCTACGGCGGCTATGTGCTCGCCGCCGGCATGAGCCATCTCGCCGCCCAGCTGGGCAATCCACGGGAGATCGCCCAGTTGGCGAAGGCCGCCCAGGAGGGGGCGCGCGGCCAGGTGCCGCCGCGCGCCGAATCGATGTTCCTGGCGGCCGAGGCGCGCGGCCACGCCCTGATGGGCGACGCGCGGGCCTGCCAGTCCGCGGCCGGGCGCGCGCTGGACGCGATGGAGCGGGCGGTGGGGAGCGGTTCGGGGCCCGTCACGGGCGACGACCCCGTCTGGATCCGCCACTTCGACCACGCCTATCTGGCGGACGAGCTGGCCCACTGCCACCGCGACCTCGGTCAGGCCGAACAGGCCCGGCGGCGTGCCGAGGAGGCCCTGGAGGGGCATCCGGAGGGGCGCGTCCGGCGGCGGGCGATCGGGCTGCTGCTGCTGGCCACGGCGCATGTGCAGCAGCGCGAGGTGGAGCAGGCGTGCCATGTCGGCGGCCAGGCGGTGGACCTGCTGGGCACGCTGCGGACCAACCGGGGCACGGAGTATCTGGACGACTTCCAGCAGCGGCTGGAGCCGTACCGGGACGAGCCGGTGGTGCGGGAGTTCGGGACCCGGTTGCAGGTGGTCGCCTGAGATTCCCGCCGGGTGTGGGGGCGCTGTCACGACCCGAGAGGTCCTGGCCGGGAGGTTTCCGCTGGCGTGGGGGCGGTGTGGGGGGCGTTGCCGCCGCCCCGGGTGGACGCCCTGCCCGTGGCGGTTTGCCCCGGCGCGCGGTGACCAGTGTCTCCCTTGCCGGGCGGGCTCTCCGGCACCGTGCCGTCCGGGGAACCGGTAGCGTGAGCCGACGATTCCGTAGTTCCGTATAACCAAGGAGTCCCGGTGACGCAGAGCGGTCAGGGGAACGAGCCGCGGCTTCCCGCGGTCCCGCCCGCGCAGCCCGTGCGTGAGGGGGTCGTGCTGCCCGCCCAGGGGGACTACAGGCCCTCGGACGGCCATCAGGCGGCCCCGGCCGGGGGACAGGCATGGGGGCAGCCGTGGGGGCCGCAGGGTGCTCCGGAACTACCGCCGCATGGTGAGTTCGGCGCGCCGCTGCCGCCGGAACAGCCGGGCTGGTCGGCACCGCAGCCGCTCCCCGAGCAGCAGGGCTGGTCGGCACCGCAGCCGCTCCCCGAGCAGCAGGGCTGGTCCGCACCGCAGCCGTCGCCGGAGCAGCAGGGCTGGTCGCCACCGCCCCTCCCGCCGGAGAGACCGGCCCAGCCGCCGTACGCCACCGCCGCCGAGGAGACCCAGGTGCTGCCGCCGCAGCCCGCCGGGGACGCCGAGGCGACCCAGGTCATGCCGCCGGTCCCGGGGGAGGCCCCGCCGCCCCTGGACACCCCCACCACGACGCTCGCCCCGGTCAAGAGCGTGCCGCTGCCGCCCGAGAACCGGCCCGAGTCGCCCGCCGAGTCCACCACCCAGCTGCGCACCGTCCGCCCTGGCCGCCGGGGGGCCCACCGTCAGCAGTCGGCCGCCGAGGAGACCGCGGTGCTCCCGCCCACGGTCGCGCCGCCGAACGCTCCGAACGTGCCGAACGCCCCGGAGCGGCCCGGCAGCGCCCCGTACGCGATCCGGCCCGGCCGTCCCGGGGACCGGCCGCCGCCCTCGGAGTTCGACGGTCTGTTCCGTGACGACGGCGGTGGCGGTGCGGACGAGACGCAGCAGCTTCCGCAGTTCGGCCAGGACGTGCCGCCGCCGCCCGGTGGAGGGGGCGGCGGGGGTGGGCGCCGCCGGATGTCGCGGGGCATGCTCATCGGCGTCGTGGTGGCGGGCTGCGGTATCGCCGGGCTCGCCGCCGGAGCCGCGCTCAGCACGGGCGGCGACGACGACAAGAAGGACAACACGACGCTGAGCAGCCCCTCGGCGAGCGCCGAGGAGCCGACCAAGGCGGCGGACCCGGCCGAGCCGCAGGCGAAGGCGCTGGACGCGCTGTTGGCCGACAGCAACAACAGCCGGGCGTCGGTGATCAAGGCCGTGGACAACATCAAGTCCTGCAAGGACCTGTCCACGGCGGCATCGGATCTGCGGACGGCCGCGGGCCAGCGCAACGACCTGGTGACCCGGCTGGGCGAGCTGTCGGTGGACAAGCTGCCCGACCACGCCCAGCTGACCGCCGCCCTGACCAAGGCGTGGAAGTCCTCGGCCAGGGCCGACAACGAGTACGCGGCCTGGGCCGATCAGGTCGGCGGGAAGCGGGGCTGCCACAAGGGCAAGGCCCGCCGTACGCCCCGGGTCGGGGCGGCCGAGCGGGCGAGCGGCGAGGCGACCGAGGCCAAGAAGACGGCCTCGGGGCTGTGGAACCCGATCGCCTCCCGGTACGGCCTCACCGAGCACCAGGCCACCGAGCTGTGACCGGGCGGCCGGGGGCGGTGGCGGTGGCGCCGCCGTCCCCGGCTCAGTCCGCCGGGTGGTACTCCTCCAGGGTCTTCGCCATGTCGACGAACCCCTTGCGCACCGCCACCAGCCGGCCGTTCCGCACCACCTGGTAGGTGACGTCCGCGTTGACGATCCGCGAGTAGTTGGGCACGTGCAGGGTGTCGCCGTAGCCCCAGCGCAGCGTCGGCGTGAGCCCGCCGGTGTCGACCGCGTGTCCGTCGTCCAGGGCGTTGCGCACGGTGCGGGCGCTGATGTCGTCGGCCCGCAGCGACATCAGGACCGACCGCAGCACGGTGTAGCCGATCCAGGTGGTCTGCGTACCCGGATCGTTCGGGTCGATGCGGTTGTCGTCGAAGGCGTAGGTGCTGATGACCTTCTTCATGGGGTTCCAGCGCGGATCGTCCGGGGCCGGGTACCAGCCGGTGGCGTAGGTGCCCTCCAGGGGACTGGAACGGCCGCCGGTGGAGTCGACGAGGGACTGCCGGACGCTGCCCAGGACGGAGGCGATCCGCACCTTCGGATGGTCCTCCTGCACCCGGCGGAAGGAGTCGAAGAAGGTGCCGGTGCGGTTGCCGAGCGCCGCGGTGACGCAGGATCCGTCCAGCGCCGCGCCCTGGGCGGCGGTGCCGAGCGAGCTGTCGGCGCCGACGCCCTCCAGTGCGCTGGTGGCCTGCTTGCTGTAGTCGCCCGCGTCCTCGGGGGCGCGGACGTCGTGGGCGGCGTCTCGCCGGCCCGCCCGGAGCCCGGTGTCGAGGAGCTGGGGCAGCTCGTCGCCCGCGATGGTGTCGGGCCGTACCAGCGCGACGCGCTTGCAGCGGGAGGCCAGCTGGCGGCCGTTGCCCACCAGCAGGGCCGCCTGGCCGCCGTTGACCGGATAGGAGTACGGGCTGTCGAACTCCTCCTGCGTCAGCCCGTAGCCGCCTATGTAGGGGATGCCGGCGACCTCCAGCGGGGAGATGAAGGAGCGGCCGTACTGGCTGTAGGAGCCGACGACCGCGACGGCCTTCTCCTCCTGGGCCCGCTGGGCGCAGCGGGCGGCCTGGACGGCGTCGTTGCGCTCGTTGCAGGTGACGACGTTCAGCTTGCGGCCGTGGATGCCGCCGGAGCCGTTGACCCAGCGGGCGAATGCCTTCGCCATCGCGGGCATGCCCGGCATGTTGGTGGCCTTGGTGCCCTCGGGGGCCCAGGTCATGACGGTGATGGGCGGGTCTTCGGCGTCGTTCGGCAGCACCGCGCCGCAGCCGGTCAGCACCGACGCGCCGACCACCGTACACAGGGCCGCCGCGGCGGCTCGGATGGGGCGGGAGGAGGGGCGTCGCCGTCCGGTCATGGCAAGCGAGCCTTGCGCTCCGGGAGGAACGGCACGGCTATGACAGGGCAAGGAAGGGTGTCGGGGAGGTGAACACCGGGGGGCCGATACGTCTGCGTGTGTGAAGAACGTACGATCGGTGACTGTGCAAGGTTCGGAGAACTCTTCCCGTCGTGCCCGTCGCTCGACCACCATGGGAGGCATGCCTGCCAATGACATGCCGTGGTGGCGCTGGCGCACCAATGTGCGCTCGGCGCTGCACATGCTCTCGGACCCCGTCTTCCAGCAGGAGTGCTGGCTGGCCGGCCAGCCCGGGTACGGGGATGTGACGGACGCCGTCTACCGGCTGGTCGAGGACACCTGGCTGGACAACTGGTCCGCCGAGAAGTACGTCGGGACGATCTTCCGGGACTCGCAGGAGGCGGCGCTGGTCGATGTCGCCGTGCTCCGGGTGCTGAGGATCATGCACCAGGTGGGCGCGGACGCCCCGGTCTCGGCCTACCTCGAGCACCACGGCTGGCCGGAGGCGGTCCGGGCGGCCCGCGAGGCCCATGTGCGGCTCGCCACGAACGACGGCGAGGACCCGGACGCGCCGCCGCGCACCCTGGAAGTACTGGCCATCATGACGCGAGCGGTCTGAGCGCCGCCCGCGGGTGTGGGACGCTGCCGCCGCGGGTGTGGGACGCTATGGAGTCATGAGCAAGTCGCATCCTGTCCCCGATCAATACGTGCTGACCCTGTCGTGCCCGGACAAGCAGGGCATCGTGCACGCCGTGTCCAGCTATCTCTTCATGACCGGCTGCAACATCGAGGACAGCCAGCAGTTCGGGGACCGCGACACCGGACTCTTCTTCATGCGGGTGGCCTTCCGCGCCGTCTCCCCGGTGAAGGTGGAGGACCTGCGGGCCAGTTTCGCGGCGGTCGGCGACTCCTTCCAGATGGACTGGGCGATCCACCGCGCCGATCAGAAGATGCGCGTCCTGATCATGGTCAGCAAGTTCGGGCACTGTCTGAACGACCTCCTCTTCCGGTCGCGGATCGGGGCGCTGCCGGTCGAGATCGCCGCGGTGGTCTCCAACCACACCGACTTCGAGGAGCTGGTGGGCTCCTACGGGATCCCGTTCCACCACATCCCCGTGACGAAGGACACCAAGCGGGAGGCCGAGGCCCGGCTGCTGGACCTGGTGCGCGCGGAACACGTCGAACTGGTGGTGCTGGCCCGCTACATGCAGGTGCTCTCCGACGACCTGTGCAAGGAGCTGTCGGGCCGGATCATCAACATCCACCACAGCTTCCTCCCGAGTTTCAAGGGCGCCAAGCCGTACCACCAGGCGCATGCGCGCGGGGTGAAGCTGATCGGCGCCACGGCCCACTACGTGACCGCCGACCTGGACGAGGGCCCCATCATCGAGCAGGAGGTCGAGCGCGTCGGCCATGAGCTGACCCCGGACCAGCTGGTGGCGGTCGGCCGCGACGTGGAGTGCCAGGCGCTGGCCCGCGCGGTGAAGTGGCACAGCGAGCGCCGGGTGCTGCTCAACGGCCACCGGACGGTCGTCTTCGGCTGACCCGGTCTGCCGGACTGCCGCGCTCCGCGGGGCTGGGGCTGGGGCTGCTCTGCGGGGCTGGGGCTGCTCCGGCGCGGCTCCGGCGCGGCGGCCTGCGCTGGTACGGCGCCACCGCCTGGGGCCGTTGGGGCGCTTGGTTTGTGGGGTCTGGTTCGTCGGGGTCCGGGTTCGTGGGGCTTCGGTCCGTTGGGCTCTCGGTTCGTAGGGGTCCGGTTGGTTGGGGGCGCTTGGTTCGTGGGGCCTGAGTCCGGTGGGCTCTCGGTTCGTTGGGGCCCCGGTTCGTTGGGGCCCCGGTTTGTCCGGGGCCCGTCCGGTCCTCGGGGTCCGGTCCTCAGAGGCGGGACAGGGACGCGGTGGCGAAGAGCACGTCCCGGATCGCCTCGGTGTCGCCGGACAGGCCAGCCGCCGCCTCCTGCGGTGGCACATGTCCGGACGCCAGCAGGTAGAACGCCTCCTGGTCCAGCGCGATCGTCGCCACCGCCTCCTCCGGTGAGGCCGTCGCCGCCGGGGAGTCCAGCGGGATGTACCAGTCGCCGCCACCGGTGCCCTCGACCTGGAGGTGGAGCGTACGGCCCGGGGTGCCCGCCTCGACCAGCCGGCGGGGCGGGGCCGCGAGCCCGGCCCGGCGCCGCGCGGCCAGCGTCTCCGGAAGCAGCCGGGCACACAGGTCGATCATGGCTTTGAGGTGGGCGGAGGCCGGTGGTTCATAGGGGTAGTCGATGGCCTCGGCGATGTCCACGGCGTGCACCCAGCACGCGAAGGCGCGGTCCAGGAACGCGTCGCGGACCGGCAGCGCGAACTCCCCGTACGGCACGTCGCGATCCGCGACCCCGCGCCCGGCGAAGGACACCGTACGGACCAGGGCGTGGCCCTGTTCGCGCCACAACTCCCGCACCGCACCCGGCGGACCGGAGCCGTACGCGGCGCCCGGCTCGTGGTGCCAGTACGCCTCCGTACGCGCCAGGGGCGGGCCCGGGGCGTCGGCGCCCAGCGGGTCGGGGAGGCCGAGGGAGGCGGCGACGATGCCGTCCACCACCATCAGATGGCCGATCACCCCGGCGACGGTGGTGTCCCGGCCGGTGGGCCGCCTCCCGTCGAACCACTTGAGCCGCACCGGCGTACGCCACTCGGCCTCACCCATGTCGATCAGCAGCGCGTCCAGCCGGGCGGCCTCCGCGTCGTACGCACCGGCCCAGCCGGGCACGGGTATCCGGGCCGGGCGGCGGCCCAGACAGCCCGCGAGCACCCGGGAGCGGAGCATCGGGTCGAGGTCCAGGCTGTGCTCGGTGTGCAGCAGCCCGACCGCGTCGCGCAGCCGCAGCGCCTCCTCGGCACAGGAGGGACAGTGGTTGAGATGCGCCTCCACGGCGGCGGTCTCCTCCTGCGAACACGCGGTCAGCGCCCAGGCCCCGAGCAGCGATCGGAGCAGATCGTGCGAGAGCGGGTGGGCCCCCGAGGGCGTGGGCGCGGCCAGCGGCGTGGCTGGTGGCAGGGGTGCGGAAGCGGCAGGTTCCGGTTCCGGTTCGGGCGCGGACGCGGGCTCTGGGTCAGGTCCCGGTCCCGGGCCAGGCCCCGGGCCGGTGCCGGGGCCGGGGCGGGGCTCGGACGTGGGGTCCGGTTCCGATTCCGGGCGGGGGCCGGGGCGCGGTTCGGACGTGGGGTCCGGTTCCGGGCCCGGCACAGAGCCCGGTCTGGGTCCCGGTTCCGGGTCGGGTGCCGACTCCGGGCCGCCGGGCTGCGGTTCCTGGCCAGGTGCCGACTCCGGGCCGGGCTGCGGTCCGAGTAGTGGTTTCTGGCCGGGGGGCGACTCCGGGCCGGGCGCGCGCTCCAGGGCGGGCGCGCGCTCCGGGCCGGGCGCGCGCTCCGGGCCGGGCGCGGGCTCCTGCCTGGGGCGCGGTTTCCGGCCGGGCGCCGGTTCCGGTGTGCGTTCCGTGGGGGTCTCGTCCGCCATGGGTGGGCGCGGGGCCGGGATTCCGCCCTCCAGCGCGCTCGGCCAGCGGCCGCTGTCCTCTGCGGCCGGACGCGGCGGGGGTATGCGTGGTGGCCCGGCGGGGCCGGACGGCAGGTCCGGTTCGCTGCCCCGTCCGGGCCCGTTTCTCCCGTCTCCGGGTCCGCCTCTCCCGTCTCGCCCGTCTCGCCCGTCTGCGGGTCCGGCGGCCTCCCAGTCGCCGGGACCGGAGACCTCCCCGGCGCCGAGACCAGAGATCTCCCCGTCTCCGGGTCCGGAGGGCTCGCCGAAGGCGTCGTCGTACGGGTCCGGCCCGCCGCGCCCGGTCACAGCGCCCGTCCGTAGCCGGGAGGCGAGACCGCGCGGGGCGGTTGGACATGGGCCGTGGACAGCAGCTGGAGGCCCAGCCGGAGGCGGCGCCTGGCCTCGTCCTCGGTCACCCCGAGGGCGGCCGCGGCCTGGCGGTAGTCGCGGCGGTCGAAGTAGGCGAGCTCCAGGGCGGCGCGCAGCGGGGCGGGCATCGAGGTGACGATGTAGTCGGCGCGGGCGGCCACGGACGCCTCGCGGATCCGTTCCTCCATGGCCTCGGCCGTGAGCGTGCCCCCGTCGGCCGAGGCGGTCTGGACGGTGCGCAGCCGGTGCACCGCCTGGTGGTGGGTGAGCATGGCGATCCAGGCGCGCAGCGAGCCCTGCTGGGGGTCGTAGGCGTCCGGGTTCTCCCAGACGTAGCCGAAGACCTCACGGGTGACGCGGTCGGCCGCCGCGTCGTCCTCCAGCACCCGGTGCGCCAAATTGTGAACAAGTGACGCGAATCGGTCATAGAGCTCGGCGAGTGCGGCCGCTTCGCCGCGTGCGAGGCGCTGCTGCATCCTGCGGTCCCAGCGGGGCGGTGCGTCATTCGCCATGCGGCCCCCATTCCCGAGTAGTCCGACCGGCTCTCCAGGCACTATGCCCACGTTCATATCGAATGTAGTGCCGGTCGCTGCCACAACACGCGTCCATCAGGCAAAGTGCGCGGGAACCGGGCCGCGCATGGTATTGACCCGCTCACTTTGCGCAGGATCGGGGAGACGAAACGCTTCGGCGCGGCATAGGGTCGTCCCTCAAGGCGTATGCCTGGGGGAGTTTCATGCGCGGACGGGCGGGCAGCCGCCCGGGAACAGCAAATTCCGGTTAGCGGCGAGCGAAGGGCTTCGGGCGCGTGACGTTGAAGGTGATGGAGGACCGGCGGGGGGAGTGGGTCGTTCTCCAGGTCTCGGGGGAGATGGACCTGGTGACCTCGCCCGCAGTCCGGCAGCACGTCCACGACGCGGTCGCCGAGGGCCGCCACTGGCTGGTCCTGGACCTCTCGGAGGTCCGGTTCTGCGATTCCAGCGGGGTCGGCGTGCTGATCGCGGCGCGTCGGCTGATGCGGTCGTGCTCCGGGCGGCTGCGGCTGATCCTGCCGCCGCAGGGCGCCGCACACGGTTCGCATGTGCACCGGGTGCTGGCGGCCCTGGGCGTGCGTCGGCTCTTCGACGTCTATCCCGACCTGGGCGCGGCCACGGAGCCGGCCGAGGAGGAAGAGGACGCGGTCGATCCGCTGTCGGCCTAGAAGGCTCATCAGGGGCTCGGGGTTCTGGCCCCGCCGCTCACGCGGTGGTCCTCACGAGCCTCCGGGGGCCTTCCCGGCCTGATTCCGTTCACGACGGTCCCGTGGCGCGCGGGGTCGTGGGGAAGTCGGCCCGTACGACGAAGCCGCCCTCTTCCGTGGGCCCCGCCTCCAGCGTGCCGCCCAGCAACTGTGCGCGCTCCCGCAGCCCGACCAGACCGTGTCCGCCGCTCGGCAGCCCCGGGGCCACGGCGGAGGCGTCGGGCGGACCGTTGCGCACCTCGATCCGCAGCCCCCGCGTCTCCTCCTCCCCGGGCGCCCTTCCTCCGGCCCCTCCCGGCGTCTCCGGCGCTCCCGGCGCTCCCGGCGCTCCCGGTGCTTCCGGCGCTCCCGCATCTTCCGCCTCGGGGGCGTCCACCCGCACCGTCACCCGTGCCCCGGGCGCGTGCTTGCGGACGTTGGTCAGCGCCTCCTGAACGATGCGGAAGGCGGCCCGTTCCACCGCCTCCGGATGGCCCTGCCGCCGCGCCGCGCCGTCCGTCTCGTAGCGGACGTCCAGCGCGCTGAGTTCGATCAGCCGGGGCAGGTCCGCCAGCCGGGGCTGGGGGGTCAGCTCTTCGTGGTCACCGCCCGCCGCGCGCAGGATGCCGACCATGTGGCGGAGTTCGTCCAGGGTGCGCACGGACAGCTCGCGGATCGTCCGCGCGCCCTCCCGCGCCTTCGCGTCCTCCGCGCTGATCTGCACCGCCCCTGCCTGCAGGCTGATCAGGCTGACCTGATGGGCGACCACGTCGTGCATCTCGCGGGCGAGCCGGGCGCGTTCGGTGGCCAGCACCTGCTCGGCGATCAGCTCGTCCGCGTGGCGGCGGCTGCGGGTCAGGTCCTCGATCCGGGCGGCGAGTTCGCCCCGCGTGCGCACCAGGAGGCCCAGCGCGATGGGGCCCACCGAGGTGACGCAGGCGTCGATCAGGGTGAGGGTGTTCTCCCGGTAGGCGGTCGGCTCGAAGTCGGAGACCGGCCAGGGGATGAAGTGCGCGGCGGCCAGCAGCAGTGCGGAGATCCACAACAGCCACCGGTCGGGGCGGCATCGGGCCACCGTGTAGAGGGCGATCATCGGCGCGAACCAGACGTAGCCGATGAGGATGCCCGGCAGCGTGACCAGGAAGACCAGGGCGGGCAGCCGCCGACGCACCAGCAGCGCGGCCGCCGCCACCAGCGAGACGTTCAGCTCCAGGCCGAGGGTGACGCCGTTGACGAGCAGCGCGTCGGCCACCGCGAGGAGGACGGGGACGATCAGCGAGCCCCAGCGCACCGCCCAGCGCACCGCCCAGCGCGGCAGCCGCCGCCGGGCGGTCCGGGCGGGCGGCGGGGACGAGGGACGTCCGGGCGGCGGGGCCGGGGAGGCGCCCGGCCCGCCCACAGACGCAGTCCGGGACGTACTTGGGAACGTGCTCCGGGACGCGCTTCCGGGCGTGCTCCCGGGCGTGCTCCGGGACGTGCTCCCGGATGGGTTCCCGGAGGCGCCATTCCCGGATGTATCCCGGGACGTGTCCCCGGACGTATTCCGGGACGCGCTCCCGGGCGCGCTTCGGGACGGGCCTCCGGAAGCATCCCCGGACGCGCTTGGCGACGCATTCCCGGACGTATCCCGGGACGTACTCCCGGGCGTACCCCGGCACGTGTCCCCGGACGCGCTCTCGGACGTACCCGCAGACACATCCCGAGACGCGCCCCCGGACGTATCCCGAGACGCGCTCCCGGACGCATTCAGAGACGCACCCCCGGGCGCACCCCAGGGCGAAGGCGGTGGTGAGACGGTCATCGGGCGCCGCCTATCGGGGGCCTGCTGGTGACGAGCCCCGCGCGGTCGGCGACGATCGCCGCCTGGACGCGGTTGAGGCCGCCCAGTTTGCCCAGCACCGCCCGCACATGGTCCTTGACGGTGCTGGGCGCCAGCCCCATCCGGTCGGCGATCTGCGGATTGGCCAGCCCCTCGCCCAGCAGCGCCAGCACCTCGCGTTCGCGCGGGGTGAGCGCCTCGACGGCCTCGGCGGCCGTCGCCTCCGCCTCGGCGGCGAGATAGCCGCCGATCACGGCGCGGGTGACGGCCGGGTCGAGGACGCTGCCGCCTTCCGCGAGGGTGCGCACGGCCCGTACGAGCTGTTCCGGATCGGTGTCCTTGAGCAGGAACCCGGCGGCCCCGGCGCGCAGCGCCGCCGCGAGGTACTCCTGGACGTCGAAGGTGGTGAGCATCGCCACGGCGGGGGAGCGGGGCGCGGCCCGCAGCTGTCTGAGGACGGTGAGCCCGTCGGCGTCCGGCATGCGGATGTCGAGGAGCACCACATCGGCCCGGCTGCCGAGCACCGTGTCCACCGCGGAGGCTCCGGAACACTCGGCGACCACCTCGATGTCCGGGGCCGTGCCCAGGATCAGCCGCAGACCGGACCGTACGAGCGCCTCGTCATCCACCACAGCAACACGGATCACCGGCCGCTCCCTCTCCTAGCTGTCATGCCCATTGCCCGCACAGCCTGCCTCATCGGAGGGCGAATATGGAGTGGTTGGCTCCGTCAGTGGGAGGGAACACCCCCGCCGGTCGGAGGGGGTGACAGGAGACCCATGGTGGATTTCCCCGGCGGCTCCCACCAGGCAGAGTGGATCTCAAGCCGCATCCCCCCGCGGGGTCGTCCCGAGACCCCAGCCCCGTGGTCGCGCCGGAGAGCCTCCTGATGCGCGGCCGGCGGAACCGGCAGCGGGGCGTTGCCACGGTCAGGCCGCCGCGACCCCCACACGCGGCGGCCTGTTCGTCTCCCCGACCGCCCGCCGCGCGGTGCGCCCCGACCAGGCGCCCCGGAAGCGCACAGGCCGGCGGACCCAGGCGCCGGCCGGTCCCCGTACGAAGGCACGGGGAGGGGACCGGGTGGCCGGTCCCCGTATGAAGGCACGGGGAGGGGGCCGGGTGGCCGGTCCCCGTACGAAGGCACGAGGAAGGGGCCGGGCGGCTGGTCCCCGTATGAAGGCACGGGGAGGGGGCCGGGCGGGCGGTCGGCGGGGGCGGGGGAGGGGCGATGGGCGCCTCACATGGGGGGTTCGGCGGGCGCCGGGCCCAGGGTGGTGGTGCCGGGCGCGGCACGGTGGCCGAGCCCGGTGCGGTAGGCGTCCATCGCGGCCTCCAGACGGCCCTCCCGGCGCAGCAGATCGCCCAGCAGTCGGCACAGGTCGGCCAGGTCACCGGCCGCGCCGGTGCGTTCGAGCAGCGACAGCGCCGCGCAGTAGTGCTCCTCGGCGGCCTCGGCGTCGCCCCGTTCGTCCGCGATCAGGCCCAGCAGCCGGTGGGCGCCGCCCGCGTGGACCGCGCCGCGGTCCGCGGTCAGCCCGGCCTCGTAGGCCGCGGTGTTTGTCCCGCCGGGGGCGGCCGTGGTGTCCGTCCCGCTGGGGGCGGGTGCGGTGTCCGTTCCGCCAGAGGCATCCGCGGTGTCCGTTCCGCCGGGGGCGGGGGCGGTCCCGGCGGCGGGGGAGTGCGCCAGCAGCGGCAGCAGCAGGGCCTCCGCCTCCGCCGTACGGCCGCGCCGGCGCAGTACGTCCGCCAGTTCCACCTCGACCTGCACGGTGAACAGCGCGGCCCGCTTGGAGGCCAGCATGTCCCGGGCGGTGCGCAGTTCGCGTTCGGCGCGCTCCAGATTGCCGTCCTGGGCATGGACATAGCCGCGCATCCAGTGGCAGTGCGCCAGGTCGGTGTGGATGCGCAGCTGCTCGTACAGCTCCTGCGCCTTGGCCAGGGAGGCGTCGGCCTCGGCCGTCCGCCCCTCGGCTATCAGGGTGCGGGCCACGCCGCGGTGCATCCGGGCGATGAGCCCCGGGTCGTCCACGCTCGGGGCCAGCGCGAGCGCCAACTCGGCCGCGCGTACGGCGCGGGCGTGCGCCCCCATGTCCATATAGGGCGCGATGGCCGCCGTATAGAGCAGCAGCAGCGCGTACGGGTCGTGCAGCCCCGAGGCGTTGAGCTCGTCGATGGCGCTCTCCAGCAGGTAGCAGGAGTAGCGCAGTTCGCCCGCGAGGAGATGGGCGACGGCCCGGCCGCGGATCGCCGGGACCCGGCGGGGCAGGGGTTCCCCGGACAGCAGCCGCTCCACGGCCTCGAAGTGGTCGCGGGCGACCGTCAGGTCACCGGTCTCCAGCGCGCAGTCGCCGAGCCCGAGCAGGGCCGACGCCCGCTCCTCGGCGAACCCGAGCCGCTCGGCCTCGTCGCGCACCTCCTCGAAGAGCCCGGCGGCGTCCTCGGCGGCGCCGGTCGCCAGCGCCCGCCGGGCGTCGGTGAGGGCGGCCCGCAGCCGGGTGGCGTCATGCGGTGAACGGCCGGTGGTCAGCTCCTCGTAGCTGACGCCGAGCCGCTCCGCGAGATGGCGCAGCGCCGCCTCCGAGGGGCGTACCTTCCCGGCCTCCAGGGTGGACACATAGGCGGCCGTGTACGCGGGCTCGGCCAGCATCCGCTGGGTGAAGCCGCGTTCGGTCCGCAGCTTGAGCACCCGGCGCCCTATCTCGGCGGTCGACTCCGCCCCCGTCACCGCTCCCGCCTTCCGCCCGTCACCGGCGCTTCTGTCGGCCACCGTGTCCTCTTCTCCCCGGCGGTAACTTAATCGCCGAGATAAGTTCATTTAACGTGAGGATTGAAGGATGCAGCAGGCAAGCACAGCGGTACCGGCCGGACCGGGCGCCGCGACGACCGTCCGTCAGCCGGAACTTCTCCTCACCGACTATCACTTCGACGTACCGCTCGACCATAAGGCTCCCGGGGGCGAGCTGATCCGGCTTTACGCACGAGAGGTCGTCGCGGCCGGGACATCCGGTACGGAGCGTGACCGGCTGCCCTGGCTGCTCTACCTCCAGGGCGGGCCCGGCTGCGCGGCGGACCGCCCGGTGGGCCGCTCCGGCTGGCTCGACCGCGCGCTCGACGAATACCGTGTGCTCCTGCTCGACCAGCGCGGCACCGGCCGCTCCACCCCGGCCAACCGGCAGACCCTGCCGCTGCGCGGCGGACCCGCCGAACAGGCCGAGTACCTCTCCCACTTCCGCGCCGACGCCATCGTCCGCGACTGCGAACTGATCCGGCGGCAGCTCATCGGGGACCGTCCGTGGACCGTGCTCGGCCAGAGCTTCGGCGGCTTCTGCGCGGTGAACTACCTGTCCCAGGCGCCGGAGGGGCTCGACGCCGTCCTGATAGCCGGCGGACTGCCCGCGGTCGACCGCGGCACCGACGTGGACGCCGTCTACCGGACCGCCTATCCGCGGATGGAGCGGAAGACCCTCGCCCACTACGCCCGCTATCCGCAGGACGCGGAGACCGTACGGGCCCTCGTACGGCACCTGGCCGACCACGAGGAGGCCCTGACGGACGGCACCCGGCTCACCGTCCCCGCCCTCCAGCAGCTCGGCTTCCTGCTCGGCACCGGCGACGGCTCGCACCGGCTGCACTACCTCCTGGAGGACGCGTTCGTGCCCACCGCCGACGGGCCGCGGCTGGCCGACGCCTTCCGCGAGCAGGTGGCGACGGTGCTCTCCCGCGCCGCCAGCCCGCTCTTCAGCCTGCTGCTGGAGTCCATCTACGCCCAGGACGGCCGGGCCACCGACTGGGCCGCGGAGCGGGTCCGCGCCGAATTCCCCGCGTTCGACGCCGGGAAGGCGGTCGCCGAGGACCGCCCGGTGCTCCTCACGGGCGAGACCGTGCACCCCTGGATGCTGGACACCCACGCGGCGCTGCGCCCGCTGCGCGGCACCGCCGAACTGCTCGCCGCGCGCACCGGCTGGGGCCCGCTGTACGACACCGAGCGGCTGGCCCGCAACACCGTCCCGGTGGCCGCCGTGATCTACCACGACGACCTGTACGTGGACACGGGGCACTCCCTGGCCACCGCGCGGGCGATCCGGGGCCTGCGCACCTGGGTGACGGACGAGTTCGAGCACGACGGGATACGCGCCGGGGGCCGCCGGGTGCTGGACCGGCTGCTGCGGCTGGTGCGTGACGAACGGGGCTGAGGGAGAAGCGCCCGGCGCGGTTGTGCCGTATCGGATTTCCTAGCCACTTCCCTAATTCCCATTGCCCACGACCCCCGGACCCCTTAGGTTGAGCGGCGACTTAATCCGGCTTAACTGGCCGCTTATGACGAGGACTTCGGGGGTCACTGTGCGCAGACGCATACGCAGCCGCATCTCCCTGCGCACCGCGGCCGTCGCCGGAGGCATCGCCCTGGCGGCGGCCGCGGCCATGACCGCGCCGGCCACGGCGTCGGCGGGCTCGCCGCGGCCGTCCGGTCCGGGCGGTGCGGCCAGTACGGCGGGTACGGCGGATGCAGCCTCCGGGCAGCGCACGCTGGACGTGGAGTACTTCACCGGTCCGGGCGGCCACCCCCGCCACACCGAGGTCCCGGCGGCCACCCCCGAGCGGCTGACCCGCGCCTCCCGCCCCCTGGCCGCCGCCGAAGCCGCCGCCGACGGCGACGTCACCCCGCTCATCGGCAACGGCACCACGGCCGACAAGCTGGACGTGGTCTTCATCGGCGACGGCTACACCGCGAGCCAGCAGGAGGACTTCCACGCCGACGCGCGCTCCAAGTGGGACCAGATGTCCGCCGTGGAGCCGTACGCCTCGTACAAGGACCTGTTCAACGTCTGGACCGTGGACGCCGTCTCCCGCCAGTCCGGCGTCTCCGGCGATCCGTCCAAGGACGTCGTCAAGGACACCGCCCTCGGCTCGTACTTCTGGTGCGACGGCGTCGAGCGGCTGCTGTGCGTCGACACCGCCAAGGTCGAGTCCTACGCGGCCAAGGCGCCCGAGGCCGACCTGGTGGTCGTCCTGTCCAACTCCACCAAGTACGGCGGCGCGGGCTACACCCTCACCTCGAAGGTCGGCTACGACGGCATCGCCACCGCCTCCTCCGACCACGCCGACTCCGACCAGATCGCGGTCCACGAGACCGGCCACTCGCTCGGCAAGCTCGCCGACGAGTACGTCTACCCGGAGTACGGCACCTACACCGGCGCCGAGCCGGGCGAGGCCAACGCCACCAAGCTGACCGCCGCCCAGCTGACCGCCCAGAAGAAGAAGTGGTACCGCTGGATCGGCCGGACCTCGCCCGACGGCGGCACGGTCGGTGCCTACGAGGGCGGCCGCTACTACCCCAAGGGCATCAACCGCCCCACCGACAACTCGATCATGCGCACCCTGGGCCGGGAGTTCAGCCTCCCCGGCCGGGAGGCGATGATCGCGGGCTTCTACCGCCACGCGAGTGTGCTCAGCAGCCGCACCGCCACCGCCACGGCCCTCAAGCGGTCGGCGGGCATCGAGGTGAGCGTCCCTGGGAGCGCGTCGCTCAGGTGGTACGTGGACGGGGCGGAGGTCACCGCCGCGAGCGGCCGGACCAGCGTCACCCCGGCCACGCTGGGCGTCCCGGCCGACGGCGCGAGTCACACCGTCACCGCCAAGGCGGCGGACGGCACGGGCGCGGTGAAGGACCCCGCACTGCGCAAGCTGCTGAGCGGCTCGCGCACGTGGAAGGTCACCGGCTGACCCGACCACCAACCGGCGCTCCGTCTGGTGCGCCCCTCCGACTGGCCGCCCCGTGGACCCCCGCCGCGGGGCGGCCCCTTTGGAGCCCGTGAGGGGCGGTCGTCCGGGTCCGATGCGCGGCGGCACCCGTCCGGGCCCGGCGAGGGGGCACCCGGCCCCCTGGCCTGCCCCCGCGCCCGCCGCCGAAACCTCGAACACCGGACCACCGGCCCGTTCCCACGGGCGATTGAGCGTGGACGCGGCATACGGAAAGGTGAGGCGTGCCGATGTCACAGGGGCGGACCGCGGCCGCCCCGCATCGGACCCGCACGGCCACCCCACATCCCTGGTGACCGCCAACCGCCACCGGCCGGCCACACGGCTCGGACGGGGCGGCACGGGTACGGTCTGGCGGGCCGTCGGCTCCCGGGCCGTGACGTCGCGGCCAGGAACTCCACGGGGGACGAGGAACGCGCCGCCTTCGACGCGCGGTTGCCCGGTGAGCGGGTCCCGCGGGGCCGTCGCGGGAAAGTTGTTACCGCCGGGTACCCAAAGCCGCCGGGCGGGCCTACTCTCGCCCCCATGACGGACTCGCACATCACGCAGGGCGGCGCCGGCAACCCGGTCGCCCCCCACGGCACCCGTACCGCCGCCGACGTCGTCACCCCCGATCTGGTCGCCCGGCTCACCCGGGGCGTCGTCGGCGGCGGCACCACCGTCAGCCACACCCCGTTCACCGGCGAGGTCCTCGCCTCCGCCCTGCCCGAGTCCACCCCCGAGGACGTCGCCACCGCCTTCGCGGGCGCCCGCGCCGCCCAGCGGTCCTGGGCCGCGACCCCGGTCCAGCGGCGCGCCGCCGTCCTCCTCCGCTTCCACGACCTGCTGCTGCGCCGCCAGCCCGAAATCCTGGACCTGATCCAGCTGGAGACCGGCAAGACCCGGCTGCACGCCCAGGAGGAGATCCAGGGCGTGTCCATGGTGGCCCGCCACTACGGCCGTAAGGCGCCCGCCTATCTGCGTCCCAAGGGACACCTGGGCGCCGTGCCCACCCTCACCAAGGTCACCGAACTGCGGCTGCCGCGCGGGGTCGTCGGCCTCATCGCGCCCTGGAACTACCCTCTCCAGCTCTCCGTGGGCGATGCCATTCCCGCCCTGGTGGCGGGCAACGCCGTCGTGATGAAGCCCGACACCGAGACCGCGCTGACCGCCCTGTGGGCGCGTGAGCTGATGGTGGAGGCCGGGCTGCCGGCCCGGGTGTGGCAGGTCGTGATCGGGGACGGCGCGGTGGTCGGCCCGGCCGTGGTCGAGCACGCCGACTACGTCGCGTTCACCGGCTCCACCCGTACCGGCCGCGAAGTGGCCCAGGCCGCCGCCGCCCGCCTGGTGGGCTGCTCCCTCGAACTCGGCGGTAAGAACGCCATGCTGGTGCTGCGCGACGCCGACCTCGCCCGCGCGGTCGACGGCGCGGTGCGCGGCAGCTTCGCCTCCGCCGGGCAGCTGTGCATCTCCATGGAGCGGCTGTACGTCCACGAGTCGGTCGCGGACGCCTTCCTGGAGCGCTTCGTGGCCCGTACCAAGGCCATGCGGCTCGGCACCGCCCTCGCGTACGGAGCGGAGATGGGCTCGCTCGTCTCGGAGCGCCAGCTGGAGACCGTCACCCGCCATGTGGAGGAGGCCGTCTCCAAGGGCGCCACGGTGCTCGCCGGCGGCCGTCCGCGCCCCGACGTCGGCCCGTACTTCTACGAGCCGACGATCCTGGACGGCGTGGAGCCCCCGATGGCCGTCTGCACCGAGGAGACCTTCGGCCCGGTCGTCTCCGTCTACCGCTTCCGCGACGAGGACGAGGCGATCGAGCGCGCCAACGCCACTCCGTACGGTCTGAACGCCAGCGTCTGGACGAAGGACGCCCGGCGCGGACGCGCGATCGCCGCCCGGCTGCGCGCGGGCACGGTCAACGTCAACGAGAGCTACGCCGCCGCCTTCGGAAGCGTCGCCTCCCCGATGGGCGGTATGGGCGACTCCGGACTCGGCCGCCGCCACGGCTCCGAGGGCATTCTCAGGTTCACCGAGGCGCAGACCGTCGCCCAGCAGCGGCTGATGCCGCTCGGCCCGGCCTTCGGGATGACGGACGAGAAGTACGCGGACTTCATGACCCGCAGCCTGCGCGTGCTCAAGGCATTGCGTCTGCGCTGACCAGCACGTTTCAAGGGAGGTACCAGTGTCAGGGGAGAAGTCTGCCCACAACCGGGAGCGGGGGCCCGAGCACGACGAGGACTTCGACGGCCCCGAGGGCAGCCCCGAGGGCTCCGAGGACACCGACGGCCTCGACCGCGGCGACAGCGGCATCAGCGGCGATGACAGCTGCTTCGACTACGACGTGATCGTGGTCGGCTCGGGCTTCGGGGGGTCCGTCTCGGCCCTGCGCCTGACCGAGAAGGGCTACCGGGTCGGCGTCCTCGAGGCGGGCCGCCGCTTCACCCGGGACACGCTGCCCAGAAGCTCCTGGGATCTCCGCAACTACCTCTGGGCCCCGGCCCTCGGCTGCTTCGGCATCCAGCGCATCCACCTCCTCGGCAAGGTCATGGTGCTGGCGGGCGCCGGGGTCGGGGGCGGTTCGCTCAACTACGCCAACACGCTCTACGTACCGCCCGAGCCGTTCTTCCGGGACCGCCAGTGGGGGCACATCACCGACTGGCAGGAGGAACTGCGGCCGTACTACGACCAGGCGCGGCGGATGCTCGGGGCACGCCTCAACCGCACCCTCACCCCGTCCGATACGCACCTCAAGGCGGCCGCCGAGAAGATGGGCGTGGGGGACACCTTCCACATGGCGCCGGTGGGGGTCTTCTTCGGGGACGGCCACGACGCCGTCGGCACGGATGGCGCCGGGCCCCCGAGGGCCGAGCCGGGCCAGACGGTCCCCGATCCGTACTTCGGCGGTGCGGGCCCCTCCCGTACGGCGTGCACGGAGTGCGGTGAGTGCATGACCGGCTGCCGGCACGGCGCCAAGAACACCCTCAACGAGAACTATCTGTACCTCGCCGAGCGGGCCGGGGCCGTCGTCCACCCGATGACGACCGTCGTCGCCGTGAGCGACGATCCGCGCGGCGGCTACCGGGTCACCACCGTGCCGACCGACAACCGCCGTAAGGCCGGGCCGACGTCGCTGCGCTCCCGGTACGTCGTCCTCGCCGCCGGTACGTACGGCACCCAGACGCTGCTGCACACGATGCGGGACAAGGGGCTGCTGCCGCGCCTCTCGGACCGGCTCGGCGTCCTCACCCGCACCAACTCCGAGGCCCTGGTGGGCGCGCAGACCACCGACCGCCGCTACCGCCGGGCCCGGAACGGGGAGCGGCGGGCGGACTTCACCCGGGGTGTCGCGATCACCTCGTCCATCCACCCCGACGAGAACACCCATATCGAGCCCGTCCGCTACGGCAAGGGCTCCAACGCGATGGGGCTGCTGTCGATCCTGCAGATCCCTTACGGCGGCCGTCTACCGCGCTGGCTGCGCTTCCTGGGCGCCAATCTGAGGCATCCGGCCCTGGCCGTGCGCTCCCTGTCCAACCGCCGCTGGTCCGAGCGGACCATCATCGGCCTGGTCATGCAGACGCACGACAACTCGCTGACCACGTACCGCAAGCCGAAGGGGGTGGGGAAGGGGCTGCTCACCGCCCGCCAGGGGCACGGCGAGCCCAACCCCGACCACATCCCCGAAGGCTCCGAGGCCGCCCGCCACATCGCCGACTCGATCAACGGCTTCGCGGGCAGCAACATCGGCGAGCTCATGGGCACCCCACTGACCGCCCACTTCCTCGGCGGCTGCCCGATCGGCGCGTCCCCGGAGGACGGGGTCATCGACCCGTACCATCGGCTCTACGGCCATCCGGGCATCCATGTGGTCGACGGTGCCGCGGTCTCGGCCAACCTGGGCGTCAACCCGTCCCTGACCATCACGGCCCAGGCCGAGCGCGCCATGTCCCTGTGGCCCAACAAGGGCGAGCCCGACCCGCGCCCGGCCCCGGGGGCGCCGTACCAGCGCCTTCGGCCCGTGGCGCCGCGCCGTCCGGCCGTACCGGCGGACGCCTTCGGCGCCCTGCGGCTCCCCCTGCTGCCGGTGCCGAAGGTTCCGTCGGCCCGCGCCTGAGCGGAAGAGGGGCGGCGGGACGGGCCGGTCCCCGGTCCGTCCCGCCCCTGGAGGACCGTCAGACCGTGGCGCGACGGCGACGGACCACGAAGACGGCGCCTCCGCCCGCGGCCATCGCCACACCGCCGAGCACGGCGATCATCGGCAGCGCGGAGGAGGAACCAGTTTCGGCCAAAGTGCCCTTCGGGCTGATCTGGGTGTCGCCCTCCGGCTTGTGCGGCAGCGGCTTCTTGCCACCCTGCGGCTTCGGGTCGGCCGGCGGCACCTGGCCCGGCTTCGAACCCGCCTTCAACACGTCGAACTCGTAGTACTCACCGGTCGAGTAGGCGCAGTTGCCCTCGTCGTCCGCGTACACGCCGACGCTGATGGCGTACCCGAAGCCCTCGGGCGCGCTCTTGGCGACGCTCAGCCGGAGGTCGACCGTAAGGGTCTCGTGCGGCCGCACATCGGTGTAGCCGATGTAGCCGGAGCCCGGGTCGTTCTCGTCGGTGGAGATCGCCTTCCAGGCGCCGGACTCGGGGTCCTTGTACTGCAGGGTCAGGTATTTGCCCGTCCCGTCGGGGGCGGACTCGTGCGCCGTGCCCGCGAAGAGCCCGAAGTCGACCCGCTGGTAGGTGCGGTCCGAGCCGTTCTTGACCTGGTACGTGAAGCCGTGGAAGCCACTGCCCGCCACGACCTTGGACGGCAGGCCGACGAGGGTGGTGCTCAGCTCCGGGTCCTCGTTGTAGTCCCCGTTGTCCGCGCATTCGCCGCCCGGCTCCTCGGTCGGCCCGGGGGTCGGCGTGGCGGTCTCGGTGGGGGTGGCGGTGGCCGTGGCGGACGGGTCCTCGGTCGGGGTCGGGTCCTCCTCGGCGGGCTCGGTGGGCTCGTCGGTGGGGTCCTCGGTGGGGTCCTCGGTGGCCTCCGTGGGCTCCTCGGACGGGCTGGAGGGGGCGGTCGCCGGGTCCTCCGGGGACGATGTGACGGTCTCGGTGACCGACGGCGTCGGGTCCTCCGACGGCGACTCCTCCGCGAAGGCCGCGGGGGCCGCGAGCAGCGCGGCAGGAGCGATGGCGGCGGTTACTGCGGCGGCCGCCAGGGCGCGGCGAAGCTTCATGAAGACCTCTCTGGGTCCGTACGCACCGCTGTGGTGGGCGGCACGCAGGTGGAAGGCCGTCGCGGTGGGGACGCGGTATGGCCGTGCGTTTGCACGTACATGACCACGCGAATGGCTGAAAGGTTGCCCTCACGTTTGCTCACAGAATGGTCACAGAATCCACCGCGGGCGTCCGGCCCCGCCCGCCATCACCCGTACGGCGCGTGACCGGCCCGCGAGCGGGCTCGTTGTGCCCGGTGCCGCGCCAGCCAGGAGCGGCCCGGAAAAATCCACGCGTGGCTCAGATCCGCCGAAGCGATGAGACGCGGCCCCTGTGGTGATTCAGGCGGCGCGTCGTGGGACCTCGTTTCGGCGAGGTGACCGGTCGGCAGGGGACAGCAGCCCGGTCACCACCTCAAGGACGGTCGGTCCCGGGGACGCCTGGGGCCGACCGCATCCGGTCGAAACGGTTGCGCCCGGCGCTTGGCATCCACCACGATGCTTCAGAGGCCGAGAGGGAGAACGCCCCCGGTCACCCCCCGACATCGGCCGGACCACGCGGGCGTACGCCGTCCACACACCCCCGATACCAGGGCCCCATGAGCCAGCGGCGCAACCCCCCGGCGCCGCCCCTCAGCACCGGCGCTGCCCTGACGCCGGTGCTGACCGCCTAGGGCCCCGGAGGCGCCCGCCCCGTTAGGGCGCCCCCGGGGCCCTACGCCTGCCCGGAGTGACCCGGGGACGCGCCCGGGGCCCGCGCCTGGGGGCGCGCCCGGGGCCCGAGCCCGGGGGCGCGGCTCCGCGCCCGGGGGCCGGTCCCGCCCTGGGCCCCGCCCCCATCCGGGTTCCGACTCCGCGCCCGGGGGGCCGGGCCCGCGCCTGGGGGCCGCCCCCGTCCGGGTTCCGACTCCACGCCCGGGGGCGCGACTCCGCACCCGGGGGGCCGGGCCTGTGCCTTGGGCCCCCGTCCTGGGCCCGGCCCTGCGTCCGGAGGACCGCTCCGCCTCGGGACGGTCCCGCCCGAGACTCGGCCCCGCCCCGGACCCCGAGCCCGCTCGGACCGGTCCGCCCCGGGCCCGGCCCCGCCTGGGGCCCGGTCCCGCCCCGCTTGGGCCTGGCCTCGCCTCCGACTCGGTCCCTCTCGCGCCCGGCCCCGCCTGGGCCCGGCCCTGCCGGGGTCCGGTGGGTCCGGGGCTCCTGCCTCGGGTCTGGTCCCGCCCGGGGTTCGGCCTCGCCTGGGGCCCGGCCCCGCCCGAGGTCCGCCCCCGGCCCCGCTTCGTCTCAGACCCGCCCCCGGCACAGCTCCAGCAGCGTCATGGCGAGTGTCGTACCGGGCTTGCCGAGCCGCTGCCGGTAGCGGTCGAGGATCTCCATCTCCCGGGAGAGCTGCACCCGCCGTCCGCCCGCCGCGATCCGCGCCTCCTGGATGGCGGCCGAGACGGCCATCCGCTCCCGGACGAGGTCGAGGATCCGGCCGTCGAGGGCGTCGATCCGCTCCCGGGCGGTGCCGATCACGTCGGCGGTCTCCGGGGCCTCCGGGGCCTCCGGGGCCTCCGGGGCCGTACTACCGCTGTTGCTGCTCATATCCGTATCTCCTGGTCCGTGTCGCGGAGCCCTGGAGTCCGGCCGGGACCCGGAGGAAAGACAGAGCGCCCCGGGCCTTTGCCGGCCCGGGGCGCCTGGGAAGTCGCTGTCGGTGTTTACGCAGCACGACCATGGCAGCCGGACGGGCCGGTGCCATAGGTAAAGACGAAGGTCATGCGCGTGGACATGGCGTCGATTATGAGCCCGTTAGAATCGAAAGTCCAAACCTGCGGTCCCGCCGCAGACAGTTCCACCGCACGCCACCACCGCCGGAAGGCCGCCGAAGTGCCATCAGCGTCCCCTGCTGCCGCCCCCGACACCGTCCTGGTCGTCGACTTCGGCGCGCAGTACGCCCAGCTCATCGCCCGCAGGGTCCGTGAGGCCCGGGTCTACAGCGAGATCGTCCCGTCCACCATGCCGGTGGCCGAGATGCTCGCCAAGAACCCGAAGGCGATCATCCTCTCCGGCGGTCCCTCGTCGGTCTACGCCGAGGGCGCGCCCACCCTCGACCGCGCGATCTTCGAGGCGGGCGTCCCGGTCTTCGGCATGTGCTACGGCTTCCAGCTGATGGCCATGGCGCTCGGCGGCAGCGTGGACAACACCGGGGCGCGTGAGTACGGCCGTACGGCGCTCACCGTCAGCAAGCCGGGCTCGACGCTCTTCGCGGGCACCCCCGAGGAGCAGCAGGTGTGGATGTCGCACGGCGACGCCTGCTCCAAGGCTCCCGAGGGCTTCACCGTCACCGCGTCCACCGATGTGGTGCCGGTCGCGGCGTTCGAATGCGACGAGCGCAGGCTGTACGGCGTACAGCACCACCCCGAGGTGATGCACTCCACCCACGGCCAGCAGGTGCTGGAGCACTTCCTCTACCGGGGCGCGGGCCTGGAGCCCACCTGGACCACGACCAATGTGGTCGAGGAGTCGGTGGCCGCGATCCGTGAGCAGGTCGGCACCAAGCGGGCCATCTGCGGGCTGTCCGGCGGGGTGGACTCCGCGGTGGCCGCCGCGCTGGTCCAGAAGGCCATCGGCGACCAGCTGACCTGCGTGTACGTGGACCACGGCCTGATGCGCAAGGGCGAGTCCGAGCAGGTCGAGAAGGACTTCGTGGCGGCCACCGGCGTACAGCTGAAGGTCGTCGAGGCCGAGGAGCGGTTCCTGTCCGCGCTGGCCGGGGTGTCCGACCCCGAGGAGAAGCGGAAGATCATCGGCCGGGAGTTCATCCGGGTCTTCGAGCAGGCCCAGGCCGAGCTGGTGGCCGAGGCGGGCGCGGCCGGGGAGGACGTGGAGTTCCTGGTCCAGGGCACCCTCTACCCCGACGTCGTGGAGTCCGGCGGCGGCACCGGCACCGCCAACATCAAGTCCCACCACAACGTGGGCGGGCTGCCGGACGACATCGAGTTCCAGCTGGTCGAGCCGCTGCGCCGGCTGTTCAAGGACGAGGTCCGGATGGTCGGCCAGGAGCTCGGCCTGCCGGACGAGATCGTCCACCGCCAGCCCTTCCCGGGACCGGGCCTGGGCATCCGGATCGTCGGCGAGGTCACCAAGGAGCGCCTGGACCTGCTGCGCGAGGCCGACGCCATCGCCCGCGAGGAGCTGACCGCCGCCGGTCTGGACCGCGACATCTGGCAGTGCCCGGTGGTCCTGCTCGCCGACGTCCGCTCGGTCGGCGTCCAGGGCGACGGCCGCACCTACGGTCACCCGATCGTGCTGCGCCCGGTCTCCTCGGAGGACGCGATGACGGCGGACTGGTCGCGGCTGCCGTACGACGTGCTGTCGCGGATCTCGACCCGCATCACCAACGAGGTCGACCAGGTCAACCGGGTGGTGCTCGACATCACCAGCAAGCCGCCCGGCACCATCGAGTGGGAGTGACCGCCGCGCTCCCTCCGGGTCGGATGGTCATCTGATCGTCAAACGCCGACGCCGTCGCTCATTCGTTTGGGTGGCGGTGTCGGCGTTTGGGCTGGGTACTCTGTGCGCAGAGGCGAGACTCCGTCCCATGGGAGCAAGCATGAGCGCCGCACGCGAGTACGGGCTGGACGAGCAGTACGAGTGGCCCCGCCCGCCGCAGGGCGGCTGGACGGCGGACGACCTCGACCGGCTTCCGAATCTTCCTCCGCACACGGAGCTGATCGACGGGAGTCTCGTCCTCATGAGTCCGCAGACCGCGTTCCACGCACGTGCCATGCGACTGTTCGAGTCCACCCTGCTGGACCAGGCACCGGACACGTTGGACGTCATGCGGGAGATGACGGTCAAGCTGGACGACATCAACCGTCTGGAACCCGATGTCCTGGTCCTTCGGGCCGGGGCGGACGCCGGGCCCCGCGACACCTGTTACCGGTCGGAGGACCTCGTGCTGGCCATCGAAGTGGTGTCGTTGGACTCCAGGGCGCGCGACCGCGATGTCAAGCCGCGTAAGTACGCCGGTGCGGGTGTGCCGCATTTCTGGCGGGTGGAGGAGGACCGCGGCCTTCCCGTGGTCTACGTCTACGAGCTCGACCCCGCTGTGAAGGCGTACCAGCCCACCGGCATCTACCACGACAAGCTCAGTCTGACCGTCCCGTTCCCCATCGAGATCGACCTCACCGCGATCAATCGCCGCCGCCCCTGACCCTGGCCTCCTGCGGTACCCGGAGGTAGCTTCCGCTCCAGCACCCCAGAGGAGCGGAGCTGCCGATGACGAACCAGCCGCAGGCCCCCACCCCGGTACCGACCGACCAGCTGCGGTTCACCATGCCCCCGCAGCACTCCTCCCTCCCCGACGAGCGCCGGTACCGCAAGGAGCGGCTGGCCGCGGCGCTGCGCCTGTTCGGGCGATTCGGGTACGAGGAGGGGGTCGCGGGGCACATCACGGTGCGGGACCCGGAGTTCCCCGACTGCTACTGGGTGAACCCGTTCGGCATGCCCTTCGGCCACCTCACCGTGAGCGATCTGCTCCTGGTCAACCAGGCGGGCCAGGTGGTGGAGGGACGCTCCCACGTCAACCAGGCGGCCTTCGTCATTCACTCGTCCGTGCATCAGGCGCGGCCGGACGTCGTGGCCGTCGCGCACAGCCGCTCGGTGCACGGCCGCGCGCTGGCCGCGCTCGGTGAGCCGCTGGAGCCGATCACCCAGGAGGTGTGCGCGTTCTTCGAGGACCACGCGGTCCACGGGGGCGCCACGGGGGTCGTCGTGGACGAGGAGGAGGGGCGTGCGATCGCCGCCGCGCTCGGCGGGTACAAGGGCCTCATCCTGCGCAATCGCGGTCTGCTGACGGTCGGGGACTCGGTGGACGCGGCCGCGTGGTGGTTCATCACGATGGAGCGGGCCGCCCAGGTGCAGCTGACCGCGAGGGCGTCGGGGAAGCCGGTCCCCATCGCCCGCGCCGACGCGCTGCGGACGCGTGAGCAGCTGGGAAACGATCTTGTGGCCTGGATCAACTATCAACCTCTGTATCTGCAGATCACCCGCGATGAGCCGGACCTGCTGAGCTGACGGCCTCCGCGGTGCGGCACAATCCCCTCTCGACACATGTCAGTTGGGCGGTGCCGCGCGACCCCGCGGCGCCGTGCGGTACGAGTGGACGACGGAGCGACCCGCGTGGCGGTGGAGACGGCGGAGAACGCCACGACGGCAGAAGGACGGCATCCCCATGGGCACCCCCGTGGCCACACGGGCTGTGCATGCCCCCAGGGGGCCCGTGAGGGCCACCGGAGGGCCGTGGCCGCGTTCGTGGCCCTGCGGGAGCGTTTCGCGGCCGGAGAGGGCCTTCCCAAGGCTCTCGCCCACTCGGCCGGGGCGTCCCGGCAGTGGGTCTCGGACGAGCTGGCCCAGGCGGCCCGTTCGGTCGCCGACAGCGGCCGCGCCGAGACCTCGGCCTGGCGCGGCCGGGTCGGGCGGCGCACGGTGTTCGTGGTGTGGGGCGCGGTCGGGGTGCTGCTGATCGGCCAGCTGGCCACGGCGATCGGCGCGGGCTGGACGGTCGCGCGGACGGCCGGGCTCGCCGCCGCCGTGATCAGCGCCGCGCTGCTGACCCTGGCCGCCCGGCTGCACCACGCCGCCGGCGGCCCGCTCGCCCCGCTCATCGGCGAGGACAACCGCCTCTCCACCTCCCGTGCCGTCGCCGCCGCCTGGCTGCTGATCGCGGTCTTCGCGGTGCTGGTGCTCGGCCTCGAGCTGGCCGTGGCCCCCGGCGACCGGCAGCGGCTGACCAACGGACTGGCCCTCGGCCACGCCGCCGGGCTCCTTGCGGTCGCCGCGCTGACGTGCGCGGCCGCGGTGCTCGCGCGGCTGGTCGTGGCGGCCCGGGTGCGGGCGCAGCGGCTCCAGAAGGTGCGGGCCGTGCGCCCGCGCGCCGCCGATCTGCTCACCGACGACGCGGGCCGGGGCAGCCTCGCCGATGTGCAGTACGTCGTCGTCCACACCGTGGCCCTCGCCTTCACCGCCGTCCGCCTGGCCCGCGAGCCGTGGCGGCTGCCCGACCTGCCGTGGGGCCTGGCGCTGCTGGCGGCCGTCTCGGTGGTGATGTACCTGGCCGGGAAGTACGCGGAGGGCGGCCGGCCGACCGTGCTGTCCGTGGTACGGGTGCGCCCCGAGGAGGGCGCCATCGACCGCGACGCCCCGATCCGCACCGGCGACGACATCGAGATCCGCGGCAGCGGCTTCGTCCCGCCGGGCGCCCAGGACCCGGACCGGCTGGCCAAGATGGTCGTCCGCATCGGCACGGTGCACGTCCACGTCCCGCTGGTCCCGGTCGCCGGAGGCTTCGGCAACCCGACGGACACCGCGCTCACGGTGCCGGTCCCGGTGGACGTGGAGCCGGGCCGGGTGGAGGTGCAGGTCGTGACGGCCTCGGGGGCGGAGAGCAACCGCTATCCCATCGACGTCATGGACTGAGTCGTTCCGGTCCACCGCTCCGTATGGTGTCGTCGGATGCGCGGCGAACGGGCGCGACCGGAACGGGCGCGGCGCCGCGACGGGAGAGGCGGGCGTCATGAGGCATGCGGATCGTACGGCCGGTTCGGGCACGGGGGGCAGCGGCGGCAGCGTGAACGGCGTGAGCGGCGTAGGCGGGCGGCAGCCGGCGGGCGTGCGGGCCACGGCGGCCCGTTACGCGCTGCTGCCGCTGCGGATCTTCCTCGGGGTCACCTTCGTCTACGCCGGGATCGACAAACTCACCGACTCGGCCTTCCTGGCCGACTCGGGCGCGGGCTCGATCGGCGAACTGATGGCTCAGGTGCGGGACGGCTCGGCCGTGCCGTGGCTGGTCGACCAGGCCCTCAAGGACCCCACCGCCTTCGGTTACGCCATGGCCTACGGGGAACTGGCCGTCGGCCTCGGCACCCTGGTGGGCCTCCTCTCCCGGCCGGCCGCCGCCGGCGGCGCGCTGATATCGCTGAGCCTGTGGCTCACGGTCAGCTGGCAGTCGGAGCCGTACTACTACGGCAACGACCTGGCCTATCTGATGGCGTGGCTGCCGCTGGTGCTCGCCGGGGCGCCGTATCTCTCCCTGGACCTCGCCCTCTCCAGGCGCCGGCGCCGGCAGGGCTCGCGGCTCTTCACGTAACGCCCGCGGCGCTTTCGCGGAGGGCGTGGCGCTTCACGGAGGGCATCGTGCTTCCTGGAGGGGGCGGCGTTTCGCGGGGGCGTGGCGCTTCCTGGAGGGGGCGGCTCTCCGCGGGGGCGCGGCCGGGGCTCCGGGCCCCCGTCCCGTCAGCTGATGATGCGGAAGCCGTCCTGGACCTCGTCGAAGATCGGCCGGTAGGTGTCCCAGTCCGCGTCCGGGGCGCTGAGGTAGATCGCGTACTCCTTGTCCCCCTCGTTGCCGAAGCCGAGGTCGATCGCCCGGAACATCCGGACCTCGCCGCGGAACTTGCACTCCCAGACCGCGGCGGGCATGCCCTGGTACTTCGTCTCCTGCAGCCGCAGCCGCTGGTAGACCGGGTACGCCTTCTTGAAGGCGTCCTCGACCTCCTCGAAGTGCTGGACCTGGTCGGCGGAGGCGAAGTCCAGGACGTTGATCCGCAGACCGGCCATCCGCGTGGGGTCGAGGTAGCGGACCTCCTGGGTGCGGTCGACCGTGTTGCCGTCGGGGTCGGACTTCTCCTGGCGGGACCAGCCGTCGGGGATGGGCAGGGAGAAGCCGAACTTCTTCTCGGTGACGATGTGGTAGCCCGACGGCGGGGTGTACGGCTTGGCCGGGGAGGCCGACGGCCTGCCCGGGGCGGAGGACTGCCCCGCGCCGTTCTTCTGGCCGTTGTCGTGGTCGATGCCGAACAGGTAGACGCCGCCCGCCACGGTCACCACCGCCAGGGAGGCCGCCGCGGCGGTCCACAGCGCCTTCTTGCGGCTCGTCCTGGGCCCCGGAGCGGGAGCGGGGGCGGGCGGGGACACCGGCGTCTGGGTGGTCGTGGCCGGTGTCGGGGCGGTCAACGGCGTGGCCGTGGGCGGGGTGTGCTGGGAGCCGGAGGTGTTCCCGGTGTCCGGGGCCTGGTGTGGGATCCGTGGATCCGGTGTGTGCGGTGTGCTCGGTGTGTGGGGAGTGTTCGAGGGGTTGTGCGGTGTGTTCGGTGGATTGTGCGGGGTGTGGCCAGAGTTCGACGGGTTCTGCGAAGTGTGGGGAGTGTTCGGGGTGTGCGCCGTCTGCGGGTGCCGGGCCGATGTCGTGGGCGCGTTCGCGCCGGTGGTCCGGCCGGTGCCGGTACCGGACTCCCGCCGCGTCGTCAGGTTCATCGTGGCGTCGAGTGACGGGGTCCGCAGCGACGTGGTCTCGGCCTCCGAGGCGGGCAGCCGCAGCGCCCGCTCGGTCTCCTCCGCCGAGGGCCGCAGCTCCGGCTCCTTGGCCAGCAGGCTCTCGATCAGCGGGGCCAGCGCACCCGCCTGCTTGGGCGGGTCCAGCGGGTCGACGGCGATCGCGTAACCCGTCTCGATCGCCGTGGTCCGGCGGAACGGCGGCCGTCCCTCGACCGCCTGATAGAGCGTCGCCCCCAGCGCCCACAGGTCCGACGCGGGGCCGGGTTTGCGGCCCCGGACCCGCTCCGGCGCGATGTAGTCGATGGAGCCGACCACCTCGCCGGTCTTGGTCAGCGTCGAGGTGCCGGTGGCCATGGCGATGCCGAAGTCCGTGAGCACGACCCGGCCTTCGGGCCCGAGCAGCACATTGCCGGGCTTGACGTCCCGGTGCAGCACCCCGGCCGCGTGCGCGGCGCGCAGGGCGGCGATCATGCCGCGGCCGATGCGGGCGGCCTCGTCGGGGGAGATCGATCCGCCGTCCCTGAGCAGGTCGGCGAGGGTCGTGGAGGGCACGTACTCCATGACGATGCACGGCAGTCCGGCGTGGTCCACCACGTCGTGCACCACGACCACATTGGGGTGGTTGATACGGGCCGCGCTGCGCGCCTCGCGGCGGGTGCGTTCGTGCAGGGTCGTCAGCTCGTCCTCGGCGAGGTGCGGAGAGACGTGGAGCTGCTTGACCGCGACCTGGCGGCCCAGCAGTTCGTCCTCGGCGCGCCACACCGTGCCCATGCCGCCGCGGCCGATCTTCTCGGCCAGGCGGTAACGTCCGGCTATCAGGTGGCCTTGGTCCGACACCGCTTTCCCCTCCCGCACACGTTCGATGCGACACGATAGCCGCCACGGTCCTTGGGGAGATCTCAGGGAAGACCTAGGGGCATACCGGATGCCGCAGGTGCGGCCGTGTTGTCACCATGGACGCATGACCGATGCACCCACCGTGGCGGACGAGGCCGAGACCGCCTCCGGTTCCCGCCCGTCACAGACGCCGCTCAGGCGCAGCCGTGACCACAAGGTGGTCTCGGGGGTGTGCGGAGGGCTCGGCCGGTACTGCGACCTGGACCCGGTGATCTTCCGGGTGGTGCTGTCGGTGCTGGCCGTCGCGGGCGGCCTCGGCCTGATCGCGTACGGTTTCTGCTGGCTGCTGGTCCCGCTCCACGGCGAGGACGAGAACGAGGGGCGGAAGCTGCTCTCCGGGCGGGTCGAGGGCCCGGCGCTGACGGCGCTTCTGGTGACGCTGGTGGGCTGTGGGCTGTTCCTGTCGATGCTCAACAACGGCAACGTCATGTCCTTCTCGTTCATGCTCGCCCTGGCGGCGGCCGGTGCGGCCTACTGGTCGCACCACCGCCGCCAGGCGGAGAGCGTGGGCGCGGTGGACCCGGCCACGGCCCAGGCGGTCGCCGACGCGCCGCCCGAGGCCAAGGCCCCGCCCACGCGGGGCGGCCCCGCCCCGTCCTGGTGGCGCGACCCGATCATCAAGGACGGTACGACCGGACCGCTCGGCTCCGCTTCGGGGCCGGGGTCCGGGCCCGGCTCCCGGACCGGTTATCTGTGGGGGCCGGACGAGGACCCGTACGACAAGGCGACGGCGAAGGCGGAGCGGTCCCGCCGGGTGCGGGACCGGCCGTCGATCGGCGGCTGGGCCTTCCTGCTGGCGGTCGCCGCCGCGGTGGTGGGGGCGCGGGCGGCGTGGTCCTCCCATCCGCTGGGCACCAGCCTCGAGATCGGGTTCGCCTGCGCGCTGGGCGTCTTCGGACTCGCCCTCGTCATCAGCTCCCGCTGGGGCCGCGCCGGCTCCGGCACGGTGTTCCTCGCGGTGCTCACGAGCGCGCTGCTGGCGGGCGCGGCGGCCCTCCCCGACGAGG
>NZ_BBOX01000162.1 GCF_001553455.1 Streptomyces hygroscopicus subsp. hygroscopicus
CCGCCGCACCTGGGCTCCGACCGCGGCGACCTCCGTGCACGGCCTCTACGAGCTGGGCGGCGGCGTCGCCGAGTTGAAGCTGGACCGCCTGCCGCTGGAACCGGGCAGCACCGTCTCCAGCCGGGTGGAGGTGGGCGTGGGCAAGCTGACCGTGACGGTCCCGCGGGACGTCCGGGTGAAGCTCGACATCGAGGTGGGGCTCGGCGACATCTGGCTTCCGGGCGAGAAGAAGGGCAAGGACAACGTCGACGTCGGTGCGGGGCGGGAGCGCGAGGTCACCCTGGAGCCGGTGGGCGGGGGCAGGGCCGGGGGCGGGACCGGGGGCGGGACCGGGGGCGGGACCGGGGCGGGCGGCACCGGGGCTGGGGCGAAGGGCACGGTCTCGCTGAAGCTGGAGGTCGGGCTGGGCGCTGTGGAGGTGAAGCGATCATGAGGCGCGGTTCTGTCGGGCCTTCCTTCGGCCGTTCAGGTCGTTCTCTGGGCCGTTCCTTCGGGCGTTCCTTTGGCCGTTCCTTCGGTCACTCGTTCGGCCACTCGTCTGGTCGCCCGCTGGGTCCTGCGCCTGGCCGTCCGCTCGGCCATACGGCTTCCGATCGGTCCCGCCACGCGTTCGAGCCGGGAAAACTGGTGGCCGGCCTGGTGATCCTGGGCGTGGCCGTCGCGTACGGGATGGACGCGGCCGGTGAGTGGGACGTCCGCCCGGAGATCGCCCTTTCGGCTCTCCTGTGCGGTCTGTGCGTAGCGGCCATGACCTCGACCCTCAGCTACCTCCTGCGCCGCCGATCGCGCCGCGCGACGCCGGAGGACTGACGAAGCGGGTGACGACCGGGGGGCGGGCGACGGCTGAGGGAGCGGCTGACGACCGAGGGGCGGGTGACGACCGGGGGAGCTGGCCCGGGGTGCGGGGCGGGGCCCGCCCCCGCCAGGGTCGGGGAACGAGCCCGGGGCCCGGGTCGGGGAACGATCAGGGGCGACCCTGATGCCCGTTGTCGGGCGGGCGTGTGACGATCGAGCCATGACCGCCGCCGTGCCCCCCACGACCCCCGAGCCACCCCCGCGCAAGCTCTACCGCAGTGCCGAAGGCCGTCTCCTCGGCGGTGTGGCCCGGGGGCTGGCGGGGCACCTCGGGCTTCCGGTCTCCTGGGTGCGGATCGTCTTCGTCGCGTTGTTCCTGGCGGAGGGGTTCGGCGCGCTCGTCTACGCGCTCTTCTGGTTCATCGTCCCGCTCGGCGTCGGCGGTGTGGAGACGACCACCCGCCCGTTCACCGCGGTGGGTCCCGACGGCCGCCGCCGGATCCTGGCCCGGAGGCCGGAGCGGGGCCAGATCATCGCCCTGGTCGCCCTCTTCGTCGGCATGGGGATCTTCATCCAGGGCTTCCACCTCGGCCGTGCCAACACCTACATCTGGCCGCTCCTCCTCATCGGCGCGGGCGTCGCCCTCTTCTGGCGCCAGGCGGACAACGCCCGCCGCGCCCAGTGGGTCGAGCTCAGCCGCAGCAAGCGGGTCCTGCCGCTGGCCCGAGCCGCCGCGGGGGTGGTGCTGGTGGCCGCCGGGGTGTCCGGGATCGTCGTCCTCCAGGGTTCGGCCAGGCACCTGGGGGCCGTACTGCAGGCGGCCCTGGCCGTCCTGGTCGGTATCGCGCTGCTGGTGGGCCCCTATGTGGTGCGGATGACGCAGGACCTCTCCGAGGAGCGGCTGATGCGTATCCGCGCGCAGGAGCGGGCGGAGGTCGCGGCCCACGTGCACGACTCGGTGCTGCACACCCTGACCCTGATCCAGCGCAACGCGGAGGACCCCCGCGAGGTGGCCCGGCTGGCCCGCGCCCAGGAGCGGGAGCTGCGCGCGTGGCTCTACCGGCCGGAGGGCACGGGCAAGGAGGAGGCCGAGGAGCCGGACACCCTCGCGGACGCGGTGAAGAAGACGGCGGCGGAGGTCGAGGACCACCACGGCGTCCCGATCGAGGTGGTGGTGGTCGGCGACTGCCCGTTGGACGAGAGACTGGGCGCACAGATACAGGCGGCGCGCGAGGCGATGGTCAACGCGGCCAAGTACGGTGGCGACGGCGGGGCCGTCCAGGTCTTCGCCGAGGTCGAGGGGGCCAGCGTGTTCATCTCCGTGCGCGACCGCGGCCCCGGCTTCGACGTGGACGCGGTGCCGGAGGACCGGATGGGCGTGCGCGAGTCGATCATCGGCCGGATGCAGCGGAACGGCGGCACGGCCCGGCTGAGATCGGCCCCGGACGGGGGCACGGAAGTGGAGCTGGAGATGGAGAGGGCGGCGACGACATGACCGAGGCGTACGGCCTGCCGGCCGGTAACCCAGGCGGCGGGGGAGCCCTGGCCGCGCCCGGCGGAGGCAGCCCCGCCGCCGGGGGGCCGCCTCCCACGGCGCCTCTCGGCGGCGTCCCCACGGCGGGGGGTGCCGCGGTGGCGGGGGGCGCCCTGGTGGGTGGTGCCCTGGTGGGTGGTGCCCCGGCGCTGGGCGGTTCGCGGGTGTCGGGTGGTGTTTCCACGGCGGGCGGCGCCCCATCGGCGGCTCGCTCCCCCATTGCGGGTGGTTCCCTCACAGCGAGTGGCGCTCCCACGGCGAGCGGCGCCCCGGCGGCGGGCGGCAGTCCCGCGCCGGGTGGGCCCGGTCACGCCTCCGTGCCCGGCAGCAAGGGCGGCACGGGCGCCACGAGCGGTATGGGCGCTATGGGTGGCACGGACGCCATGGGCAGCACGGGCGGCATGGGCGCTATGGGTGGCATGGGCGCCACGGACAGCATGGGCGCCATGGGTGCCACGGACGCCATGGGCGGCACGGGCGGCACGGGCGGCATGGGCGCCATGGGCAGCACGGGTGGCACGGACGCCATGGGCAGCGTGGGCGCCATGGGCGCCACGGGCACCATGGGCGCCACGGGCACCATGGGCGCCACGGGCGGCACGGGCACCACGGGCGGCACCGGCGCCGTGGACGCCGCGGGCGTGCCGGGTCCGGCCGGTGGCGTGCCCGCGCCCGCAGCGGCGGGGGCGGACGGCGCCGGGCCGGACGACACCGGGGCGCCCCGCCGCGTGCGCGTCGTGCTGGTCGACGATCACCGCATGTTCCGCACCGGGGTGCAGGCGGAGATCGGGGACACGGCCCGGACCGGCGTCGAGGTGGTCGGCGAGGCGGCCGACGTCGACCAGGCCGTCACCGTGATCACCGCGACCCGTCCCGAGGTCGTGCTGCTCGACGTCCACCTTCCCGGCGGGGGCGGTGTCGAGGTGCTGCGCCGCAGCGCCTCGATGATGGCCGACCAGAACCGCCCGGTGCGGTTCCTCGCGCTCTCCGTCTCGGACGCCGCCGAGGACGTCATCGGGGTCATCCGCGGCGGTGCCCGCGGCTACGTGACCAAGACCATCACCGGCACCGACCTGGTCGACGCGATCTTCAGGGTCGCCGAGGGCGACGCGGTCTTCTCGCCCCGCCTCGCCGGTTTCGTCCTCGACGCCTTCGCCTCCACCGACGCCCCGCCCGTGGACGAGGACCTGGACCGGCTCACCCAGCGCGAGCGCGAGGTGCTGCGCCTGATCGCACGCGGTTACGCCTACAAGGAGATCGCCAAGCAGCTCTTCATCTCGGTGAAGACGGTGGAGAGCCACGTCTCGGCGGTGCTGCGCAAGCTCCAGCTCTCCAACCGTCATGAACTCACCCGCTGGGCGACGGCCCGCCGCCTGGTCTGAGGATCATCCGCCCAGGTGGGCGGCGACCGCCGCGAGCAGCCCCTCCTCGCACGCGGCGGCGTCGTCCGCCGCCCAGCAGACGTAGCCGTCCGGCCGGAACAGCAGCGCGCCCGCGCCCAGGTCGGCCGGGGACTTGGCGCGTACGAGGTCGAGGTGTCCCGGCAGCCGTACGCCGTCCGGGACGAGCCCGCCCACGTCCAGCAGCACCGCGTGCCCCGCGCCGAAGAACGACGACAGCCGGGCGGTCCCGGACGCGGTGACCAGCTCCGCGTCCGGCACCCGCTGCCCGGCCAGCGGATGGCGGGCTCCGGGGATCTCGTACCGCAGCGCGAGCCCGGACATCAGCCCGGCCAGGTACCGGTTGGTGTCCGGCAGCCGCATCAGGTCGATGAAGATGTCCCGTAGGGCCGCCGCGTCCTCGCTGTCCGGGCGCACGTCCGCCAGCACCCGCTGGGCCGAGGTGTGGCGCAGAACCCCGGCCGCGACCGGGTGCCGTTCGGCGTGGTAGCTGTCCAGCAGCCCGGCCGGGGCCCGCCCGCGCAGGGTGGCGGCCAGCTTCCAGCCCAGGTTGAACGCGTCCTGCACGCCGAGGTTCAGCCCCTGCCCGCCCAGCGGCGGATGGATGTGCGCGGCGTCCCCGGCGAACAGCACCCGGCCCGTCCGGTAGCGCTCCACCTGCCGGGTCGCGTCGCTGAACCGCGAGGCGTTGTCCACCCCGCCGAGCACCGTCTCCGCGCCGTACACGGCCCGCAGCGCGGCGGAGATCTCCGCCTCGGTGACGGGGGTGTCCCGGGTGGCCTCCGGACGCTCCTCGGATCCGTAGTACCCGTAGGTGAGCCGGTAGCGATCGTCCCGGAGCGGGACGAGCATCGCCCAGTAGTCGTTCGCCCGCCGCGTCAGGGTGCTGATGTGTCCCGACTCCCGTGGCACCAGTTCCGACACGGAGGACAGCCGGATGTCGGCGAGCACGGCCAGATACGTCCCGGACCGCCCGGGGAACGGCATGCCGAGCTTCTTACGGAGCGTGCTGTGGCCCCCGTCGCACGCCACCGCATACCGCGCCCGCGCCCGCGTACCGCCGTCCGCCGTGACGTTCACCCCGTCGTCGTCCGCCTCGATGGCGGTCACCGCCGCTCCCCGCCGTATCCGCGCGCCCAGGGCGGTCGCCCGCTCCTCCAGCACTTCCTCGATCTCCCACTGGGGGAGCCCGATCGGGGACGGGAAACGGGTGTCCCACACCGTGTTGTCCAGCGGCACCGGCAGCATCGCGAAGTGTCCGCCGACCGGCCCGCGCGGCATGGCCCGCCGCAGCATCGGCTCCAGCAGCCCCCGCAGCTCCAGCATCTCGGCGGTACGGGGCTGGATCGCCCCGCCCTTCACCTGCTGGAGGCGCTCCGTCAGCTTCTCCAGCACCAGGGTCTCCACTCCGGCCAGCGCCAGTTCGTACGCCAGCGTCAGCCCGGTCGGCCCGGCCCCCACGATCACGACCTCGGTCTCGATCGACTCCATCTCGCCCTCCCTCGTTTCTGCACTCGGTAGATAAGTACACCAAGTGCAGAACTATTCCAAGTGCAGGGTGGTGGGGTAACGTGGGCGTGTGACGACCGAGAGCCGGCCCGGCCTGCGTGAACGCAAGAAGCAGCGGACCCGTGACGCGATCTCGGACGCCGCGATCACCCTCTTCGTCGAACGCGGCTTCAATGAGGTCTCCGTCGCCCAGATCGCCGAGGCCGCCGAGGTCTCCAAGCGCACGCTGTTCGCGTACTTCCCGACCAAGGAAGACCTCGTGGTGCACCGGATGGCCGACCACGAGACCGAATCCGCCCGCGTGGTGCGCGCCCGCCCCGCGCACACCGCCCCGCTGGACGCCCTGCGCGACCACTTCCTCGACGGCCTGCGCCGCCGCGATCCGATCACCGGGCTCAACGACATGCCCCAGATACGGGAGCTCACCCAGCTGATCTTCCGGACCCCCGCCCTGATCGATCGCATGCAGCGCTTCAGGGCGGGCGGAGAACGCGCCCTCACCGAGGCCCTGTGCGACACCACCGACGCGCCGGAGCTCGTCGCCCGTATGGCCTCGGTCCAGATCATCGCCGTCCAATGGGCGCTGTCCATGGAGAACTTCGAGCGCTTGATATCCGGCGAGACCGCCGACGCTCGCTACCCGGACGCGGCCCGCTCCGCCGAGCGGGCTTTCGCCCTGCTGGCGAACGGCCTCGCGACGGTCGGCTGACCACGGTCCGGGGCTCGAAGCTCAGGGCCGGGCCCCAACCAGCCAACCCACCCACGCCCCCGATATCCGGGGGAGTTCATGGCTTTCGCGGCCGTCAGCCGCGCTTGAGCTCCGGGCGCCGGGAGTCGAGCGATCTATCCAAGGAACGGGTGGGTTGGAACAACCCACCCACCCTCCCATGCACATAATGTGACCGGCTTGCCACGCGCGGTGGCCAGCGTCTAGCGTTCGCAGCGACAAATGAACGGCCCCGGCGGTGCGCCAACACCAATTCCGGGGCCTGACCTACAAGATCGACAGGACCTCGATCTCATGGCTTCAGCCGACTGTAGCGTTGCCCCGCACGCTTCCGCACACCCCCTGGCCAACCCCGGCTACGGCAAGCGCAGCGCACCCGGCCAATCCCCCCGTCGCGCCGACGACTTCGCACACCTGCCCAAGCGTGAGGCGTCGATCGCCGCGTACATCGACCGGTTACCGGACGGTTCCGCGATTGACGCCAAGACGCTCGCCAAGTCCCTTCTCGACTACGGCCAGATGGCCTGCGGCACCGCGCTGCGGAAGCTGTCCGAAGCCGGATACCTGCGGCGCGTCCGGGAGCACGTCATCACGGAGGACGGGGCGCGCTGGGTGACCCGTACGTTCTTCTCGCGGACGGCACGGGACGACGCGTGGTGGGGGGCGTTCATACGCGGCGATGGCGCGCCGGAGTCGTCCCCGGCCGCACCCGCACCCGCTCCGGCGCCCGCTCCGGCGCCCGCGCCCGCACCTGCGCCCGCTCCGGCGCTCGCA
>NZ_BBOX01000163.1 GCF_001553455.1 Streptomyces hygroscopicus subsp. hygroscopicus
GGGCAGGACCGGGCGCCGCCGCGTGCGCACCCCCACCGTGCTCCAGATGGAGGCGCTGGAGTGCGGCGCGGCCTCGCTCGCCATGGTGCTCGGACACTACGGACGCCATGTGCCGCTGGAGGAGCTGCGGATCGCCTGCGGCGTCTCCCGGGACGGCTCGCGCGCCAGCAATCTGCTCAAGGCCGCCCGGGCTTACGGTCTGCGCGCCAAGGGCATGCAGATGGAGCCCGAGGCCCTCGCCGAGGTGCCGGCCCCGGCGATCCTGTTCTGGGAGTTCAACCACTACGTCGTCTACGACGGCATGGGACGGCGGTTCGGCAAGCGCGGGGTCCACATCAACGACCCCGACAAGGGACGCCGTTTCGTCCCCGTCGAGGAGTTCGACACCAGCTTCACCGGTGTGGTCCTGGTCTTCGAGCCCGAGGAGTCCTTCGAACGGGGCGGACGCCGCCCCGGGGTGCTCGGCGCCCTGCCCCCGCGCCTGCGCGGCACCGCCGCCACCTTGCTGGCCTCGCTGCTGGCCAGCCTGCTGCTGGTGGCGGTGGGGGCCGCGGTGCCGGCGCTCAGCCGCACCTTCATCGACGGTTTCCTGATCGGCGGCCAGGACTCCACGCTGGCCCCGCTGTTCACCTCCATGGCCGTGGCCATGGTGCTGACCGCCGTGCTGACCGGTGTCCAGCAGGCCAACCTGCTGCGCGGACGCATCATCTCCTCCACGCTCAGCAGCGCGCGGTTCCTGCGCCACCTGCTGCGGCTGCCCGTCACCTTCTTCGCCCAGCGCAGCCCGGCGGACCTGGTCCAGCGGCTGCGCTCCAACGACACCGTCGCCGAGACGCTCGCCCGCGACCTGGCCGCGGCGGCCGTCGACGGCGTCGTCGTGGTCCTGTACGCCGTTCTGCTGTGGACCTACGACCCCCAGCTCACCCTCGTCGGCGTCGGCCTCGCGCTGCTCAACGTGGTGGCGATACGGGTGGTGGTGCGGCTGCGCGCCACCAGGACCCAGAAACTGCGGGCCGACACCGCGCGGCTGACCACCACCTCGTACACCGGCCTCCAGCTCATCGAGACGGTCAAGGCCACCGGCGGTGAGACCGGCTACTTCCGACGCTGGGCCGGACAGCACGCCATCACCCTGGACGAGCAGCAGCGCCTCGGCGTGCCGAGCGCCGTGCTGGCCGTGGTCGCCCCCACCCTCGCCACGCTCAACAGCGCCCTGATCCTGTGGATCGGCGGGCTGCGGGCCGTCGACGGCCATATCTCGATCGGTCTGCTGGTGGCCTTCCAGGCGCTGGTGACCCGCTTCACCGCGCCCATCACCCGGCTCAACGGAGTGGCCGGCCGAGTCCAGGACTTCTCCGCCGACGTGGCCCGGCTCAAGGACGTGGAGAACTTCCCGGTGGACTCCCTCTACACCCGCGACGAGCCGCGGGCGGACACCCGCAGGCTGACCGGTCAGGTGACGCTGGAACACATCACCTTCGGCTACAACCCGCTGGACGCACCGCTGCTGCGCGACTTCTCGCTGTCCGTCGGCCCCGGTCGGCAGGTAGCGCTGGTGGGCGCCTCCGGCAGCGGCAAGTCCACCGTCTCCCGGCTCGTCTCCGGTCTCTACACCCCCTGGGAGGGGGTCATCCGCATCGACGGACAGCGCCTGGAGGACATCCCCCGCGGGGCGCTGGCCGCCTCCGTCTCCTTCGTCGACCAGGACGTCTTCCTGTTCGAGGGGACGGTCCGGGACAACGTGGCGCTGTGGGACCCGTCGATCCCGGACGACGCCGTGGTGGAGGCGCTGCGGGACGCCGCGCTCTACGACGAGGTGATCGCGCGGCGTCCGGAGGGCATCCACTGCCGGGTGGAGCAGGACGGCCGCAACTTCTCCGGAGGCCAGCGGCAGCGGCTGGAGATCGCCCGCGCCCTGGTGCGCCGCCCCAGCGTGCTGGTGCTGGACGAGGTCACCAGCGCCCTGGACGCGCGGACCGAGCAGATCGTCATGGACAACCTGCGCCGCCGCGGCTGTGCCTGCGTGGTGATCGCCCACCGGCTCAGCACCGTGCGGGACAGCGACGAGATCCTCGTCCTGAACCGCGGCACGGTCGTCGAACGCGGACGGCATGAGGACCTCGCCGCCGCCGGGGGCCCGTACGCCGAGCTGATGAAGGAGCACTGACATGGCGTCCGTTCACCCGGCCGCGGCCGTGGCCGCGGACGGCGACGACGCGGTGGTCCGGGCGCTGGGCGCCCTCGGCACGCCCGTGGAGGGCGCCGGGCTGCGCAGCCTCCCGCTGGAGGGCCCGCAGGTGCTCTGGCTCGTCACCGGCGGTGCCCTGGACCTGTTCGCGGTCGACGCCGCCGCGGAGGGGCAGTGGCACCACCTCGGCCGTCTGGAGGCGGGCGCGGCGCTCCCGGGCCCGGTCGAGGGGCCGCGGCACACCCTGCTGGGCCGCCCCTCCCAGGACTGCCTGGTGCGCCGTATCCCGCTGCGCGAGCTCTACCGCCCGGAGGCGTACGACCCGTACGGCGCGGCCCCGGCCGGCGATCCGTACGCCCCTTACGGGGGCGGGTTCCAGGACACCCCGCCCACACCGCTGGAGCACGCCGTGGCGCTCGGGGTGAGCCGCAGCCTCGGTGTGCTCTTCCAGGCCCCGCTGGACGGCGGGGCGGCGCCCGACGCGGAGGCGGCCGACGAGGACCTGCTCTGGCTGCCGGTGCCGCCCGGCAGTGTGCGCTACGGGGCCGAGTACAGCGCCCAGGCCGCCGGGGACCTGCTGATCGACGGCGCACTGTGGCAGCGGATGGTCAACCAGCAGTACCGCCTCGGCACCGCCGTGGACCGCTGGATCGAGACCATGGAGCGGGCCCACGCCGACCGCACGGCGGCCGGCATCCGCGCAGGTGAGGCCGTGCGTACCCGCGCCGACCAGGCGCTGATCGCCTCCATCGGGGGGCCGCGCCGCGAGCGGCGGCCGTCGCGGGAGGACACCGACGACGCCGTGCACGCGGTGTGCCGCCGCGTGGCGGAGGCCGCCGGGATCACCCTGCCCGAGCCGCCGAGGGGACACGTCGCCGACGACCGCACCGATCCGGTGGAGCGCGTCGCCGCCCACGCCCGGATCCGTACCCGCGCCGTCCGGCTGGAGGGCCGCTGGTGGCGGGAGGACGCCGGACCGCTGGTGGGCTACCGCGCCAAGTCCGGGGCCCCGGTGGCGCTGCTGTGGCGGCGCGGCCGGTACGAGGCGGTCAACCCCGCCTCCGGCCTGCGGCTCCGCGTCGGCCGGGACAACGCGGAGCAGTTCGAGCCGCGGGCCGTGATGTTCTACCGCCCGCTGCCCGACCGGCCGATGACGGTGTGGCGGCTGATGCGCTTCAGCGCCCGCGGCGCCGCCCCGGACCTCCGCAACCTGCTGATCGGCGGGCTGGTGACGGTGGCACTGGGCGCGCTGGTGCCCCTCGCCACCGGCCAGGTGCTGGGCGGATTCGTGCCCCGCGCCGAGAAGAGCCCCATCGTCCAGATCTCCCTGGCCCTGATCGTCGCCAGTGTCGTCGCGGCCGCCTTCGCGCTGCTGCAGAACCTGACCCTGCTGCGGCTGGAGGGGCGGCTGGAGTCCACCCTCCAGCCCGCGGTGTGGGACCGGCTGCTGCGGCTGCCCACCACGTTCTTCGCCCAGCGTTCCACCGGGGAGCTGGCCAGCGCGGCCATGGGCATCAGCACCATGCGCCGGGTGCTGTCCGGGATCGCCCCCACCGTTCTGCAGGCCGCCACCGTGGGCGCGATGAACCTCGCCCTGCTGCTGTACTACAGCGCCTCCCTGGCGCTCGCGGTGATCGCCATGCTGCTGGTGGTCTGCGGGGTCTTCCTCGGCATGGGGCTGTGGCAGGTGCGCTGGCAGCGGCGGCTGGTGGAGAGCGAGAACAAGCTCAACAACCAGGCGTTCCAGACCCTGCGCGGGCTGCCCAAGCTGCGGGTCGCCGCGGCCGAGAACTTCGCCTACGCGGCGTGGGCCCGCGGTTTCGCCCACTCCCGCGATCTGCATCAGCGCACCGGGCGCATCAAGAACCTCACCCAGGTGCTGGACGCGGTCTACCTCCCGCTGGTCTCGCTCATCGTGTTCATGCTGCTGGCCGGTCCGGCGCGGGGCAGCATGTCGGCGGGCGCCTTCCTGACGTTCAACACCTCGGTGACCATGCTGCTCACCTCCCTGACCCAGCTCACCGGCGCCCTGGTCTCGGTGGCCGCCGTCCTGCCCCTGTTCGAGCAGGTCAAGCCGATCCTGGAGGAGCCGCCGGAGGTACGTGGCGGCAGCGCCCAGCCCGGGGTGCTCTCCGGGGACCTCCGGGCCAGGAACCTCACCTTCCGTTACGGCGACGACGGGCCGCTGGTGCTCGACGACGTCTCCCTGGAGGTCCGGCCGGGCGAGTTCGTGGCCGTCGTCGGCCCGAGCGGCTGCGGCAAGTCGACCCTGCTGCGGCTGCTCATCGGCTTCGAGCGGCCGGTGTCCGGCAGTGTGCTCTACGACGGCCAGGACCTCGCCGCCCTCGACCAGGCGGCCGTGCGCCGCCAGTGCGGGGTGGTCCTCCAGAACGCCCAGCCCCTGGGCGGTACGGTGCTGGACTGCATCCGCGGCGCCGAGCCGTACACGCCCGAGGAGGCCATGGAGGCCGCCGAACTGGCGGGTCTGGCCGAGGACATCCGCCAGATGCCCATGGGGCTCCAGACCATGATCTCCGGCAGCGGCGCCATCTCCGGCGGTCAGCGGCAGCGGCTGATGATCGCCCAGGCGCTGATCCGCCGTCCGCGCATCCTCTTCTTCGACGAGGCCACCAGCGCCCTGGACAACGAGACCCAGCGCGTCGTCATCGACAGCACCCGCCGCCTCAACGCCAGCCGGCTGGTGATCGCGCACCGGCTGTCGACCGTCATGGACGCCGACCGCGTCCTGGTGATGGAGGACGGCCGGATCGTGGAGCAGGGCGCCCCGGCCGAGCTGATGGCCCTGCCCGGCGGCAAGCTGCGCGAACTGGTGCGGCGTCAGACGCTCTAGCTAGCCGCGCTGCCCGGGGACGTCGGCGACGGGCGGCGGGCCCCGGCGGGGCCATCGGCTCGGCCGGATGTCCGCGGCTTACGGGGCGGCCGGGCTGGTGGCCCCCTCGGCCTTCTGCGGCTGGGCCGCCGGGCCGGGCCTGCCGCGCAGCGGGACCTCCTGGACGCACAGCGCGGCGACGAAGGCCACGGCGCACACCACGGCCGCGGTCAGGAAGATCCGCTGGGTGCCGGTGGCGGCCGCGTGGAGGTAGCCGTCCCGGGCGGCCTGGGGCAGCCGGGCCAGCGCCGCGGGGTCGGGCCGGACCTGGCCCGCGTCCGCTCCGGCGGGCGCGTGGCCCTGGAGGGCGCCGGTGAACAGCGACCCGAAGACCGCGACGCCCAGGGAGCCGCCGATGGTGCGGAAGAGGTTGACCGTCGCGGAGGCGGCACCCATGTCGCGCATCTCCACACTGTTCTGCGCGATGGTGGTGACCATCTGCATCTGGCAGCCCATGCCGGTGCCCACCAGGGCCATGAAGCACCCGGTGGCCGTGCGGGAGGTCGAGGTGTCCATGGTGGCCAGCAGGGACAGCCCGACGGCCATGCAGGCGGTGCCGAGGATCGGGAAGATCTTGTACCGGCCGGTGGCGGACATGACCTTGCCGCCGACCTGGGACATGATCACCACGGGGATCATCAGGGGGAGCAGCAGCAGACCGGAGCGGGAGGCGGAGACGCCCTGGACGGTCTGCTGGTACAGCGGCAGATACAGCGAGCAGCCGAACATGACCACCCCGCCCACCAGGATCAGCGAGGACGCCAGCGGGAAGTTGCGGTGTCCGGTGAAGATACGCAGCGGCATCAGCGGTTCGGCCGCGCGCCGCTGCCGGGCGACGAAGGCGGCCACGCCCGCCGCGGCGAGCGCGAACAGCCCCAGGATCCGCCAGGAGGTCCACGGGTAGGTGGAACCGGCCCAGGTGGCGGCCAGGGTCAGGGAGCAGACGGTGGCCGTCATCAGCGTGATGCCCGGCCAGTCGATCCGGGCCCTGGCGCGGGTGGCGGGCAGCCGCAGCATCAGCTGGCACCAGACCAGGGTGAGCACGCCGAGCGGCAGATTGATGAAGAAGGCCCAGCGCCAGCCCAGATGGCCGGTGATGAAGCCGCCGAGCAACGGGCCGCCGACCGTGCCGATGGCCATGACGGAGGCGGTCATGCCCTGGTAGCGGCCCCGCTCCCGGGGCGGCACCAGCGAGGCGATCAGGGCGAAGGCGCCGGCCCCGATCCCGCCGGCGCCCAGTCCCTGCAGGGCCCGGAAGACGATCAGCTGGGTCATCGAGTGGGCCGCGCCGGACAGCGCCGAGCCGAGCACGAAGACGACGACGGCGATCAGGTACATGTGCTTGCGGCCGTACAGATCGCCGAACTTGCCCCAGACGGGGGTGGACGCGGCGGTGGCCAGGGTGTAGGCGGTCACCACCCAGGAGATGTGCTCCAGACCGCCGAGGTCGCCCACGATCGTCGGCATCGAGGTGCCGACGATCGTGGAGTCGAGCATCGACAAGAGCATCGCCAGCAGCACCCCGAGCAGGGCCAGACGGACGTTTTTCGGGGCGGTCTCCGGCGGGGCGGAACCGCCGTTCCGCGGTGCGTCGGATACGGACATGGCTGATCGCTTTCTTCTCGGCGCGCTCGGCGCGGCGTCCTCGGGTGGGGTCCCGAACAGAAGAGCACATCCAATAAAAAAGTGCAACGACACAACTTTTCTAGCCGGTGCACCCGCAGGGTAGGCTGGTCCCGTGAGCGAGACGATGGGGCGCCGTGAGCGCAAGAAGGCCGCCACCCGCCAGGCGCTGGCGGACGCGGCCCTGAGACTGTTTCTCGACCGTGGCTACGACCAGGTCAGCGTCCGGGACATCGCGGAGGCCGCCGATGTCTCCACCACCACGGTCTTCAAGCACTTCCCCAGCAAGGAGGCCCTGGTCTTCGACCAGGACACCGACCAGGAGGCCGCCCTCATAGCCGCCGTGCGCGACCGGCCCGAGGGGGTTTCCGTCCCCGACGCCCTGCGCGACCACATGCTGCGGCTGCACGCCGACGGCGACGACGACCCCGGGCTGGCGCGGTTCATCGAGCTGACGGAGAGCACCCCGGCGCTGCGGGAGTACGGCCGCCGCATGTGGATGCGCCACGAAGCCGCGCTCGCCGCCGTCATCGCCGAGGACGCCGGCGCCCCGGAGGGCGACCCCGCGTGTGCGGCGCTCGCCCGCTTCGCGCTGGAAACGGTCGGCTTCGCACGGGGCCGGAGCGACTCCCGGCGGGCCGTCGAGGCCGCCTTCGACCTCCTCGCGCATGGCTGGTCCGTGGCCGCTCGGCGGATGTCGTAGCGCGGCCGGGCCGGCGGTGGTGCGGCGGCGGCCGGACGCGGTGGCGGGCCGGTCGGCGGCGACGCGTCCGGCGGCTGCTCCGCCGACGCCCGCCCGCCGGCGAGTCCGGCCACCCGGTCACGGGTCACGCGGTCACGGGTCACGCGGTCACAGGCCACCACCCGGTCGCGGGTCACCCGGCCGTCGGCCACCGCCGTCGGCCGCTCCGCCACGTCATGACATCTCTCACACCGGCCGCCCGGAGCGAATCGGGCGTAGGGCCGCATACCGGCCGGGCGACATAGGATTCTTTTCCGCTCTGTCGGATATGAACGCTTCGGGGTGCCAGGGAGCCGCTGCGCTCCGGCCCCTTCGTCCACTCGCCTGGTTGCCGGGTTCTCTGATGGCGCGTCGGGCCGACCGGGCCCTCCCCGGAGCCGGCTGAGCACGTCCCGCCGCTGATCGCAAGCGCCGTCACCCGCTGCGAAAGTCTGTCCTACGAACACGTGTTGCCCCGCGTGGCCGACCGCTCCAAGAATGACGGGCCTCAACCGAGTGTGAGGTCACGTATGAGCAAGCATCGCGGCAGCACGCCGCACCACCGCACGATAGCCATCGCCGCGCTCGCCGCGGCCGCCGTGGGCATTCCCTCGGCCGCGATGGCGCAGTCCGCGGCCCCCGCGGGCGCCCCCTCCGCCGCTGCCACGGCGGCCACCGCCCGGCAGCAGGTGGTGGATCTGGTCAACAGCGAGCGCGCGAAGGCCGGTTGCCGGCCGCTGACCGTGAACGAGAAGCTGGCCGAGGCCGCCCAGAAGCACAGCGAGGACATGGCGGCGCACGGCAAGATGTCGCACACCGGCTCCGACGGGTCCTCCCCGGGCGACCGGATCGAGCGGGCGGGCTACTCCTGGCGCGCCTACGGCGAGAACGTGGCGTACGGCTATGACTCGCCCAAGAGCGTCATGGCGGGCTGGATGAACAGCTCCGGCCACAAGGCCAACATCCTGAACTGCGACTTCAAGGAGATCGGCGTCGGCCTGGCGCAGCCCGGCAACTACTGGACGCAGGACTTCGCCACCGCCCGGTAGCTCATTCCCCGGGTGTCCGGGGCAACCGGCCCAGCCCCAGCGGGGCGGGTGGTGGGAGGGGGCGGGCCGGTTCGGCCCGCCCCGTCTCGAAGGACCGCAGGAGGTGGGCGACCAGCCGCCGGGACGCGGCCGGTGCGGTCGCGGCGTCGCCGATGACACCTCGGTTGGCCAGGAAGACCAGGCTCAGGTCGGACACGTCGAAGTCCTCGCGCAGCCGCCCCGCGGCCTTGGCGCGCCGGACCACCTCGGCGAAGCCCTCTTCGATGCGCGGCAGCCCCCACTCGAAGCCGGCCGAGTCGGGGAACGATGACAGCAAGGCGTCGTTGAACTCCCGGTCCTGCGTCTGCGAAGCACACACCGTCTCGATGATCCGGCGAAAGGCCCGCCACGGGTCGTCGTCGGCCAGGGCGTCGTCGACGACCGCCGCACAGGCGGTGAACTCGTCCGAGAACACCTCCGTGACCAGCGCCTCCCGGGTGGGGAAGCGCCGGTAGAGCGTGGCCACCCCGACCCCGGCATGACGGGCGATGGTGGCCATCGGCACATCGAGCCCACGCGAGACGAACAGCGCCCGTGCCGCCTCGAGGACGCGCCGGCGGTTGGACGCCGCGTCGGACCGCAACCCCGGACTTCCGGTGTCCCGAACACCGGTGGCGGGCGCTATATGAGAGACGTGAGCAGGCATGTTTCTCACCTTATGCCGACCGGGCGGTTTCCCTCTTCGCTCGCATTAGCGTGGCGGCCACCCCGATGTGCGAAAGGGAAGATGAGGGCGATGAGCGAGATGCGCGCGGCGCGGTACGACCGGTACGGACCTCCCGAGGTGCTGTACGAGGGCACCCTGCCGAAGCCGGTGGCCGGTCCGGGCGAGGTTCTGGTCAGAGTGCACGCCACGAGTGTGAACGGCGGCGAGCTCTCGGGCCGGGTGGGCAAGCTGAAGCTGGTGACCGGAAGGAAGTTCCCGAAGGGCATCGGCGTCGACATCGCCGGGGAGATCGCCGAGGTGGGCTCCTCCGTGCGCCATCTCGCGGTGGGCGACCGGGTGTGGGGCACGATGCCGCACCTGACGTTCGGGGCGGCCGCCGAGTACGTGGCCGTCCGGCCCCGTCAGCTCTCCTTCGCCCCGAAGGCCCTCGACCTGGTCCGGGCCGCGGCCCTGCCCGGCGTCGGCACCACGGCCATCACCGCGCTGCGCGACAAGATCGGGCTGAGGGGCGGCGAGCGGTTGCTGGTGCGTGGCGCGGCCGGCGGTGTCGGCAGCGTCGCCGTCCAGCTCGGACATGCGCTCGGCGCCCATGTCACCGCGCTCGCCGGAGCGGCCGCCCTCGACCTCGTCCGGGAGCTCGGCGCCGATGAGGCCCATGACTACCGGACCACCGGCCCGGCCGCCCTGGGGCCCTTCGACGCCGTACTGGACACGGTGGGCACCGGACTCGGCGCCTACCGCCGACTGCTGTCGCCCGGTGGGCGCATGGTGTCCATCGCCTTCGACGCCGACCGCCCGCTGTCCTCGCTGGGCGCCGTCCTCGTCTCCGGCGTGCACGGCTCACGGCGTATCCGGTTCTTCACCGGAAACCCCCTGCACCGGCTCTTCGCCGACCTGGCCGGATATGTGGAGCGGGGGGCCGTCCGGCCGGTCATCGACACCGTCCACCCGCTCTCCGGGATCGCGGCGGCCCACCGCGCGCTGGAATCCGGCGGTGTCCGCGGCAAACACGTCATACGTGTCCTGAAGGAGGGATGAGGGGCCGTCATCCGGGAGGGGTGAGCGAGCACAAAAAGAGAGAAACACCCCGGCTGCCTTGACGGCCGGGGTGTTTCTCCGCGTATATTGAGGATTTCCGTGTGCTCATGTTTTGCGGCATGCGGAAACCTGATGAAGTCATCGTATCCCGGCGGGAGTCGAATTGTCAAATGAGGAATGGGACCGTGAGCAAGAATTCCTTGATCTGCTCAACGGGCGCCTCGCCGAGCTCAGAGCGCGGGCCGAGGACGCGGTGACCGAAGCACTGTCCCTGGAGGGCACCACCTTCCAGGCCCGGCTGGAGCGCGATGTGCTGGTGGCCGAGCGGTCCGGGCTGCTCGCCGCGTTCGAGGCGGGGGAGCGGGGGCTGTGCTTCGGCCGGCTGGTGTTCCGCGACGGCCGCGACCACCACATCGGCCGCATCGGCATCCGCCGCGACGACGCGGACCGCACCCCGCTGGTCATTGACTGGCGGGCCGATGTGGCGCGCCCCTTCTACCTCGCCACCGGGCACACCCCCATGGGGCTGCGCCGCAGGCGCCACATCACCACCGAGGGCGCCAGGGTCACCGGGTTGCACGACGAGATCCTGGACCTCTCGGACACCATACGGACCGGGCACGAGGGGTCCGACGCGGACGCGGTACTGCTCGCCGCGCTCGATGCCGCGCGCACCGGCCGGATGCACGACATCGTGCAGACCATCCAGGCCGAACAGGACCGGATCATCCGCGCCCCGCACCACGGGGTCCACGTCGTCGAGGGCGGCCCCGGCACCGGCAAGACCGTGGTGGCGCTGCATCGCGCCGCGTATCTGCTCTACGCGCACCGCGAGTCGCTGGCCCGCCGCGCGGTGCTGATCGTCGGACCCAACCCGGCGTTCCTCGGCTACATCGGGGAGGTGCTGCCCTCGCTGGGCGAGACCGGCGTACTCCTCGCCACGCCCGGCGAACTCTTCCCCGGAGTGACGGCCACCGGAACCGACACCCCCGAGGCCGCCGAGGTCAAGGGCCGCGCGGAGATGGCGGATGTGCTGGCCCGCTTCGTACGGGACCGGCAGTCGCTGCCCGACCCCGCGATCGTGATCGAGCACGACGACGGTGAGCTGGTGCTGGACCAGGACATCGCGTCCGACGCGCGCCACCGGGCCCGGGAGACCGGACTGCCCCACAACCTCGCCCGTCCGCACTTCGCGTTCCAGGTCATCGACGCCCTCACCCGGCAGCTCGTCGACCGGATCGGCGCGGACCCCTACGGCGGGCCCAATCTCCTCGGCGCGGACGACGTCGCCCAGCTCGGCAAGGCGATCGCGGTCAGCCCCGCGGTGCACTCGGCCATCGAGGAGCTGTGGCCCTCCCTCACCCCGGAGCGGCTCGTCGCCGACTTCCTCACCGACCCCGTCCACCTCCCCGAAGCGGACGCCGCCGCGATCCGCCGCACAGACGGCGAATGGACCCCCGCCGACATCCCGCTGCTGGACGAGGCCGCCGAACTCCTCGGCCACGACGACTCGGCGGCCCGCGCCCGTGCGGAGGCCGAACGCCAGGAGCGCATCGACTACGCGCAGGGTGTGCTCGACCTCTCCTACGGGTCCCGCACCCAGGAGTTCGAGGACCGCGACGACGAGGACTCCGAGGTACTGGCCGCCCACGACCTGATCGACGCCGAACGGCTGGCGGACCGCGCGGAGGAGCGCGACCACCGCAGCGCCGCCGAACGGGCCGCCGCCGACCGCACCTGGGCCTTCGGCCACATCATCGTGGACGAGGCCCAGGAGCTGTCCGCGATGGCGTGGCGGCTGCTGATGCGGCGCAGCCCGACCCGTTCGATGACCCTGGTCGGCGACCCCGCGCAGACCGCCGAACCGGGCGGCTGCGGCTCCTGGTCGGCGATCCTGGAGCCGTACGTCGGCGACCGCTGGGAACACACCCGGCTCGGCGTCAACTACCGCACCCCGACCGAGATCATGGAGGTCGCGGCGCGGGTGGCGCGCACCGCCGACCCCGCCTTCCGGCCGCCGCGCTCGGTCCGCGCCACGGGGGTGCGGCCCTGGGCGGAGCGCACCGGCGACCTGCCCGGCGCGGTGGCCGCGGCCGTGGCGCGGGAGACCCGCTCCGAGGGCCGGATCGCGGTGATCGCCCCGGTGGACCGGCATGACGCGCTGTCGGCCGCCCTGCCGGACGCGTCCACCGGCCGCTCACCGGACCTGACCAGCCCGGTGGTCCTGCTCGGCCCCCGCCAGGCCAAGGGGCTGGAGTTCGACACGGTGATCGTGGCCGAGCCCGCGGAGTTCGGCACCAGCGACCTCTACGTGGCGCTCACCCGGGCCACCCAGCGGCTGGGCGTGGTGCACACCGGGCCGCTGCCGGCGGGTCTGGAGGACCTGGCCGGCCCGGCGGATCAGGAGGAGCCGGACGGCTCCGCGTCAACCGTGATGTCCCGGAACTCCGCGCGGGCGTCCTCGGTGTAGGCGCCCACACTGCCCGCGGTGTAGGGGCGTTCCCGGTCGGTGAAGCCCACCACCTGACGGTCGTCCACCGACACCGTCATGCGCGGACCGCGCTGCCGGACCCGTACGTCCGACCAGTCACCGACCGGGAAGGGGCGGGTGCCGGTGGCCAGGAACCGCTGCCCGCCCCGATAGGCCGGGTCCCGTTTCCCCAGTTCCCAGCCGTTGGGCTTGAGCACCACGTAGTAGAAGTGCTCCGGGTCGGTGTACGCCCACACCAGCCACGCCACTTCCCACGGATTGGGCTCGGGGGTGCGCAACTGCTCCGCCGTGCGCATCCGGGCCCGGAAGTCCACGCGTTCGTACCGGGCGGTGGAGACCACCAGACAGGCGTGGGTGCGGTCGTCACGGCGGGC
>NZ_BBOX01000164.1 GCF_001553455.1 Streptomyces hygroscopicus subsp. hygroscopicus
GCGTCAGCTCGTCCGCCCCGCCGGTGTTCCCGCCGTAGCCGTGGAACACCGACCGCCAGGGGCCGTGCACCGAACCGTCCCGCCAGCTCTCGACGTACTCCGGCCGCCGCTCCTCGTCCCACACCCCGGCCAGCGCCAGCGCCCCGGCCACCACGAGGGCGACGGCCAGCACGAGCCCCCCGATACGCCACCACCCGCGCCCGCGTAACGACGTCATGCCACCGGATGATACGAGCCGGGCGCGTCGCGCCGCGCGGTGTTCACCGCCCCTTCGCGTCCGAAGTCCTCGGTGAGCCGGGCCACGATGCGCTCGGCGGCCCGGCCGTCGCCGAACGGATTCCCCGCCCCGGCCATCCGCGCGTACTCCTCCGGATCGTCCAGCAACCGCCCGGCGGCGGCGAGGATCGCCTCCGGGTCCGTGCCCACCAGTTTCGCCGCACCCGCCTCCACCGCCTCCGGGCGCTCGGTGGTGGTCCGCAGCACCAGCGCCGGCTTGCCCAGGCTCGGGGCCTCCTCCTGGAGTCCGCCGGAGTCGGTCAGCACCAGATCGCACTCGGCGAGGGTGGCGGCGAAGTCCAGGTAGTCCAGCGGATCCACCACCCGCACCCCCGGATGGCCCGCCAGCTCCGGCAGCAGCGCCTCCCGCACCGCGGGGCTGCGGTGCAGCGGCAGCACGAGCTCCACGTCGCCGCGCTCGGCCAGCCGGCGCAGCGCCGCGCCCATCGCCCGCATCCGCTCCCCCTGGTTCTCCCGGCGGTGCAGGGTGAGCAGCACCTTGCGGCGCGCGGTGCGGAAGGCGCTGCGTCCGGCACCCTCCCGGAGCACCCACAGGAGATTGTCGATGACCGTGTTGCCCGTGGTGACCACTTGCTCGGGCGGTACGCCCTCGCCCCTCAGCTGGGCGGCGGACCGGTCGGTGGGGGCGAAGTGCCAGCGGGCCACCCGGCCGATCATCCGCCGGTTGAGCTCCTCGGGGAAGGGGTTGTCCAGGACCCCGGTGCGCAGCCCCGCCTCCACATGGGCCACCGGGGTGCGCTCGTAGAACGCGGCCAGCGCACCGCACAGCGCCGTGGTGGTGTCGCCCTGGACCACCACCAGATCCGGCCGTTCGGCGCGGATCACCGTGCCCAGCCCGTCCACCAGCCGGGCGGTCAGCTCCGACAGCCGCTGCCGGTCCCGCATCACGGCCAGGTCGGTCTTGACCCCGACCCCCAGCAGGCCGAGCATCTGCTGGAGCATCTCGCGGTGCTGACCGGTGGTCACCACCACCGGCTGGAACAGGGCGGAAGCGGCCATCGCCCGGACCACCGGGGCGAGTTTGATCGCCTCCGGGCGGGTGCCGAGCACCAGCATGGTGCGTACGGCGCCGGACGGACGCGGCGCGGACGCCTCGTCCGCGGACGGGGACACGGGTCTGCCGATGAGGGACATGGGTCTCCTTGACGGGAGAAGCGGAGAAGAGCGGGCGGAGCGGTACGGACGGGGCGGCGCGCGGGGTACGGCGCGCGGGGTACGGGAAGCCGTGTGGTGCCTGCGGTGCGGGCGGTGCGGGAAGCCGGACGGTGCCTGCGGCGCATGCGGTGCCTGCGGTGCGTGTGGTGCGCGGAAAGCGTGCGGTGCGGGAAAGCCGGGCGGTGGTGTGGGTCAGCTGCGGGCGGTCTTGAGCCAGGTGCGCTTTCCTGTGACGGCCCGCCACAGCCCCCACCAGCCGGCGGCGAACCAGATGTAGCCGTAGAGCACGAAGACATGGCCGAGCACTACCGCGCGGAGCGGCCCGAGCGAGGATTCGCGCCGGCGGTAGACGAAGCCGTAGATCCAGGCCGCGGTGAACGAGAGCAGATACGGACCGAGGAACCACATGGTGGAGACCAGCGGCCGGCCGGCCTGGAGCGAACCGGCGATCGTGCCGAGGACCGCCACCAGGAAGGACAGCGGCAGCAGCGAGGTGAGCAGGATCAGCACCGGACTGGACAGGTGGTAGATCAGGTCCATCGCGGCCCGGCCGGGCACGTCCCGCAGGATCAGCGGGACCAGGTTGGCCGACTGCAGATGCCCCTGGAACCAGCGGGACCGCTGGCGGACCAGCCGCCGCAGATCCAGCACCGCCTGCTGGGAGACGGCCGCCGTGGTGCAGTGCTGATTGGTCCAGCCACGGGCGATCAGCCGCACCCCGAGGTCCAGATCCTCGGTGAGGCTGTCGCTCCAGGGCTTCTCGCCCAGCGAATCGAGCGCGGACAGCCGCATGAACTGGCCGTTGCCGCCCATGCCGACGCTGCCGATGAAACGGCGGGCGCTTTGGAAGATGTCGCCGTAGACGACGAATTCCATGTCCTGCATACGGGCCAGCAGCCCCGCCCGGCGGTTGTACATCCGGACGCCGATCTGGGTGGCCCCGGTCCGCGGGTCGTTGAAGAACGGGTCGACCGCCTCGACCACATGCGGGTCCAGCCGGCCGTCCGCGTCCACCACACAGACGATGACATCGTCCGGGTCGCGCCCGCCGAGCAGTCCCGAGGCGCGCAGCAGACGCACCCCGTCGTTGAGCGCCGCGCCCTTGCCGAGCCGGGCGTTCGGCAGTCTGCGCTGGTGGAGCCACACCCGCTCGGGGTCCGCGGACCGCGCGATGTCGGCGGTCCGGTCGTCGGAGGCGTCGTCGATGACCAGGGCGACGCATTTCCCGGCGGGCAGGGCGGTGATCCGCGCAAGGCTTTCGGCCAGTACTTTCTCCTCGTTCAGACAGGCGAGCAGAAAGACGTAGAAGCGTTCTTCACCCGATCCGGAGCGGTGCGGCAGCCGGCGGCGGGACAGTAGGAAGAGACCGAAGTTATAGGTTCCTGCCATCACGATGATGGCAATGCTGGCCCATATCAGGGGCTCATCGGTCACGTCCGGTCCACCGCGGACAGGTCCTTGGCCCCGGAGGCCAGGGAACCGGCCGCGGAGGGGCGGGCACGCAATCGCAATCGAGCGACCAGTAGGCCGAGAACTGTCAGACAGTACAACAGAAAACCCGCCCCGGCGGTTGCCTGCAAAGCACGGGCAACCGGAATTCCAGGAATCATTTCCGGCCCCGCGGCCAGGCCGACCAAGGGCAGCACTGATCCCACAGCAGACCTACCGTACATCGGTCCCCCCACCTTCAGTTGGCGCGAGGTGCCGGACGCCTCCCCAACGGGCCGGCCGCCGCGCGCTTACGGAAGGTACCAGACGCATCTGTGATCCAGTTGAACTTTCAAGGCGTAATTTTCTGCCCCATCGGCCCCATTGACAGGCGGCCGGAATCGTCAGAACAATCACCGGATTGTTGAGCTACCTGATCCCGCTTGTGGAATTCCGTGGGAACCGGCCATGATCCATGCGTTCTGACCGGTCTGGAACCTCGGGCCGGAATCGGCCATGATCCGCTGTTTTCCCACTGTCTCGTTCCACGCGTCGCGGGACCGAAATCGAGGGGGGTAAAGAGCATGAAGGAACCCTGCAGAAGAGCACGGCCGACCTGGCTGGCGTTGATCGCCCTCGCCATCACCGCCCTGCTGGGCGGCGGTTTCCTGGCACCTGCCACGGCGGCGGCCCGGGAGGGCCGGGGGGACGCCGACCGGTCGGCGACACAGGACACCGTGACCGGTGTGAGCGCCAAGGACCTCAAGGGCTGGGCGGCCGCACAGCGGTCCGCCGACCGTGAGCGGCGCGCCGAGGTGGCCGGAACGCACAGCACCGAGAAGCAGGCCTCCCAGCGGCTCCGGCGGTCGGCCCCGGCCACCGGACCCCAGGCGAAGCGCGCGAAGGCCCCCGAGCCCGGCCGGGCCAAGACGCTGGTCCTGTACGACACGGCGGGCCCGTACGGACACCTCGGCGAGCTGTACGCGATGGGCGTGGCCAACCTCGGTGGCCACTTCGGCACCGTGACGGCCAAGCCGGTCCAGGAGTACACCTCCGGTCTGATCGAGTCCTATGACGCCACCGTCTACGTCGGCTCCACCTACTACGGCGACCAGATCCCCGACGCCGTACCGGAGGACTTCTACCTGGACACCCTGCTCTCCGAGCGGCCGGTGATCTGGCTCGGCGAGAACATCTGGAACATGGCGAACTCCGTCAGCCTTCAGGAGTTCGAGTACCGGTACGGCTGGGACCCGACCTCCTCGTTCTACGAGGTGGACGGCAGCGTCGGCGAGATCGGCAAGGTCACCTACAAGGGCCAGCAGCTCACCCGGAAGATTCCGGCCGGCCAGGACCCCGGCGTCCTGCACCCCCACCTCACACCGGGCGGGGACAACGCGACCGTGACCGAACTGGCCCAGGCGGTCGACACGGCCGGGGGCACGGAGAAGACCTCCCCGTGGGCGATCCGCTCCGGCAACCTGACCTACATCGGTGAGATCCCCTTCACCTACGTCTCCGAGAGCGACCGGGTCATCGCCTTCCAGGACCTGCTCTTCGACGCGCTCGCCCCGGACACCGCCGAACAGCACCGGGCCATGGTGCGCCTGGAGGACATCACCCCGCTGTCCGACACCACCAGCCTCCGGGCGATCGCGGACTACCTGAAGTCCAAGAACATCGCCTACGGCATCAACGTCATCCCGGTCTACACCGACCCCAAGGGCGTCCAGAACAACGGGGTGGCGCGCACCGTGCGGCTCTCCCAGCGCCCGGCGCTGGTGAACACGCTCAAGTACATGCTCAACAACGGCGCGGTGCTGATGGACCACGGCTACACCCATCAGTACGGCAACGTCGACAACCCCTACAACGGGCTCACCGCCGACGACTTCGAGTTCTTCCGGGCCCATGTGGACGCCACCGACACGGTGGTCTACGACGGTCCGGCGACCGAGGACTCCGCCGAGTGGGCACAGGGCCGGGTCACCGCCGCCCTGGCCGAGTTCGCGCGGGTGGGCCTGCCCACGCCGAAGCTGTGGACCACTCCGCACTACGCGGCCTCGGCCACCGACTACAAGGTGTTCGCGCAGAACTTCGCGGCCCGGATGGAGCGCCCGCTGTACTTCTCGGGCACCCTCTCCGGCGCCGAGACCGACTCCAGCCGCTACCTCGGACAGTTCTTCCCGTACCCGGTCACCGATGTCTACGGCACCAAGGTGATCCCGGAGAACCTGGGCAGCTACGAGCCCGAGGCCCACAACAACAACCCGCCCCGGCTGGCGGCCGACCTGATCAACAACGCCAAGGCCAACCTGGCGGTCCGGGACGGCTTCGCCAGCTTCTACTACCACCCCTACCAGGCGGTCGAGCCGCTGCAGGAGACCGTCGAGGGCATCCTGGCCCTCGGCTACACCTTCGTCAGCCCCGAGAGCCTGATCTGAGCCCGGCCTGAGCCACCGTCATACCGTCCATCAGTCCGTTCCCGGCCCGCCCCGCGCGGGCCGGGAACGGCACGTATCCCACGGGATCCCGCCCGAGGAAGGCCCTGCCCCGATGAGAGCGCTGAGGCGGGCGACCGCGGCGGTCACCGCCGCCGTCGCCGTCCTGACCGGATGCTCGACCAGTGGGGGCGACGACTCGCCCACCCCCGATGGCCAGGTGCGGGGCATCACGCTGCCCGCCTGGAACACCGACGACTACGACCGTCCCGAAGCACGCGGCTATCTGCGGCAGATCGCCGGCACCGGCGCCCGGTGGGTGGTCTTCACCCCCACCTGGTACCAGAACGGCACCCGTCGCGCGACGATGCACACCACCGAGGAGACGGCGAGCGACCGCAGTGTGCGCCGGATCGTCGGCCTGGCCCATGACGCCGGGCTGAAGGTGATGCTCAAACCGCATGTGGACCTGGTGGACGGCGGCGACCGGGCCGACATCCGGCCCCGCGACCCGGACGCCTGGTTCACCGCCTACCGGCGCTTCATCACCCACTACGCCCGGCTGGCCGACGAACTGGACGTGGAGCAGTTCGCCGTCGGCACCGAGCTGGCCGGCACCTCCACCGACCGCCGCCGCTGGACCAAGGTGATCGCCGCGGTGCGCGACACCTACGACGGCCCGCTGACCTACGCCGCCAACTTCGACGAGTACTCCCGCATCCGATTCTGGGACTCCCTCGATCTGGTCGGCATCGACGCCTACTGGCCACTGGCCGACTCCGCCACCGCCGACCCCGAGCGGCTGGCCAAGGGCTGGCAACCGATCGTCACCGAACTCGCCGCGTTCGCCGCCCGGCTGGACAAGAAGATCCTTTTCACCGAGGCCGGCTACGCCAGCCAGCGGGGCACCGCCGCCGCGCCGTACTCCTGGACCGTCAGCGAGCGCGCGGCGGCGGACGAGCAGTCCGCCGCGTACGAGGCGCTGCTGACCGCCTTCGACGGCCGGTCGTGGTGGGCCGGGGTGTGCTGGTGGATGTGGGACGACTGGCCGGACAGCGGCGAGACCGCGCGGAAGCTGGCCTACACACCCCACGGCAAACCCGCCGAGAAGGTGCTGCGCCGCTGGTGGCGGGGGTGACCCTGGGGCGGTTGCGGCGGGGGTTGCGGTTGCGGTTGCGGTGGGGGTTGCGGTGGCGGTGGCGGCGGACACGTGCCGCCGCCACCGTGCCACGTTCGTGCCCGTGCCTGCGCCACGTCCGCGTCCGGTGTCCGTGCCGCGTCCGTGCCCGCTCCGCGCCGCCTGCCGCCTGCCGGGCGGCCGGTGGCCTACGATCCCGCTGTGGCCCACTTCCGCGTCCAGCGGCGCTCTCCGCTGCCCGTCGAGGAGACCTGGCGGCGGCTCACCGACTGGCCGCGCCACGGCGCGCACGTCCCGCTCAGCGGCGTCACCGTCCGTCCGGCGGGGCCGACCCGGGTGGGCACCGTGATCGTGGTGCGCACCGGTGTCGGCCGGGCCGGATTCGACGACCCCATGGAGGTCGTGCGCTGGGACCCGCCGGCCGGTGACGCTCCCGGTGGCTGCCGGCTGGAGAAGCGCGGTGCGGTGGTCCTGGGATGGGCCGAGATCGAGGTGCGCCCCCGGGGCGGCGGGTCCGAGGTGGTGTGGCGCGAGGAGGCGCGGCTGCGGGGGCTGCCCCGGCTGTTCGACCCGCCCACCGCCTGGTCCGGCCGACTGCTCTTCGGCCGTGTGGTCGACGCGCTGCTCCGGGAGTGACGGGTCCGGCCGGGGGCTGGCGACGGTTCCAGGGGCGACGGGCCTGGGCGGGGGTTGGCGATGGTTCCAGGAGTGACGGGTCCGGCCGGGGGTTGGCGTTGGTTCCAGGGGTGACGGGTCTGGCCGGGGCTGGCGACGGTTCCCGGGAGTGACGGGTCCGGCCGGGGGTGACGACAGCTCCAGATGTGACCACAGCTCCAGGAGTCACGGGTCCGGCCGGGGGGATGGCGACGACGTCAGGAGTGACGGGCGGCGGCGGGGGCGACGGCAGATCGGGGAGCGAGGGGCGTCCCGGCGGGCGCCCTTCCCGTCGGGCCCGGCCCGTACGGACGGTCGGTGACGATCGGGCGCGGGGCCCGGTCATCCGTGCGCACCGGGGTGGGCGACACCGTCATCGCTCACGCCGGAGACACCCTCCGAGCCGTGGGTGCGGGGGGATTGCCTCCGCACGGGGGTGGTGACGCAGTGCTGATCATGCGCTACGCTCCGTAACATGGGGGTGCAGGGGGAGAGCGCGGGGCAGGGAACCGCGGTGGTGATCGGCGGAGGTCTCGCCGGGATGCTGGCCGCATGGGCGCTGCGGGGATATGCCGAGCGCATTGTCGTGGTGGAGCGCGACCGCTATCCGGATCGGCCCGCGTTCCGTTCGGGCCTTCCGCAGGGGCGCCACGCGCATCTGCTGCTGGAGGCCGGGCACCGGGCGCTGGACGAGCTGATGCCCGGCGCCTGCGCGGAGTTGACGGCCGCCGGCGCGGTGCGCGTCCCCATGTCGGGCGTGCGCTGGCTGAGCGCGGCCGGGTGGCTCGCGGAGTACGAGAGCGAGGTCGCGTTCCTCTCGTGCACCAGACCGCTGCTCGATCACACGGTGCTGCGCCGGGTGCGGGCCGAGCCCTCGGTGCGATGGCTGGAGAACACGGACGCCGTCGGACTCCTCGGCGCTGCGGGCGAGGTGACGGGGGTCCGGGTCAAGGGGCGGGGCGATGCCCGCGCCAGGGTGCGCGAGCTGCGCGCGGAGTTGGTGGTCGACGCCTCCGGGCGCACCTCCTCGCTCCCCTCCTGGCTGGCCCGGCTGGGCTGCCCGTCCGCCCCCGAGGAGCGCGTCGACGCGGGCGTGTCCTACACCAGCCGGTTCTACCACCGCTCCTGGCCGGAGCCCGGTTTCACCGCGCTCTACCTGCAGACCAAGGCCCCCGACAAGCCCCGGCTCGGCGTGGTGCTGCCGGTGGAGGACGGCCGGTGGATCGCCAGTGTCGGTGCCATGCGCGGGGCGGAGGCCGAGCCCGGTGAGGCCGGATTCGACCGGCAGCTGCGTCTGCTGCGGGACCCGAGCCTGCGCGAGCTGCTCGCCCGGGCCGAACCCGCCGGCGCGGTCCGCGGCTTCCGGCCCGGCCCCGGTGTGCGGCGCCACTACGAGCGCCGGGCGCCGCGCGGGCTGGTCGTCCTCGGAGACGCGGTGTGCACCTTCAACCCGGTCTACGGCCAGGGGATCACCGTGGCCGCGCTCGGCGCCCGGGCCCTGCGGGCCGCCGCCGAGCGCCACGGCGGCATCGGCCACCGCACGGCGCACACCGCCCGCAAGGGCATCGCGGCGGCCACGAACACCGCCTGGATGCTGTCCTCCAGCGAGGATGTGCGCTTCCCCGCCACCACGGGCGGTCCCGCCGGGGTGTCCGTGCGGGTCCAGCACCGCTACCTGGACCGGGTCATGCGGCGGGCCACCGTCGATCCGCGGGTCTGCAAGGCCCTGCACGAGGTGATGTCGCTGGTCGCCGACCCCACCGCGCTGATGCGCCCCGCCGTCCTGGCGGCCGTACTGCGCGGAGGGGGAGCGGGCGACCCACATCCCCCTAGAGATCGCCGCAAGCGTACGGGTGGTGCCGGTGGACCGCCATAGCATCGGCGGTATGCGGGTGCTGAGCCGCACTCATGCCCCGACCACATGTCAACGGACCAGCAGATGGCCAGGAGCGCAGCGTGCGAGCGACCTTCGCGGACTTCACCGTCGATCCGCCCCGATTCGGCAATGGCACGGCCCGCTACCGGCGGTGCCGTCCCGACCGTGAGCATCTGGCGATCGGCGCGGGCGGAAGCGTCGAGTTCGACTTCGCGCTGGACGGCGAGCCGCCCGAGCAGCTGACGCTGACCCTGGTCGCGCGGGTCCCACCGCTCGGGGAGTCCCCGGGGCGCGCGCCGGTCGACATCACCGTCAACGGCCATGAGGTGATCAGGGACTTCACCGTGCCCGGTGGCGCCCGTCCCCGGGAGGCGGCGTTCGCGGTGCCCGGCGAGGCGCTAACGGCGGGCGTGAACACGCTGTGCGTCCATGGCTCCGCCGAGGCGCGCGGTCTGCTCTGGCTGCACCGGATCACCGTCGAGCCCTCCCGGATCGGCGCCTGCGCCCGCGCGTTATGGGAGGAGCGCCTGGAGATCACGCGGAACGCGGGGGCGGGCCGTGTCCAGCTCGCCCGGGTCGGGTTCTTCACCGCCGCTCCCCGGCCGAAGGGCTTCGTCGGCCACGGCCGGCGGGCGGGTGAGGCGCCGGCCGGATACCGGGGCACGGCGGTGCCGGCCGCCCCGGCCCCGGTGCCGGTGCCGGGGCCGCCGACGGCACCGCGGACCGTCGGGCAGTGGCGGGCCTACCTGGCGGAGTACAGCGCGACCATCCTGCGGGTGGCCGACGAGGAGGAGCTGGGGGACGTCAGCGACGAGCAGCGGGCCGTCGGCTGGCTGGGGTACGAGGGCGCGGACGAGGAGAGCATCCTCGCCCTGGAGAAGCGGCTCGGCACCCGGCTCCCGCCGAGCTACCGCGCGTTCCTGGGCGCCTCCGACGGCTGGCTGAACATCAGCCCGTTCATGTGGCGGATGCGGACGGCCGAGACCGTCGGCTGGCTGCGCGAGACCGACCCCGAGACCTGGAGCGTCATCCGGGGCGGTGCGGCCGGGGCCGGGGACGACACCGCGTTCATGGACCGGGCGCTGCTGGTCTCCGAGGAGGGTGACGCCCAGCACTGGCTGCTGGACCCCGCCGATGTGTCGGAGGACGGGGAATGGGCCGCGTACATCTGGGCCAGCTGGTATCCGGCGCTGGGGGACCGGCACGCCTCGTTCGCCGCGCTGGTCGCCGAGGAGCGCACCGGTTTCGGGGACCACACCGCCCACGAGGCGGCCGCGGCGCGTCCGGAGAGCGCCGAGGAGCCGGTGGCCCGGGGCAGCGCGGAGGCCCTGCGGGGCGAGGCGCGGAAGGCGATGGCGCCCTGCCCCACTGGCACTCCGACTCCCCGCACCGCGTCGCCCCGGTCGTCCTGCTCACCGATCCGGCGTTCCGCGAGGTGATCACCCCGGCTCTGGGCCCGTCGCGTCGTCACCACGCCCCGGGGCGGCTTCCGCGCGGAGCGCCCGGCCACCTGCGGCCTTACGGCCTGCGGTCGGCCGCCGGAAGGCCGTCCAGGAGGGTGCCGAGCGCGGTCGTCACCAGTGCGCACACCTCGTCCGGGTCCGCCTCGGCCAGCGGCTCCTTGCCCACGATCACCCGCATCGTCCCGATGCCGAGCAGCCAGGACAGCGCCAGGTCGGCCCGCAGTGCGCGGTTGTCGGCGCTGGACAGGGTGGCCAGCACCCGTGCGTAGTCGTCGCTGATGGCGCGCACCGCCGTCCCTATCTCGTCACCGCTGTCCACCGAGCGCAGCAGGGTCGCCAGGGCGCGGGAGCCCGGTTCCTTCCCGCCGTGGCCCAGCAGCCCGCGCAGGGCGGCCTCCAGCAGCTCGTGGGGAGGGGTGGTGCGCAGCTGCTCCTCCCCGTTGTGCGCGATCACCTCGCCGAACAGCGCTCTTTTCGAGCCGAAATAACGGAACAGCAGCGCCTGGTTGACCCCCGCCCGCTCGGCGATGTCCCGGACCGTCGCCCGTTCGTAGCCCCGCTCGGCGAACAGCGCCGCGGCGGCCTCCAGCAACCGCCGGCGCGTGTCACGCGCATCCCGGCGCTGTCCCTCGGACACGGTCGTACCCATCACGGCACCCCTCTCATCTGCTTCAGGACGGTTCCCTGTCGTGCCGTCAGATCAACGGCGCAAAGGGGCCGTTGACCGTACCAGCCGACCCCTCCTAGGTTTGTAAGCACGTGCTTACGCAAGGGAGGTCATGTTGACCACAGCCGAGACGACATCCATCGCCTATCCCTTCAACACCGCCGAAGGGCTGGCGCTCAGCGAGCGTTACGAAGAGGCCAGGAACCGCACCGGACTGCTCCGGGTGCGGATGCCCTACGGTGAGCCCGCCTGGCTGGTCACGCGGTACGCCGACGCCCGGCTGGTGCTCGGCGACCGGCGCTTCAGCCGTGCGGAGGCGCTCCACCACGACGAGCCGCGGCAGTCCGAAGGCCGGCGCGACAGCGGCATCCTGACCATGGACCCGCCCGACCACACCCGGCTGCGCACCCTCGTCGCCAAGGCGTTCACCGTCCACCAGGTGGAGAAACTCCGCCCCTGGGTACGCCAGTTGACCCATGACCTGCTCGACGACCTCGAGGCCGCCGGGCCGCCCGCCGATCTGGTGGACCGCTACGCCCTGCCCATTCCGGTCGGCGTCATCTGCGCCATGCTCGGCGTCCCGCAGGAGGACCGGCCCAAGTTCCGGGTCTGGAGCGACGCCGCGCTGTCCACCAGCTCGCTGAGCGCCGAGCAGTTCGCCCGTAACACCGACGAGCTGCGCGCCTACATGGCCGGGCTGATCGAGGACCACCGCAGGACCCCGCGGGACGACATCATGACCTCGCTGATCGAGGCGCGGGACGCGGGCGACCGGCTGTCCGAGCTGGAACTCGTCGATCTGTGCGTGGGCATCCTGGTGGCCGGGCACGAGACCACCGCCACCCAGATCCCCAACTTCGTGCTGACGCTGCTGGAGCACCCGGACCAGCTGCGCCGGCTGCGCGAGGACCCCGCCCTGATCCAGGGCGCCGTCGAGGAGCTGCTGCGCTTCGTCCCGCTGGGCGTGGGCGCCGCCCAGGCCCGTTACGCCACCGAGGACATCGAGGTGGGCGGCACGCTGGTGCGCAGCGGGGAGCCGGTGCTGGTCGCCGTCGGCTCGGCCAACCGCGACGCGCTGCGCTTCGACGAACCGGGCGTGCTCAACGTCGCCCGCCCCACCACCCAGCACCTCGGCTTCGGCCACGGTGTGCACCACTGCCTGGGCGCGCCCCTGGCCCGTCTGGAGCTCCAGGAGGCGCTCGGCGCGCTGATCACGCGCTTCCCGGGCCTGCGGCTGGCCGGGGACATCGAGTGGAAGGACCGCATGCTGGTCCGCGGGCCCCGTGTCATGCCCATCGGGTGGTGAGCCGGATGACCTGGAAGGCGGAGATCGACCGCGGCCGGTGCATGGCGTCCGGCATGTGCGCCGGAATCGCCCCCGATCTGTTCGTCCTCGACGAGGAGCACGCCCGGCCGCTGAGTGAGGAGGTGCCGCGGGAGGAACGGGTGCTGGACGCGGCCGACTCCTGTCCCGCGCTGGCGATCACCATCCGGGACGGCACCACGACCGTCGGACCGCGTCCCTGACACCCTCTTGGCACACCGCGGAGGGTCAGGACTTCCGGGCGACACCCGCCCAGAAGGACACCTCTTCGTCGGTCACGTCACCGGTCTCCACGGAGGACTCCCGGTCGGTCAGATCGGTCCGCCAGCGGTGCGGCACCTCCAGGCCCGGTTCGACCAGCTCCAGGCCGGTGAAGAAGCGCTCCACCTCCTCCCTGGTGCGGATCTTCCCCTGGATGCCACCGCTGTGGTAGACCTGCACGGTCTTCTGGGTGGCCTCCGGGTCGAAGTCCGGGGTGATATGGCTCAGCACCAGGTAGGAGCCGGGGGCGAGGGAGTCCACCAGCCGATGGACGAGCTCGTAGGGGCCCCACTCGTCGGGGACGAAGTGCAGCAGCGAGACCAGGCTCAGCGCGACGGGCCGGGACAGGTCCAGCACCTCGGTGAGGTCGGGCGCGGCCAGGATCGCCTCGGGCTCGGTGATGTCCCCGTGCACATAGGCGGTGCGCCCCTGGGGGTGGCTCTTGAGCAGGGCCTGCGCATGGGCGAGGACGATGGGGTCGTTGTCCACGTAGACGACCCGGGACTCCGGGGCGATCGCCTGGGCGACCTCGTGGAGATTGGGCCGGGTGGGAATGCCGGTGCCGATGTCCAGGAACTGGCGGATGCCCCGTTCGGCGGCGAGGAACCGGATCGCGCGGTGCATCCAGGCCCGGTTGGTCCGGGCGGCGATCATGACACCCGGCCACAGGCCGAGCACCTTGGCGGCCGCCTCCCGGTCGGCGACGTAGTTGTCCTTGCCGCCCAGGAAGTAGTCGTACATCCGGGCGCTGTGCGGTCGCCCCTGGTTGAGAGGGGTGTTGGGGGGCTCCGGCCCGCTTCCGGTCTGGGATGCTACCCCTTGCGCGGTCACGTGGTCTCCTCCGTATCCGGGGCGCGATCCCTCGCGCCGCGGCCGACTGTTCCGCCAGATCGTAACCGCGTGCCCGTACGGCGGAGTTGAGGGGCCCGGCGCGGCCGGCGCCGTCACGCGTCGGCCGCACCGCCCGCGGGCCCCGGTCAGGAGGCCACGTTGTCCATGCGCTCGCGCAGACTGCGCGGGCGCATGTCGGTCCACACCTCGTCGACGTACGCGGAGCACTCGTCCTTGCTGCCCTCCTTGCCGACGGGGTGCCAGCCGTCGGGCACCTCGAGGTCGGCCGGCCACAGCGAGTACTGGTCCTCGTCGTTGCGCAGCACCTGGTAGCGGGCGTTGTCGTCCATGTCGGTCTCTCCTGTCGGTGATTCGCCGATGTCGGATGGAACAGCGGTGACGGTCAGCCGGCCGGGACCGGCCGGCCGTCCTCCGCGCGCCGGGACAGGGCGCGCAGAGCCGGACTGAGGGTGGCCAGGACGGCCGCGGCGGCCATCCCGGCCGAGCAGAGCAGGATCGCCCGGCCGCCCGGCAGGGCCTGGGCGAGCGAACCGCCCAGCGCGGGACCGGCCGCGCCCGCGGCCCCGCAGGCCAGCACCAGGGTGCTGGTGAGCCTGCCGCGCAGCTCGTCCGGGGTGCGCAGCAACTGGTCCGTCATGATCGCGGTGTTGGCCGCCGGGGGGAACAGCGCGATCAGGGCGAACAGCACCCCGATGAGATAGCCGCTGTCCAGCAGCACGGTGACCGGGGCGAGCCCGGCCAGGGCCCAGAACACCGCGACGATGGCGCCGTACGGGCCCAGCCGCCGGTGCAGTACGGGGGCCACCAGCGCGCCGAGCACCCCGCCCACCCCGAGCATGGCCGCCATCACACCGACCTCCCCGGAGGGCACCCCCCGGGACTCGGCCAGCACGATGACGACGAGGTAGTAGGCGCTGAAGAACAGGTTGAGCACCACCGCGCACACCACCGTGACCCGGATCCGGGGCTCCCGCCACACCCAGCGCAGCCCGGCCAGCGCCTCCCGGCGCAGCGGGCCCGGCCCGCCGGGCGCCCGCTCCCGCCGGGGCAGCCTGACGAAGAGCAGCGCCACGAAGGAGAGCGTATGCGTCACGGCGTCCACCAGGAACGGGACGAACCGCCCCGCGGCGAACAGGAACCCGCCGGTCGCGGTGCCCGCCAGCTGGCCCATCGAGGCGCGTGCGGTGTTCATCGCCACCGCCGTGGGCAGCTGGCCGTCCGCCACCAGGGCCGGCAGCGAGGCGTTCTCCGCCGGTTCGAAGAGCGCCGCACTCGCCCCGAACACCGCCGCCACCACCACCATGTGCCAGACGGTGGCCGCGCCGGACCACACGGCGGCCACCAGGCTGATGGCGGAGACCGCCTGGGCCGCCTCACAGCCCAGCATGACGGCCTTGCGGTCCAGGCGGTCCACCAGGACACCGGCCGGGAGCCCCACCACCATCTGCGCGGCGGCGACGGTGCCCATGACCAGACCGGAGGCGGCACCGGAACCGGTGAGCGCGAGGACCAGCAGCGGAAAGCCGATCACCGCCGCGTGGAAACCGAACTCCGAGAGCGCCTGACCGCCCCACAGCAGCCGGTAGTCCCGGTTGCGTGACAGCGGCACCGGCCCGGTCACCGGCGGGACCGCGGTCATACCGCGCCCCGGCAGTCCCCGGCGATCGCGCGCAGCGCCGCCGCGAAGTCCCCGGCCACCGCCTCCACGGTCGCCCTCTCGTGCACGTCGGGGCGGTAGCGCCAGCTGAAACCGAGCCGGCCGTCCTGGACCGCGCCCACCACCTCCAGCAGATGGGAACCGCCCTCGCGCGGATCGTGGTCCTGGCCGAACGACCCGTGCTCGGCGTGCACCAGACCGCCCCGGGACCGCGCCGACCGGGCGTCCCACTGGCCCAGGTAGTTGAACACGACCTGCGGTCCGGCGCCGCCGCGGGACAGCCGCTCGCGCAGCGCGGGCGGGCCGAAGGTCCGCAGCGCCCCGAAGCCGAAGCCGTTGCCGGGGACGGTGCGCAGCCGCCGCCTGACCGACTTGACCAGACCGCGCCAGTCCGGCGGGCCGCCGTCAAAGTCGGCCGGCAGCTCGAAGGAGACCGGGTACATCGTGGTGAACCAGCCCACCGTACGGGAGAGGTCGACACCGTCCAGGATGTCCTCGCGTCCGTGGCCCTCCAGCTCCACGCAGACCCGCTCATGGCCCGTCCAGCGGGACAGCGCCAGCGCGAGGGCGGCCAGCAGCACATCGTTGATCCGGGTGCGGTAGGCGGTGGGCGCCGCGCGCAGCAGCGCCTCGGTGTCCCGCTCGTCGAGCGTGACCGGCACCGTACGGGTCCGGGCCCCCACCGTGGCCACCTGGTGGTCCACCGGCAGCGGCCGGGCGTCCTGGACCGCGCACCAGTGGTCGGCCTCGTGGTCCAGCGCCCCGCCCGCGACGTGTGCGGCGACCCGCCTCGCCCAGTCGCGGAAGGCGGTGGTCCGCAGGCCGAGGTCCACCGGTTCGCCCCGGACGCCCTGCTGGTAGGCGAGGTCCAGATCGTCCAGCAGGATCCGCCAGGACACCCCGTCGATGACCAGGTGGTGCGCGGTCAGGAAGAGGAACGGCCGCCGGGCCTCGCCGAAGCGGAACAGCGCGGCCTTCAGCAGCGGCCCACGGCCGAGGTCGAAGGCCGCGTGCAGCGCGTCGGCCGCCTTCTCCATGGCCGCGTCCGCCTCCCGGGCCGGCAGCCCGGACAGGTCGTGGCGGTCCAGGACGGCGGTGTCCGCCCCGGGCTCCGGAACGTGGCTCCGCCACACCCCGCCCTCCTGCGTGAACCGGGTGCGCAGCGCGTCATGGTGGACCAGCAGCGCGGCCAGCGCCCCCTCCAGCGCCTTCTCGTCCGGTTCCTGGTGCAGCTCCAGCAGGGTGGACTGGTTGAAGTGGTGCGGATTGACGGTGTGGGTGGCGAAGAACCAGCGCTGGACCGGGGTGAGCGGAAGCGACCCGGTCACCGGCTCGGCACGGCCCTCGTCCCGTTCGGGGGTGGCCACGGTGGCGAGCGCGGCCACCGTCTGATGGCCGAACAGGTCCTTGGTGGTGATCCGGAGCCCGGCCTGGCGGGCGCGGGAGACCACCTGGATGCTGAGGATGGAGTCCCCGCCGAGGTCGAAGAAGTTGTCCGCCACGCCCACCCGCTCCAGACCCAGCACATCCGCCCAGACCTCCGCGAGCCGGCGCTCCACCGGAGTGCGCGGGGCGACATGGCCCGCGCCGGAGGCGGCCGGTGCCGGGTCCGGATCGGGCAGGGCGCGGCGGTCGACCTTGCCGTGGGCCGTGAGCGGCAGGGCGTCCAGGACGGCGAACGCCGACGGCACCATGTGGGGCGGCAGAATCCGCCCCAGGGCCTCGCGCAGCGAGGCGGCGGTCGGCGAGGCGCCCGGCGCCGGGACGACATAACCCACCAGACGCTTCCCCCCGGCGGGCTGCCCGGGGGCCGCCGCGGTCTCCCGCACCGCGACCACCGCCTCCCGCACGTCCGGGTCGCGCCGCAGCGCGCTCTCCACCTCGCCCGGTTCGATCCGGAAGCCGCGCACCTTGACCTGGTCGTCGGCCCGGCCCAGGAACCTCAGCTCACCGTCGCCGGTCCACCGCACCACATCGCCGGTGCGGTACATCCGGCCGCCCGCGGGGCCGAACGGATCGGCCACGAACCGCGCGGCGGTCAGCCCCGGCCGGCCCAGATAGCCCCGCGCCAGACCCGCGCCCGCCACGTACAGCTCCCCGGGCACGCCCACCGGGACCGGGCGCAGCGCCTCGTCCAGCACATAGACCCGGGTGTCCGGGATCGGCCGGCCGATCGGCGGCGCCCCCGGCCCTCCGGTCAGCGGGCCGGACCAGGTGCTGACCACCGTGGCCTCGGTCGGCCCGTAGGAGTTGACCATCCGCCGGCCCGGGGCCCAGCGGTCCACCAGCCCGGCGGGGCAGGCGTCGCCGCCGACGATCAGGGTGCGCAGATCCGGCAGCTCCGCCGCGTCTGGCACGGTGGCCAGCGCCGCCGGGGGGATCAGCGCATGGGTGATCCGCTGCCCGCCGAGCACCTCGGCCAGCCGCTCGCCCAGCAACGGGCCCTCGTCGCCGATCACCAGCGCCGCGCCGCTGGGCAGCGAGACGCACAGCTCCAGGACGGCGGCGTCGAAGCTCGGGGAGGAGAACTGCAGCACCCGGTCCCCGGCCCGCACGTCGTAGTGCGCGGCCCCGGCCGCCGAGAAGCCCGCCAGCCCCGCGTGGGTGACCACGACCGCCTTGGGCACACCGGTGGACCCGGAGGTGTAGATGACGTACGCCGGATGGTCCGGCGTCAGGCCACGGGCGGGCGGCGGCCCGGCGGGGCCGTCCTCGACCCAGACCGAGACCGCGTCGTCGAGGACCACCGAGGGCGCGGCGTCCGCCAGCATGAACGCCACCCGCTCCTTCGGATAGCCGGGGTCGACCGGCAGGAACGCACCGCCCGCCTTCGCCACGGCCAGCTGCGCCACCAGCATCTCCACCGAACGCGGCAGCACCAGCGCCACCAGGCGCTCCGGACCCACGCCCAGCCCGATCAGCCGGTGCGCCAGCCGGTTGGCGGCCGCCTCCAGCTCGGCGAAGGTGAGATCGCCCTTGCCGTACCGTACGGCCGTGGCGTCCGGGGAGAGCGCCACCTGCCGTTCGAACAGCTCGCGCAGCGTGGCCCGGTCCACCTCCCGCCCGGTGTCGTTCCACTCGACGAGGGTGCGCCGCAGCTCGGCCTCGGTGGTCAGCGGCAGCGCGCCCACCGGCCGCCGCGGGTCCGCGGCGATCCCGGCGAGCAGCGTCCGCAGGGCCGTGCCCATCCGCTCCACGGTCGGGGCGTCGAACAGGTCGGTGCTGTAGCCGATCAGCCCGCGCAGCACACCCCCCTCGTCCTCGGCGAACTCGAAGGTGAGGTCGAAGCCGGCGGTGCGGGTCTCCACCTCCACGTCCGCCAGCTCCAGACCGGGCAGCTCCAGCGCCCGGCCCGGGGCGTTCTGCAGCACCACCATCGCCTGGAACAGCGGCGTCCGGCTGGTGTCCCGGACCGGCCGCACCTCGTCCACCACCCGCTCGAACGGCACCGCCTGATGGGCGAAGGCGTCCAGGACGGTGCCGCGCACCTCGGCCAGGAAGTCGTCGAACCGGGCCTCCGGATCGACCGTGGAGCGCAGCACCAGCGTGTTGACGAAGAAGCCGATCAGCCCCTCCACCTCGGAGCGCTCCCGCCCCGAGGTGACGGTGCCCACGGCGATGTCCCGCCCGCCGGACAGCCGGGCCAGCAGGATCTGGGACGCCGCCACCAGCGTCATGAACAAGGTGGTGCCCCGCGTCTGCCCGAACTCCCTCAGACCCGAGCCCACCTCGGCCGGGACGGTGAACTCCACCGTCGCGCCGTTCTTCGTGCGCACCGCCGGCCGGGGCCGGTCGGTGGGCAGCTCCAGCGGCGGTACGCCGGCCAGTTGCCGCTTCCAGTAGGCGAGTTGCTCATCGGCGCGGGGGGCGGTCAGCTCGGCGCGCTGCCAGGCGGCGAAGTCCGGGTACTGCACCGGAAGCGGTGGCAGCGCCGCGGGCTCACCGCTGAGCGCCGCCCGGTACAGCTCCCGCAGATCGCCGGTGAGCACACCGGTGGACCAGCCGTCGGTGATGATGTGGTGCAGCGTCAGGCTCAGCACGTGCTCCCGGGCGCCCAGCCGGATCAGCCCGGTCCGCAGCAGCGGGCCGCGCCGCAGGTCGAACGGGCGGGCCCGTTCGTACGCCAGCAGCTCCGCCAGCTCCGCCTCCCGCTCGGGGGCGGGCAGCGGGGACAGGTCGTGGGGGTCGAGCCGGACCTCCCAGGGGTCGTGCACGATCTGCACCCCGCGGCCGTCCACCGTGTCGAAGGTGGTCCGCAGCGACTCGTGCCGGGCCACCAGCGCGGTCAGCGCCGCGCCCAGCGCCGCCACATCGAGGGCGCCGCGCATCCGCAGCGCGAGCGGGGTGATGTACTCCGCGCTGTCCGGTGCGAAGGAGTCCAGGAACCACAGCCGTTGCTGGGGATACGACAGCGGCAGCTCGGCGTCCCGGGGCACCGGCGTGATCGGGGCGGGCCGGTCCCCGGCGCGGCCGTCCGCGCCGGAGACCGCCTCGGCCAGGGCGGCGACGGTCGGCCGGGTGAACACCAGCCGGGGCGACAGCTCCACCCCGAACGCCTCCCGCAGCCGCGAGGCGAGCCGGATGGAGAGGATCGAGTCGCCGCCGAGCTCGAAGAAGTTGTCCTCGGCGCCGACCCGCTCCACCTCCAGCACCTCGGCCCAGATCGCCGCCACCGTCCGCTCGGCCCCCTCGCGCGGTGCGCGCCGGGACGTGCCGCGCGGTCCGCGAGCCGCCGGGTCCGGTGCGGGCAGCGCCGCGCGGTCCAGCTTTCCGGTGGGGCCCAGCGGCAGCGCCGCCAGCGGGACGACGGCGGATGGCACCATGTAGTCCGGGAGCCGCTCCGCCGCGTACGCGCGCAGCCGCGCACCGTCCACCCCGGCGCCCTCACCGGCCACCGCGTAGGCCACCAGCCGTTTCCCGCCGGGCCCCTCCTGCCGGGCCACCACCGCGACGTCCGCCACGTCCGGATGTCCGGCCAGCACGCCCTCCACCTCACCCGGCTCGATCCGGAAGCCACGGATCTTGACCTGGTCGTCGGCGCGGCCGAGGAACTCCACCGTGCCGTCCGGCCGCCGGCGGGCCAGATCGCCGGTGCGGTACATCCGCTCCCCGGCGGGCCCGTACGGATCGGCGAGGAAGGACGCGGCGGTCCGGCCGGGACGGCCGAGGTAGCCGCGCGCCACCCCGGCACCGGCGATGAACAGCTCACCGGCCACCCCCGGGGGAACCGCGCGCAGCCTCGCGTCCAGCACGTACACCCGTGTGTTGTCCAGCGGCCGGCCGATCGGCACCACCTCGGGCACCTCGTCGGCGCGGGACATCGGGAAGGAGGTGGCGAAGGTCGTGGTCTCGGTCGGCCCGTACCCGTCCACCACGGTCAGCCCGGGGCAGCGCCGGAGCACCCGGCGCACCGAGGCCGCGGGCACCACATCGCCGCCCGTCCACACCTCGCGCAGCCCGGCGAAGCAGTCCGGCGCGTCCTGCGCCAGCAGCCGGAACAGCCCGGCGGTCAGCCACAGCCCCGTCACCCCGTGCCCGGCCACCAGCCGGCGCAGCGCCGCGGCGTCCAGGTCGTCCGGTGCCACCACCACCCGGCCACCGTTCAGCAGCGGCACCCACATCTCGTAGGTGGCGGCGTCGAACGCCACCGGCGAGTGCATCGGCACCCGCTCGTGCCCGCCGCCCGCGAAGGCACGGTCCAGGGCGAGCGCCGCCACATCGCGGTGGCGCACCCCCACGGCCTTCGGCGCCCCGGTCGACCCGGAGGTGAACATCACATACGCCAGCTGGTCCGGGTGCACCTCGGCCGCGGGCGCCACCGGCCCGCCGTCCCGCGCGGCGGCCACCTCCCGGGGCGTCAGCACGAGGGCGGCGCCCGCGGTGTCCAGCAGCGTCCGCCGCCGGTCGCGCGGGGCGCGGGCGTCCACCGGTACGTACACCCCGCCGGCCATGACCACCGCCAGCTGGGCCACGACCAGCTCCACCGACCGGTCCATCAGCAGCGCCACCCGGTCCTCCGGCCGCACCCCGGCCCGCACCAGGTGACCCGCCAGCCGGCCCGCCCAGTCCTCCAGCCGGGCGTAGCTGAGCGAGGTGGCGCCGTCGGTGACGGCGACGGCGTCCGGGTCGCGGCGGACCCGCTCGGCGAACAGAGCGGCCAGCGATCCCCCCGGCAGCGGCCGGGCGGTGGCGTTCCCCTCCCGCACCGCCTGCCGCCGCTCCGCCGCCGTCAGCAGCGGCAGGTCGTCCAGACGCCGCCCGGCGCCGTCCGCGATCCCGGTCAGCAGCGTCCGCAGGTGGGCCGCCGCCCGCTCCGCCGTGGCCGCGTCGAACAGCGCCGGATCGTAGGAGATGTCGAAGCCCAGCCGGTCGCCGAGATAGGCGCGCAGACACAGCGGGAAGCTGGTGGAGTCCTCGGCCCGCACCTCCCGGAGGACGATCCCGGCACCGGCCGCCGACGCCTCGTCGAAGGGGTAGTTCTCGAACACCACCATGCTGTCGAAGAGCGCCTCACCGGCCGGCAGGGCGCTCAGGGCCTGGATCCGGGGGAGGGCGACGAAGTCGAAGCGGCGCGACTCGCTCTGCTGCTCCTGCAGCTCCCGCAGCCACTCCACGACCTCGCGGCCGCCGTCGACCACGGCCCGGGTGGGGACGGTGTTGATGAACATGCCGACCATCGTCTCCACGCCCGGCAGCCCGTCCGGACGGCCCGAGACGGTGGTGCCGAACACCACGTCGCGCTCACCGCCGTACCGCGACAGCAGCAGCGCCCACGCGCCCTGCACCACGGTGTTGACCGTCAGCCCGGCGCCGCGGGCCGTCTCCCGCAGCCGGGCGGACACCTCCCCGGGCAGCTCCAGCCGGGTCAGTGAGGTCGAGGTGGTGCGGTGCGCCTCCCGGGGCGGCCGGTCGTACGGCAGCGGCGTGCGGCTGCCGAACCCGGCCAGCACCCGGCGCCAGTGCCGCTCCGCCCGCTCCTGGTCCTGCTCCCGCAGCCAGCGCAGGAAGTCCCGGAACGGCCGGCGCGCGGGCGGCCGGGGGGTGTCCCCGGCCACGAGGGCCCCGTAGGTCCGGCACACCTCGGCGAAGATCTGCCCGGTGCTCCAGCCGTCGAGCATCAGATGGTGCGCGGTCCACACCAGCATGACCTCATTCCCGGGCAGCCGGGCCAGCGCGATCCGGCTCAGCGGGGCCGAGGTGAGCGCCATCCCGGCGGCGCGGTCCTCGGCCAGCAGCCGGCGCAGCGCCTCCTCCCGCGCGGGCGGGGCCGGCTCCCGCCAGTCCAGCCGGGCGACGGGCAGGACGGCCCGGCGGTGGACGACCTGGACCGGCTCGGCGAGCCCCTCCCAGCGGACCGAGCTGCGCAACACCGGCGTACGGTCCACCACCCGCTGCCAGGCTTCGGCGAAGGCGTCCGGGTCGGCGATCCCGCCGATCCGGATCGCGATCTGGTCGACGTAGGCGCCACCGGTGTCCACCAGATGGTGGAAGAGCATGCCGGCCTGCAGCGGGGTCAGCGGATAGACGTCCTCCACCTCGCCGCCGTCCCCGGCGCCCAGGTCCACCTGGCGCTGGTCGAGCCGGGCGAGCGGGAAGTCGGACGGGGTACGCCCGCCGGCGCCGGGCTCCGCGCAGTGCGCGACGATCTCCTCCAGCGCGGCCAGGCAGCCGTCCGCGAGCCGGCGCACGGTCGCCTCGTCGTACATCCGGGCCGGATAGCTCCAGCCCAGCTCCAGGCGGCCGTCCTGGACCGCGCCGGTGACCTCCAGCAGATACGGGCGGGTCTCTCCGGGCGGGGCCTCCGGGCCGGTCACGGGGAGGGCGGCGCGGTACAGGCCCGGGGCGCCGCCGCCGTCCGCGGCCGCGTCCCACCGGCCGTGGTAGTTGAACACGACCTGCGGCGACGGACCGGCCGGCGGCTCCGGGGAACCCCCGTGGGCCGGATGGCGCAGCGCCCCGTGGCCGAGCCCGTGGTGCGGGACGGCGCGCAGCTGCTCCTTGACCGACCGGAGGGTGTCCCGCCACCCCGCCCCGGCGTCGACGGCCAGCGCCAGCGGGTACTCGGCGGTGAACCAGCCGACCGTACGGGACAGGTCCAGGTCGTCGAAGAGGTCCTCGCGGCCGTGGCCCTCCACCCCGATCAGCGCCGTGTCCCCGCCGGTCCAGCGCACCAGCGTCCGGCCGAGCGCGGCGAGCAGCACCTCGTTGATCCGGGTGCGGTAGACGCCGGGGACCTCGCGCAGCAGCGCCTCGGTCCCGGCGCGGCCGAGGACCGTGGTCACCGTGGCGGTCGTGCCGTGGGTGTTGGGGCCCTCGCGGTCCACCGGGAGCGCGGCGGGCGCGGAGCGCGCCACGCCCCGCCAGTACTCCAGATCGCCGTCGAACCCGCCGGAGCGCACATGGTCCGCCAGCCGGACGGCCCACTGGGTGAACGCGCTGCTCGCCGGGGGCAGCGTGGCCGCGCCACCGGCGGCGGCGCCGCGGTAGGCGGTCTCCAGATCGGAGAGGATGATCCGCCACGACACGCCGTCCACCACCAGGTGGTGCGCGGTGATCAGCAACTCGGGCGGCCGCCCGGGGCCGAAGGCGAACAGCAGCACCCGCAGCACCGCCCCCTCGGCGATGTCCAGCCCGGTCCGCGCCGAGTCCGTGGCCCGCCGTACGGCGGCCTCGCGTGCCGCGTCGTCGAGCCCGGACAGGTCGTGCCGCTCCAGGACGCCGCCGGGGGCGGCGGGCAGGACCTCCTGCCGCCACCGGCCGTCGACGACCAGGAACCGGGTGCGCAGCGCCGCGTGCTGCGCCACCAGGGCGTCCACGGCCTGCCGCAGGGCGGCCTCGTCGAGGTCGCCGGTCAGCTCCAGCCGGTGGGTCATGGTGAAGTGGTGCCGGTCGCCGGGCCGCCGTCCGTCGAGGTACCAGTGCTGGATCGGGGTCAGCGGCGCCGGGCCGGTCACGGCCCCGGCCGGTGCCGTGCAGGGCTCCTGGGGGGCGTCGAGGCGCGCCGCGAGTTCCGCGACGGTCTGGTGGCGGAAGACGTCCTTGGAGGTGAGCGCGAGCCCGGCCGCGCGGGCGCGGGAGACGATCTGGATGCTGAGGATCGAATCCCCGCCGAGGCCGAAGAAGTTGTCCTCCACGCCCACCCGGGGCACGCCCAGCACCTCGGCCCACACCCGGGCCAGCAGCGTCTCGGCGGGGGTGCGCGGCGCCACGTACGGCGAGCCCTGGTCGGGCCGGTCGGGCGGTGCGGGCAGGGCACGCCGGTCCACCTTGCCGCTGTCGGTGCGGGGCATCTTCTCCAGCGTCACGAAGGCGGCCGGGACCATGTAGTCGGGCAGGGTGCGCCCCAGCCGGGCGCGCAGCTCGACCGGGTCCGGGGCGGCGGAGGTCACCAGATAGGCCACCAGCCGCCGGTGGCCGGTGTCCTCGCGGGCCACCACCACCGCGTCGCGGACCGCCGGATGGTCCAGCAGCGCGGCCTCGACCTCCCCGGGCTCGATCCGGAAACCGCGGATCTTGAGCTGTTCGTCGGCGCGGCCGAGGAACTCCAGCGCCCCGTCCGCCGTCCAGCGCACCCGGTCGCCGGTGCGGTACATCCGGCTGCCCGGCGGGCCGTACGGATCGGCGACGAAGCGTGCCGCGGTCAGCCCGGGGCGGTGCAGATAGCCACGGGCGGTCTGGGCCCCGCCCAGGTGGAGTTCCCCGGGGACGCCGGGCGGCACCGGCCGCAGCGTGCCGTCCAGGACGTACGCCCGCAGATTGCGGCCGGGCCGTCCGAGGAGCGGCCGGTCGCCGGGGCCGGCGAGGTCGCCGTACACCGCGTCCACGGCGCATTCGGTGGGCCCGTAGAAGTTGTACGCCGTCACGCCGGGCGCCGCGCGCAGCTCCCGCCACAGCGCCGTCCCGAGGGCCTCGCCGCCCGCCATGACGATCAGGGGCCGGTGGCCGTCCGCGGCGAGCAGCCCGGCCGCCACCAGCTCGTGCAGATACGACGGGGTGACGTCGAGGAAGTCCAGGCCCCGGGCGCGGACCTGGGCCACCAGGGCGGCCGGGTCGAGCCGTACCGCGTCGTCGACCAGGTGCACCTCCTGGCCCGAGGCCAGGAAGACCGCGCCCTCCCAGCAGGTGTCGAAGGAGAACGCCGCGGTCAGCGCGATGCGCAGCGGGCGGCCCGCCCCGGCCCGGTGGGGTTCGATGAGCCCGGTCCGGTGGTCGAGGCAGAGGTTGACCAGCTGGCGGTGTTCGACGGCGACACCCTTGGGGCGGCCGGTGGACCCCGAGGTGTAGATGATGTACGCCCGGTGCCCGGGGAGCAGCGGGCAGAGCCGGTCCGCATCGGTGGGGTCGGTGTCCGGCAGGGCGTCCAGGGGCGCGTCCCGCACGGTCTCGGCGGTGAGGACGACCTCCGGCGCCGCGTCCTGGAGCAGGAACCGCTCGCGGTCGGCGGGCAGCGCGGGGTCGAGGTACAGATGCGTTCCGCCCGCCTTGAGGACCGCGAGCTGGGCCACCACGGCATCGGCGGTGCGCGGGAGCCTGACCGCGACCACCTTCTCCGGACCCACCCCGAGCGCGATCAGGTGGTGGGCCAGCCGGTTGGCACGGGCGTTCAGCCCCGCGTAGTCGTAGGCGGCGTCACAGGCCACCAGGGCGGTGGCGGCCGGGGTGCGGGCGGCCTGCTCCTCGAACAGGCGCGGGAAGGCGGTGTCCGCCACCGGCAGCGCGGCGCCGTGCCACGTGGCCAGCACCGTCCGCCGCTCCTCGGCGGTCAGCAGCGGCAGGTCGCCCACCCGGCGCCCGGGGTCCTCGGCCACCGCCTCCAGCAGCAGCCGCAGCTGACCGGCCATCCGCTCCACGGTCGCCGCGTCGAACAGATCGGTGTTGTACTCCACGAAGCCGGTGAGGGCGCCGAGGTGCTCCACGAAGTCCAGGCCCAGGTCGAAACCGGCGGTCCGGCCGGGCACCCGGACGGCCTCCACGGTGAGACCCGGCAGGTCCGGCACCTCGCCGCCCAGGTTGTGCAGCGCCACCATGACCTGGAACAGCGGGGTGCGGCTGGTGTCCCGCTCCGGCTGGAGCGCGTCCACGATCCGCTCGAACGGCACGTCCTGGTGGGCGAAGGCGTCCAGCACGGTCTCCCGCACCCGGCCGAGCAGCTCCTGGAACGGCCGGCCGGTGTCCACCCGGGTCCGCAGCACCAGCGTGTTCACGAACATCCCCACCAGGTTCTCCAGTTCGGGGCGTTCCCGGCCGGAGGTCACGGTGCCCACCGCGATGTCCTCCTGCCCCGACCAGCGGGCGAGCAGCACCTGGCAGGTGGCGAGCAGCGTCATGAAGAGGGTGGCGTCGGCGCGCCGCCCGGCCGCGCGCAGCCGCTTCACCAGCCCGGCGGGCAGGGTGAACTCCACCAGTGCCCCGTGGCTGGTCCGCACGGCCGGCCTCGGCCGGTCGGTCGGCAGCTCCAGCGGCGCCAGATCCGTCAGCAGGGCGCGCCAGTGCTCCAGCTGCGCCTCCGCCCGCGCCGCACCGCCCCGCGGATCGCGCTGCCAGGCCGCGTAGTCGGCGTAACCCAGCGGCAGCGGGGCGAGCGCGGGCCGCCGCCCGGCGACCGCGGCGCCGTACAGCTCGCTCAGATCGGTGCCGATGACGGCCGTGGACCAGCCGTCCGTGACGATGTGGTGCATCGTCAGGGTGAGCACGTGCTCCTCGTCGTCCAGCCGGATCAGGGACGCCCGCAGCAGCGGCCCGGTGCGCAGGTCGAAGGGGGTGGCCGCGTCCCGCGCCAGCAGCCGCTCCAGCTCCTGCCCGCGCCCGGACGCGGGCGTGGCGGTGAGGTCGTGCAGCGGCAGCGCCACCGGGTACGGCTCGTGCACCCGCTGCACCCCGTGGCCGTCCACCTCCGCGAAGGTGGTGCGCAGCGGCTCGTGCCGGGCCACCAGGCCGTCCAGGGCGGTGCGCAGGGCGGCGGTGTCCAGCCGGCCGCGCAGCCGCAGCGCGAACGGCGTCACGTACTCCGTACCGCCGCCGTCGAAGGAGTCCAGGAACCACAGGCGCCGCTGGGCGTACGACAGCGGCAGGTCCCCGTCCCGCGGCACGGCCGGGATGGCGCCCGGCGCCCGGCCGTCCTCCGGCGCGCTCAGCGCGGCGGCGAGCCCGGCGACGGTGGCGTGGGTGAACAGCGCCCGGGGGGAGACCTCGGTGCCGAAGGCGGTCCGCAGCCGGGACGCCACCCGGATGGCCAGGATCGAATCGCCGCCCAGGGCGAAGAAGTTGTCCGTCGCCCCGGCGTCCTCGACCTGGAGGATCTCGGCCCACACCCGCGCCACCGTCCGTTCGGCCTCGGTGCGCGGGGCGATCCGCTCGGCGCTCGCCGCGAAGCCGTCCGGACCGGGCGCGGGCAGCGCCGCCCGGTCCAGCTTGCCGTTGGCGGTCAGCGGCAGCGCCGCCAGCGGCACGAACGCCGCCGGGACCATCTGTGCCGGCAGCGACCGCTGGAGGAACTGGCGCAGCTCGGCGGCGCTCGGCGGCCCGGCCGGACCGGCGGCCACCACATGGGCCACCAGCCGCCGCACCCCGGGCTGGTCCTCCCGCGCGGCCACCACCGCCTCGGCGATCCGCGGATGGGCGGTCAGGGCGGCCTCGATCTCCCCGGGCTCGATCCGGAAACCGCGGATCTTCACCTGGTCGTCGGCGCGGCCCAGGTACTCCAGCCGCCCCTCGGCGTCCCACCGGGCCAGGTCCCCGGTGCGGTACATCCGGCTCCCGGCGGGGCCGTACGGATCGGCCACGAACCGGGACGCGGTCAGCCCCGGGCGGCGCAGATAGCCCCGGGCGAGCCCCGCCCCCGCCACGTACAGTTCGCCGGCCGCCCCCGGCGGCACCGGCTCCAGCCACTCGTCCAGCACGTACACCCGCAGATCGGGGATGGCCGTGCCGATGGCGCTGTGGGCGCGCTCCGCGGCGGACGCGGCGCGGTCGAGGGGGGCGTAGCTGACGTGCACCGTGGTCTCGGTGATCCCGTACATGTTGACCAGCACCGGCGCGGTGTCCGGATGCCGCGCGTACCAGTCCGCCAGCCGCCGCGCGTCGAGCGCCTCGCCGCCGAACACCACCCGGCGCAGGGCGAGCCGGGTCCCGGGGTGCTCCGCGTCGGCGCGGACCAGACCCTGGAAGGCGGACGGCGTCTGGCTGAGCACCGTCACCCGCTCGTCCGCCAGCAGCCGCAGGAACTCCTCCGGGGAGCGGGAGACCGCGTACGGGACGACCACGAGCCGGCCGCCGTGCAGCAGCGGCCCCCAGATCTCCCAGACGGAGAAGTCGAAGGCGTAACTGTGGAACAGCGTCCACACGTCGTCCGCGCAGAACGAGAACCAGGCGCGGGTCCGCTCGAACAGCCGGACCACATTGGAGTGCGGGACCACCACCCCCTTCGGCACCCCGGTGGACCCCGAGGTGTAGATGGCGTAGGCGGGGCTGTCCGGCAGCGGTCCGCAGCCGGCCGGGACGGTGGCGGGCCCGCGCGCCAGATCGGCGATCAGGTCCGGGTCGTCCAGGCACAGCCGGGCCACGCCGGGGTCCGCGCCGTCCGCCCCGTCCGCGCCGTCTGCCCCGTCCGCGCCGAGCCGCGCCGCCAGGGCGGTGGTGGTCAGCAGCGCGACCGGTTCGGCGTCGGCGAGCATCCGCGCGATCCGGCCGGGCGGCAGATCCGGGTCGAGGGGCAGATAGGCCGCCCCCGTCTTCAGCACCGCCACGATCGCCACGATCAGCTCCGGTGACCGGGGCAGGGCCAGCGCCACGTACCGCTCCCGCCCGGCGCCCTCGGCCAGCAGCCGGTGCGCCAGCCGGCCCGCCCGCGCGTCGAGTTCGGCGTACGACAGCGAGGTCCCGGCGCAGGTGACGGCGGTGGCACCGGGGGTGCGCCGGGCCTGTTCCCCGAACAGGTCCACCAGGGTCCGCTCCGGCGGCCGGTGGGCGGCGGAGCCGCCCCACTCCACCAGGATCCGTCGGCGCTCCTCACCGGTGGTCCACGGCAGCGCCCGCAGCGGCCGGTCGGGGTCGGCCGCGATCGCGGTGAGCAGCAGGCACAGCCGGTCGGCGAGCGCCCGGGCGGTGCGGGCGTCGAACAGCCCCGGGTCGTAGCCGAGGTCGAAGCCCAGCCGGTCGGAGAGGTGGGCCCGCAGGCTCAGCGGGAAGTTGGTCGCGTCGATGGACCGGACCTCGACGATCCGCAGGCCCGCCTCGCGCGCCCGGGAGTCGTCGAAGGGGTAGTTCTCGAAGGCCACCATGGACTCGAAGAGCGGGGTCCCGGCCGGTACCTCGCTCCAGCCGGACACCTGGGCCAGCGAGACCGCCTCGTGGCGCCGGGACGCGGACTGCGCCCTCTGGAGGTCCCGCAGCCAGTCGCCGGTGTTCCGGTCGGCGTCCACCCGCACCCGGGTCGGCAGGGTGTTGATGAACATCCCCACCATCGACTCGACCCCGGCCAGCTCCGCCGGGCGGCCCGAGACGGTGGTGCCGAAGACCACGTCCCGCTCACCGCTGTACCGGGACAGCAGCAGCGCCCAGGCGCCCTGCACCACCGTGTTGACGGTCAGCCCGCCGCCGCGGGCGGTATCGCGCAGCCGCCGCGACACCTCGGCGCTGAGCGACACCGCCACGGTCGCGGAGGACCGGGCCCGGTGGGACTCCACCGCCCGGCGGTCGCGGGGGAGCGGTGTCGGCGCGGTGAAGCCCGCGAGCAGGTCCCGCCAGTGGCGCTCGGCCTCCTGCCCGTCCTGCTCCGCCAGCCAGCGCAGGTAGTCGCGGAACGGCCGGCGGGCGGTGAGCGCCGGACGGCCGCCCCGGACGGCCGCGGTGTAGCGCTCGCACACCTCGGTGAACACCTGCGCCAGGCTCCAGCCGTCCAGGACCAGATGGTGCGAGGTCCAGATCAGCGCCACCCGGGCGTCGGTCAGCCGGGCGATGGCCAGCCGCATCAGCGGCGGTGCGGCGAGGTCGATGCCCAGGGCCAGATCCTCGGCCCGGAACCGCTCCAGCTCGGCCTCGCGCCGCGGTCCGGACAGCCCGCGCCAGTCCAGCAGGGTCACGGGCACCTCGGCCCGGCGGCGCACGACCTGCACCGGCCGCTCGACGTCCTCCCAGACGACGCCGCCACGGAGCACCGGTGTGCGGTCCACCGTCTCCTGCCAGGCCCGGGCGAACGCCTCCGGGTCGCGCACCCCGTCCAGGACCAGGGTGGCCTGGTCGAGGTAGACGTCCTCGCCGCCCCCGACCAGCCGGTGGAAGAGCATGCCCTCCTGGAGCGGGGTCAGCGGATACAGGTCCTCGGTCTCCCGCCCGTCGCCCACCAGCCGGTCGACGGCGGCCTGGTCCAGCCGGGCCAGGGGGAAGTCGGACGGGGTCCGGCCGCCCGCGTCCGGTCCGTCGCAGTGCGCCACGATCTCCCGCAGCGCCGTGAGCATGCCGTCCGCGAGCCGCCGCACCGTGGACCCGTCGTGCACCCGGTCGGAGAACAGCCAGGTCAGCTCCAGCTCGCCGTCCGACACCAGGGCCGACACATCGAGCAGATGCGCCGAGGGCTCATCCGCCGCCAGATCCCGCCCCAGGGCCTGGCCGGTCAGGGTGAGCACACCGCTCTCCCCGCCCGAGTCCCACTGGCCGTGGTAGTTGAAGCAGATGCCCGGCGGCGGCGCGTCGGCGAGCGCCCGCGCGGGGGAGTCCGGGGCGCTCAGATACGCCAGCGCCTCATGGCTCAGCCCCCGGCGGGGCAGCGCCCGCAGCTGCTCCTTCACCGACTTCAGCACCGCGCCCCAGCCGCCGCCGGGCACGGTCAGCGCCACCGGGTACTGCGTGGTGAACCAGCCGACGGTCCGGGACAGATCGACGGCCCCGTCCAGCTCCTCCCGGCCGTGGCCCTCCATGGCCACCAGCACCCGCTCCTCGCCCGTCCAGTCGGCCAGCACCCGCCCCAGCGCGCTGATGAGCACGTCGTTGATCTGCGTCCGGTACGCCCCGGGCACCCGGCGCAGCAGCCCGTCGGTGGCCTCGCGGTCGAGCCGTACCCGCACGGTGCGCGTGGTCCCGGCGGTGGCCGTGCCCGGACGGTCCACCGGCAGGGCCGCGCCGCCCCCCGCCACACGCCTTCCCAGTACGCCAGGTCGCCGTCCATCCGGCCCTCCTTCACCTGGCCGGCCAGCCGGTGGGCCCAGGTGGTGAAGGGGGTGGGGACGGGCTCCAGCCGCACCGGCTCCCCGGCGGCGGCCTGCCGGTAGGCGCGCTCCAGATCGCCGAGCAGAATCCGCCAGGTGACGCTGTCCACGGCCAGGTGGTGCGCGGTGAGGAACAGCCGCGGCCGGGCCCCCGCCCCGTGCCACAGCAGCGCGCCGCGCAGCAACGCCCCGGTGGCCAGGTCGAGTCCGGCGCGGGCGGCCTCCGCCGCCGCCTCGGCCGCGGCGCTCAGCTCGGCGCCGGTGAGCCGGGACAGGTCGTGGCGGGCAAGCGGCGGCCCGCCCGCCGTGCCGTCCGCGAGCTG
>NZ_BBOX01000165.1 GCF_001553455.1 Streptomyces hygroscopicus subsp. hygroscopicus
GCCACCCGCCGTCCTCGCCGCGGACGAACCGGGTGCGCAGGGCCGGGTGGTGCGCGACCACGGCCTTCAGCGCGGTCCGCAGCGCGCCCTCGTCCAGGTCCTGCGGCAGGTCCAGGACCATCGACATGGTGAAGTGGCGCAGCGGGCCGTGGGTGGCGAAGAACCAGTGCTGGATCGGGGTGAGCGGCGCCGGACCCGCCGGGTCCGTCCGCTCCCCGGCGCCGGCGGCGCCGGGCGCGGTGCGCTCCGCCACGACGGCGGCCAGCTCGGCGACGGTCTGGTGCAGGAAGACGTCCCGCGAGGTGAGCGCGAGTCCGGCCCGGCGGGCGCGGGAGACGATCTGGATGCTGAGGATCGAATCGCCGCCCAGCTCGAAGAAGTTGTCGCCCACCCCCACCGTCCCGGTGCCCAGCACCTCGGCCCAGATCCGCGCCAGCTCCCGCTCCGTCCCGGTGCGCGGGGCCACGGCGGCCCGCTCCGGCCGGTCCGCGTCGAGCCGGGGCGCGGGCAGCGCCCGGCGGTCCAGCTTGCCGCTGGGGCTGAGCGGCATGGCGTCGAGGGCGACGAAGGCGGCGGGGACCATATGGCCGGGCAGGGTGCGGCCGAGGGCCGCGCGCAGCTCACCGGAGGCGGGCGGCTCACCGCCCCTGGCGGGCACGTAGTAGGCGGCCAGCCGCGCGTGGCCGCGGTCGTCGGTCGCTGCGACGACGGCCGCCTCGCCGACGGACGGCAGATCGAGCAGCGCCGCCTCGATCTCGCCCGGTTCGATCCGGTGGCCCCGGATCTTCACCTGGTCGTCGGCGCGGCCCAGGCAGTCCAGCTCCCCGTCGGCGGTCCAGCGCGCGATGTCCCCGGTGCGGTACATCCGGCTCCCGGCGGGCCCGTACGGGTCGGCCACGAAGCGGGACGCGGTCAGCCCCGGCCGGCCCCGGTACCCCCGGGCCACCTGCTCACCGGCCAGATACAGCTCACCCGCCACCCCCACCGGCACCGGCTGGAGCCGGGCGTCGAGCACATGGGCGCGCAGGTTCCCCAGCGGCCGGCCCACCACCGGACGCCCCGGCCCGCCGATCCGGGCGGCCAGCGCGTCGATGGTGCACTCGGTCGGACCGTAGAAGTTGTACGCCGTGGTGCCGGGCGTGTCCGCCAGCCGCCGCCACAGCGACGGGCCGATGGCCTCGCCGCCCAGCATCAGCACCCGCGGCCGGTGCCGGGGGTGGTCCAGCAGCCCGGCGGGGAGCAGCTGCCGCAGATAGGAGGGGGTGAGGTCGAGGAAGTCGATGCGGTGCGCCGCGACGTAACTCACGAGCGCGGCCGGATCGAGCCGGGTGGTCTCGTCGATGAGGTGCAGCTCATGGCCGTCGGCCAGCAGCAGCAGCCCCTCCAGCGAGGTGTCGAAGGAGAACGACGCGGTCAGCGCCGCGCGCAGCGGACCGCCGCCCGCCTCGGCCACGAAGCCCCGGCGGTGACCGGCCAGCAGGTTGACCAGCGACCGGTGCTCCACGGCCACGCCCTTGGGACGGCCGGTGGAGCCCGAGGTGTACAGCACATAGGCGGCGCTGCCGGGGTGCAGCGGGGCGGTCCGGTCCGCGTCGGTGGGGTCGGTCACCGGCAGCGTGCCGGGGACGGCGCGCAGCGCCGCCTCGTCGAGGACCAGCGCGGGCCCGGCGTCGGCCACCAGGAACGCGACGCGGTCGGCGGGGAGTTCGGGATCGATGGGCAGATAGACCCCGCCGGCCTTGAGCACGCCCAGGATCGCCACGATCATCCCGGCGGTCCGGGGCAGCTTCACCCCGACGACGCTCTCCGGCCCGACGCCCTGGGCGATCAGATGGTGCGCCAGCCGGTTGGCGGCCGCGTTGAGCCCGGCCGCGTCGTACACCACGTCCCCGGCCACCAGCGCCGTGGCGCCGGGGCTGCGGGCCGCCAGCGCCTCGAACACCGCCGGGAACGTGGCCGGTTCGACCGCGACGGCGGGGCCGTGCCCCAGGGCCGCCATCCGCCGCCGCTCCCCGTCCGTGAGCAGGGACAGCTCGCGCACCGGCCGGTCCGGTTCGGCGGCCACCTGGTCGAGCAGCACCATCAGGTGTCCCGCCATCCGCCCGGCGGTCGCCGCGTCGAACAGCTCGGTGCTGTACTCCAGCAGCCCCCGCAGCTCCGCCCCGTCCGCGGCTTCTTCGATGAATTCGACGCTGAGGTCGAAGGTGGACCACTGCCGGGGCACATCGACGCTCGTCGCGGTCAGCCCGGCCGGCCGGGGCGCGTTCCTGGGGGCGCTGTGCAGCAGCACCATCACGTCGAACAGCGGGTTGCGGCTCGCGTCCCGGCGCGCCCCCACCGCCTCCACCAGCCGCTGGTACGGCGTCTCGTCATGGGCGAAGGCGTCCAGCACGGTGGCCGCGGCGCCGGCCAGCAGCGCGCGGTAGGTGCGGGCGGTGTCCACCGGGGAGCGCAGCACCACCGTGTTGGCGAAGAAGCCGACGGCGCGCTCCAGCTCGGTGCGGCCCCGGCCGGAGGTCACGGTGCCGATGGCGATGTCGTCCTGTCCCGACCAGCGGGCGAACAGCGCCTGGCAGGCCGCGACCAGCGCGGTGAACAGCGTGGTGCGCTCCTGCGCGGCGAGCCGCCGCAGCCGGTCCGCGGTGGCGCGGTCCACGGTGAACTCGTGCACCGCCCCCGCCGCGGTGCGCTCCGGGGGCCGGGGCCGGTCGGTGGGCAGCTCCAGGGGGACGACGCCGTCCAGCCGCTGCTTCCAGTAGTCCAGCTGCCGGTCCGCCGCGGCTCCCGAGAGCCGCTCCCGCTGCCACACCGCGAAGTCCGGGTACTGCACCGGCACCGGGGGCAGCGGGTCCCCGCCGTACAGCGCGCACAGCTCGTCCTGCAGCACCCCCATCGACCAGCCGTCGGTGACGATGTGGTGCGCGGTGAGCAGCAGCACGTGCTCCTCCCCGGCCAGGCGGACCAGCAGCGCCCGCAGCAGTGGCCCGGTCCGCAGGGAGAACGGCCGGGCGTACTCGGCCCGCAGCAGCTGCTCCAGCGCCCCCGGGCCGTGCTCCGCGCCGCTGAGGTCCGCCACCGGCAGCGGGACGGGCCCGGCCGGGCGTACCACCTGCGTGGGCTGCCCGTCGGTGTCGTCGAACGTGGTGCGCAGCGCCTCGTGCCGCTCCACCAGGGCGGCCAGCGCCCGGGAGAGCGCGGCCGTGTCCAGGGCGCCGGTCAGCCGCAGCGCCAGCGCGCTGTTGTACCCCGCCTCCTCCGGCCGGAGGGTGTGCAGGAACCACAGGCGGGCCTGGGCGAACGACAGCGGCAGCGGCCGTGCGCGGTCCGCGCGGGGGATGGCGCCGGCGCGATCGGCCTTGCCCGCGAGGCGGCGGCGGAGGGCCTCCCGCAACTCCTCGGGCAGGGCGGCGGCGCGATCCTTCCTCGAAGACGTCATGTCGTCCTTCCTCATCGTTCGTCGTGGTCGCTGCCGCCGTGAGCGGCGTCTTCGAGTTCGCGCAGGATGTGCTCCTCGACCAGGTCGGCGAGGGCGGAGACGGTGCGCGCGGTCAGGATGTCCCGCGGGGTCAGGTCGACGGCGAACGCCTCCGTGGCGCGGGAGGCGATCAGCAGACTGCGGACCGAGTCGCCGCCCAGGGCGAAGAACTCGTCCTCCGCGCCGACCGGCGAGACCCCCAGCACCTCTGACCAGATCTCCGCGAGGACCTCCTCGGTGGGGGTGCGCGGGGCGACCTGGCCGGCCGGCGCGGCGGAGACGGTGGCCGGGCCGGGCGCGGGCAGCGCCGCCCGGTCGGTCTTGCCGTTCTCGTTGAGCGGCAGCCGGTCCAGCACGGCGAACGCCGACGGCACCATGTGGCGCGGCAGCGTCCGGCCCAGATGGGTGCGCAGCTCCGCGTCGGCCGGGGCGACGGCGCCGGGCGCGAGGACCAGATGGGCCACCAGCCGGCGCGCCCCGGGCTCGTCCTCCCGCACCGTCACCACGGCCTCGGCGACCGCGGGATGGCCGCACAGGGCGGTCTCCACCTCACCGGCCTCGATCCGATGGCCGTGCAGCTTGAGCTGGTGGTCCACGCGCCCCAGGTGGTGGACGCGGCCCTGGGCGTCCCAGCGGGCCAGGTCGCCGGTGCGGTACATCCGCGAGCCGGGCGGCCCGAAGGGGTCGGCCAGGAACCGGGACGCGGTCAGGCCGGGGCGGTCCAGATAGCCGCGGGCGAGCGACGGACCGCTGACCCACAGTTCACCGGGCACCCCCACCGGCACCGGGCGCAGCCGCGCGTCCAGCAGACGGATCCGGGTGTTGGGCACCGGCCGCCCGATCGGCGGCGGGGCGCCGTCCGGCTCCAGCGGTTCGGACCAGGTGGCCACCACGGTGGTCTCGGTGGGCCCGTACGCGTTGATCATGCGGTGGTACGGGGCCCAGCGGGCGGCCGTCTCCGCGCCGCAGGTGTCCCCGCCGACGATCAGCGTCCGCAGATCGGGCAGCTCCCGCTCGGTGCCGGCGGGCAGCGTCGCCAGGGCGGCGGGCGGGATGAGGGTGTGGGTGATCCGCTGCCGCCGCAGGACGTCCGCGAGATGACCGCCCAGCAGCGGACCCGGCTCGGGCACCACCAGCGCGGCCCCGGACGGCAGCGCCATGCACAGCTCCAGGACGGAGGCGTCGAATCCCGGCGAGGAGAACTGCAGGACCCGGTCGCCCGGCCGCACCTGGAAGTGCTCGGCCTCGGCGGCGGCGAAGCCCGCGATCCCGCGGTGGGTGACGACCACCCCCTTGGGGGTTCCGGTGGACCCGGAGGTGTAGATCACGTAGGCGGGGTCGTCCTGGTGGACGGCGCGGAGCCGGTCCCGGTCCGTGGGGCGGTGGGCGGGGCCGTCCGGGGCCCGGACCCCGGCGGCCCGCTCGATCACCAGGTGCGGGGCGGAGTCCTTGAGCATCAGCTCGATCCGCTCGGCCGGGTAGTCGGGGTCGACGGGCAGATAGGCGCCCCCGGCCTTGGCCACCGCCAGCCGGGCGACGACGGACTCCACCGACCGGGGCAGCACCAGCGCCACGATCCGCCCGGGGCCCACGCCCTGCCCGATCAGGTGGTGGGCGAGGCGGTTGGCGCGGTCCTCCAGCTCCGCGTAGCTCAGCCGCAGGCCGGGGGAGTCCACCGCCGTCGCGCCGGGGCGGCGGTCGGCCGCCGCCTCGAACAGCTCGGCCCAGGTCGCCCGCGGCACCTGCCGGGCGGTGTCGTTCCAGTCCACCAGGACCCGGCGGCGCTCGGCGGCCGGGAGGACGTCGATCCGGTCCGGCGGCAGGTCGTCGGGGGCGGTGGCGAGCGCGCCGAGGAGATGGGTGAGCCGGTCCGCCAGCGCTTCGGCGGTGGACTCCTGAAACAGCCGCGGGTCGTAGCCGAGTTCCACCGACAGCCCGGACCCGGGCGAGACCACCACGGTCAGCGCGTAGTTGGTGGACTCCAGGGCGTTCAGGTCGCGCACCCGCAGCCCGTGCTCGGCCGCGGCGGCGCTGTTGATGGGGTAGTTCTCGAACACCACCAGGCTCTCGAAGAGGTTCACCCCGGCCGGCAGGTCGCTCCAGCCGTGCAGCTGGGACAGCGGCACATGGCCGAAGCCGCGTGCCTCCGCCTGGCCGGTCTGGAGCTCCCGCAGCCAGGCGGCCGTACCGGCGGTGCCGCCCACCGCGCACCGCACCGGGAGGGTGCTGATGAAGATGCCGGTGATGTCGTCCGCGCCCGGCAGTTCCGCCGGCCGCCCGGAGACCGTGGTCCCGAAGCAGACGTCCGACTCGCCGCTCAAGCGGGACACGAGCAGGGCCCAGGCGCCCTGTACGACGGTGTTGAGGGTGAGCCGGTGCCGCCGGGCGAAGTCCTGGAGGGCGGCGGTGTCCCGCTCGCCGAGCCGGTGCGACAGCCACCGCGAGGACCGGGTGGCGATCTCCGGTGTCGGCCGGCGGTCATAGGGCAGCGGAGTGGGAGCGGTGAAGCCCTCCAGGGCCTGCCGCCAGTGCGCCTCGGCCCCGGTGCGGTCCTGACGGCCGAGCCAGGCGACATAGTCCGCGAACGGCCTGCGGGCCGGCAGCCGCGGCCGCTCACCGGCGGCCAGGGCACCATGCGCGGCGAAGACATCGCCGAGCACCTGGAAGACGCTCCACCCGTCCAGCAGCACATGGTGGAAGGTCCACAGCACCCGCACCTCGGTGGGGGAGAGCCGGGCCAGGGTGACGCGGAGCAGCGGGGCCTCGGCCAGATCGATCCCGCGGGCGCGGTCCCGGTCCAGCAGTCGCTCCAGCGCGGCCGTGCGCTCGTCCTCCGCGAGGCCGCTCCAGTCGAGTTCCTCGACCGGTACGGCCGCCGCGCGGCGCACGACCATCAGGGGCTCGGGCACCTCGTGCACCACCACCTCGCCGCGCAGCACCGGGGTGCGGTCCACCACGTGCTGCCAGGCGGCGGCCAGCACGCCCAGGTCGCCGGCCCCGTCCAGGACGAAGGTCGCCTGCTCCACATAGAGCCCCTGGTCGCGCTGGGCCAGCGCGTGGAAGACCAGCCCGGACTGGGTCGGGGTCAGCGGATGGACATCGGCCACCCCCCGGCCGTCGCCCACCAGCCGGTCGACGGTCTCCTGGTCCAACCCGGCCAGCGGGAAGTCCGAGGGCGTCCGTCCGCCCGCGCCGGGACGGGTGCACAGCGCCACGATCGCCCGCAGCTCCGCCACCATCTCCTCGGCCAGCCGGCGCACCGTGGCGCGCCGGTGCAGCGACCGGGAGTAGGACCAGCTCAGCTCCAGCCGCCGGCCGGTCACCCGGGCGATCACATCGATCAGATGCGGCCGGGGCGCCTGCGGGCTCATATCGCCCTCCAGCCCGCCGGCCAGGGCGTGCAGCAGACCGCCCGCCGCGGGCGGCTCCCAGTCCTGCTGCCCGAGGTAGTTGAAGCTGATCCGCGGTTCCGCGGGCAGACCGGAGGCGTCCGCGCCGGACAGATGGCGCAGCGCACCGTAGCCCAGGCCGTTGCCGGGGATCGCCCGCAGCCGCTCCTTGACGGCCCTCAGCGTCCGCTCCAGCCCCCAGTCGGCGGGTGCCTCCAGGGCGACGGGGAACATGCTGGTGAACCAGCCGACCGTACGGGACAGGTCGACCCCCTCGAAGATCTCCTCCCGGCCGTGCCCCTCCAGGGCCACCGCCACCCGCTCCCGGCCGGTCCAGCGGGCGAGCACCCGTCCCAGGGCACAGAGCAGCACGTCGTTGACCCGGGTCCGGTACGCGTCCGGCACCTCCCGCAACAGCGCCCGGGTCTCCCCGGCGTCCAGCCGGACGGTCACCTCCTCCTCGAAGGCCGCGGTGTTGGGCCCCTCCCCGTCCGTGGGGAGGTCGGTGGCGCCCTGGCAGGCCGCCCAGTGGCCGCGCTCCGCGTCGAAGCCCCCGGCGGCGGTGTGGTCGCTCAGGAGCCTCGCCCAGGTGCGGAACGACGTGGTCTTGGGGCCCGGCTCGGCCGGCCGGCCGGCGACGAGGTGCCGGTAGGCGGCGTCCAGGTCCTCCAGCACGATGCGCCAGGAGACGGCGTCGACCACCAGGTGGTGGGCGGTCAGCAGCAGGACCGGCCGCGTCCCCGCGCCCCGGGTGAAGAGCACCGCCCGCAGCAGCGGCCCCCGGGCCAGGTCGAACCCGGCCCGCACCCGCCCGGCCGTCTCCCGCATCACCGCCTCCCGCCGCCCCGGCGCCACCGCGGACAGGTCGTGCAGGTCCAGCACCGGTGCGGCGTCCGGCGGGGCGTTGTACTGGCGCACGCAGCCGTCCCCGGTCCGCTCGAAGCGCAGCCGCAGGGCGTCGTGGTGGGACAGCACCGCGGACAGGGCGGCCCGCAGCGCGCCCTCGTCCACCGGCCCGGTCAGCTCGGCCGAGACCGACTGGCTGAAGTGTTCCGGCGCACCGGGGAGCCGTTCGACGAGCCAGCGCTGGACCGGGGTCAGCGGCACCTCCCCGGTGACCGGGCCCTGCTCGTGCCCGGCCACCGTGGCCGGGGCCTCCCGCGCCGCCTCGGCCAGCTCCGCCACCGTCTGGTGGACGAACAGGTGGCGCGGGGTCAGCTCGATACCGGCCCGGCGGGCGGCGGAGACGATCCGGATGCTGAGGATGGAATCGCCGCCGAGGGCGAAGTAGTTGTCCGCCACGCCGATCCGCTCCACCCCGAGCACGTCCGCCCAGATGGCGGCGAGGGCCTTCTCGGTCTCCGTGCGCGGCTCCACACGGCCGGTGGCGGGGGCCGCCCAGACGGGTGCGGGCAGCGCCCGCCGGTCCAGCTTGCCGCTCGCCCCCAGCGGCAGCCGGTCCAGCACGACCACGGCCGAGGGGATCAGGTGGTCCGGCAGCCGGGTGGCGAGGAACGCGCGGACCGCGGCGGTGTCCACCGGGGCCGAGCCGGGGGCCTGGACCACATAGCCGGCCAGCCGCTTGTGACCGCCGGTGTCGACGACGGCCGCGGCCGCCCCGGTGACGTCCGGGTGGCGCGCCAGCGCCGCCTCGACCTCGCCCAGTTCGATCCGGAAACCGCGCACCTTGACCTGGTCGTCGGTTCTGCCCAGGTACTCCAGATGGCCCCGCTCGTCCCAGCGGACCAGGTCGCCGGTGCGGTACATCCGGCTGCCCGCGGGGCCGAACGGATCGGCGGTGAACCGCTGCGCGGTGAGCCCCGGCCGGCCGAAGTAGCCCCGGGCCAGGCCCGGTCCGGCCAGATAGAGCTCCCCGGGCACCCCGACGGGCACCGGCCGCAGCCGCGCGTCCAGCGCGTAGGCGCGGGTGGCGGCGACCGGCGAGCCGATCGGCGGGGTGCGGTCGGGGTCGGCGGGGTCACAGGTCCAGGCGGTGGCGTAGACGGTCGCCTCGGTGGGGCCGTAGATGTTCGCCACCCGGCAGCCGGGGACGGCCGCGCGGACCTCCTGGACGGTACGGGCGGCGAGCCCCTCGCCCGCCAGCACCACGGTGCCGGCCGTCACCGCGACCGGCCCCTTGCCGAGCACCTGCCCGAGCGCCGAGGGCACGGCGCTGATCAGGCTCGCCGTCCAGGGCCGGGTCCGCTCGGCCAGGGTGAGCAGATCACGGACGATCTCGACGGCACCGCCGGCCAGCAGCGGGCAGAGGATCTCGAAGACCGACACGTCGAAGGTGAGGGAGGTCGAGGCCACCACGTGGGCGAGCCCCTCGGCGCCGAACTCCTCCCGCGCCCACGCGGCCAGCGCGGCCACGCTCTCCTGGGCGACCACGACGCCCTTGGGCGTACCGGTCGACCCCGAGGTGTGGATGACGTACGCCGGGTGGCCGGGGCGCAGCGGGCCGCGCCGCTCGGCGTCGCCGACGTTCTGGGCGGGCAGCTCCGCCAGCCGCCGCCGCACCTCCGCGCCGTCCAGCAGGACCCGGCCGCCCGGCCCGGCGGGGAGCCGGTCCGCCACCGCCCCGGCGGTCACCACCGTGTCCGGGGCGATGTCGCCGAGCATGAAGGCGATGCGCTCCGCCGGATAGGCCGGGTCCACCGGGAGGTAGGCCGCCCCGCTCTTGAGCACCGCCAGCACGGCCACCACCAGCTCGGGTGTGCGCGGCAGCGCGAGGGCCACGAAGCGTTCCGGCCCGGCGCCCGAGGCGATCAGCAGCCGGGCGAGCCGGTTGGCCCGCTCGTTCAGCTCCCGGTAGGTCAGCCGTCCGCCGTCGCCGATCACCGCGAGCGCGTCCGGGGTGCGGGCCGCCCGTGCCTCGAACAGCGCGGGCAGCACCGCCCGCGGCGCCGCGCGGACCGGGCCGCTGAACCGGTCGAGGATCGCGCGGGCCCCGGCCTCGCCGATCAGCGGCAGTTCGTCCAGCCGGCGCTCCGGATCGGCCGCCATCTGCTCCAGCAGCACCCGCAGACAGCCGCCCAGCCGCTCGATGGTGGCGGCGTCGAAGGCCGCGGGGTCGTAGTCCAGCAGGATCGACAGCCGCTCCCCGGGCGCCACCACCACGCTGAGCGGGTAGCTGGTGGGCTCCACGTCCCGCTCCTGCCGGAGGCCGAGACCGCGCGCCGCGATGGCCTCGCCGTCGAACGGGTAGTTCTCGAAGACCACGATCGAGTCGAAGAGGTTCACCCCGCCGGGCACCTCGCTCCAGCTCCCCAGCTGGGCCAGCGAGACGAAGTCGTGGAGCCGGGCCTCCGCTTGCGCCGACTGCAGCTCCCGCAGCCAGTCCAGCAGCCGGCTTCCGCCCGTCACCCGGACCCGGGTGGGGACGGTGTTGATGAACACCCCGACCATGGACTCGACGCCCGGCAGCGCGGCCGGCCGCCCCGAGACGGTGGTGCCGAAGCACAGGTCCTCCGCCCCGCTGTACCGGGACAGCAGCAGCGCCCAGGCGCCCTGCACCACCGTGTTCATGGTCAGCCCGCCCCGCTGCGCCGTCGTCCGCAGCCGGGCGGACTCCCCGGCGCCCAGCGTGACCCGGTGCGAGCCCGAGGAGGCGGTGCGGTGCGCCCCCGACGGGGGCCGGTCCCGCGGCAGTTCGGTGGGCGAGGTGAACCCCGCCAGCGCCGTCCGCCAGTACCGCTCGGCCGCGGCCGTGTCCTGCTCGCCGAGCCAGCCGAGGTACTCGCGGAACGGCCGGCGGGCGGGCACCGCGGGCGCCCGCCCCGCGATGAGCGCCGCGTACCGCTCGCAGACCTCGTCGAAGACCTGCGCCGCGCTCCAGCCGTCGAGCAGCACATGGTGGAAGGTCCAGACGATCCGGACCTCGTCGGCGGACAGCCGGATCAGCGCCAGCCGCATCAGCGGCGCGGCGGCCAGGTCGATCCCCTCGGCCCGGTCCTGGTCGAGCAGGCGCCGCAGTTCGGCCTCGCGCCACGCCTCGGGCCGGCGCGTCCAGTCGTGGTGGACGATCCGGGGCTCCGCCCGGCGCGTCACGACCTGGACCGGCTCCGGGGTGTCCGCCCACACCAGACGGCTGCGCAGGACCGGATTGGCGTCCACCGTGTGCTGCCACGCGGTGGCCAGCGCCCGCGGGTCGCGCACCCCGGTCAGCGTCAGCTGGACCTGGTTGACATAGGCGTCCGACGCCGGATCCACCAGCCCGTGGAACAGCATCCCGGCCTGCATCGGGGTCAGCGGATAGATGTCCTCCACGGCCCGGCCGTCGGCGGCGATCCGGTCCACCGCGGCCTGGTCCAGCCGGGCCAGCGGGAAGTCGGACGGGGTACGGCCACCGGCCGCGGGGTCGGCGCAGTGGCCGACGATCTCCTCCAGGGCGCGCAGCATCCCTTGCGCCAGCTGGGACACCGTCTCCTCGGTGTGCGTCCCGGCGCCGTAGTACCAGGTGATCTCCAGGCACCGCCGCTCCACCCGGCCCACGACGTCCAGCAGATGCGCCCGGACCGTGTCCGGCGCGGCGTCACCGCCCAGGCCGTCCCGTACGGCGGCGACCAGACCGGTGCCGTCACCGGCGGCCCAGTCGAACTGCCCGAGGTAGTTGAAGCTGATGCCGGGCTCCGCCGCGTCCCCGAGCCCCGAGGCGGGGGCCAGATGGCGCAGCGCGCCGTAGCCGACGCCGCGGGCCGGCACCGCCCGCAGCTGTTCCTTGACGGACTTGAGCGTCTCGCCCCAGCCGCCCTCGGGGAGGTCAAGGGCGACCGGGTACAGGGTGGTGAACCAGCCGACGGTGCGGGACAGGTCCACCCCCTCCAGCAGGTGTTCCTCCCGGCCGTGGCCCTCCAGGTCCACCGCGATCCGGCGCCGCCCGGTCCAGTCGCCGAGCACCCGGCCGAGCGCGGCGAGCAGCACGTCGTCCACGCGGGTGCGGTAGACCCCGGGGACCTGCCGCAGCAGCGCGTCGGTCCGTTCCCGGTCCAGCCGGACGGTGACCGACCTCATGGACGCGACCGTGTTGTCCCCCGCGCCGTCCACCGGCAGCCCCGCGGCGCACTCCGCGGTCACCGCCCGCCAGTGGGGGAGTTCGGCGTCGAAACCGCCGGCGGCGGTGTGGGCGGTGAGCCCCTGGGACCAGTCCCGCAGGGAGGTGGTGCGGGGGCCGAGGCCGGCCCGGCCGCCCGCGAGCACCTGCTGGTACGCGGTGTCCAGATCCTCCAGCAGCACTCGCCAGGAGACGCCGTCCACCACCAGGTGGTGGGCGGTCAGGAAGAGCGTGGGCCGCTGCCCCCCGCCGTGCCGGAACAGCCGCGCGGCCAGCAGCGGGCCCCGCGCCGTGTCGAACCCGGCCTGCGCCTCGGCCATCGCCGCGTCCTCGGCGGCCCGCCGCTCCGGCGCGCCGAGCCCCGACAGGTCGTGCTCCCGCAGGGGCACCGGGGCCGCCGGGTCCGGCGGCGGGCAGTACTGCCGCGGGCTCCCGTCCGCCCCCGGCTCGAACCGCGTCCGCAGCGCGTCATGGTGGACCAGCAGCGCCTCCAGCGCCGCGCGGAGCGCGCCGGGGTCCGGGTCCCGGTGGAGTTCGACCACCACGGACTGGTTGAAGTGGCCGGGCCGCCCGGTCCGCAGGCCGAAGAACCAGTGCTGGATCGGGGTGAGCGGCGCCTCACCGGTCACCGGCCCGGTGTCGGCGGCGGGCCGCGCGGTGGGGGTGGCGACGGCGGCGAGCGAGGCGATCGTGGGATGCCGGAAGAGCTCCCGGGGCGTGAGGGCCAGCCCCGCCCGCCGGGCGCGGGAGGCCACCTGGATGCTGAGGATCGAATCCCCGCCCAGATGGAAGAAGTTGTCCTCCGCGCCGACCCGCTCCCGCCCCAGCAGGGTGCCCCAGATCTCCGCGAGGGCCCGCTCGGCGTCGGTACGGGGCGCCACGTACCGCGTCGTACCGGCCGCCGGGCCGGGCGCGGGCAGCGCCCGGCGGTCCACCTTGCCGTTGCCGGTGAGCGGCAGCGCGTCGAGGGTGACGAACGCCGCGGGCACCATGTAGTCGGGCAGCACACCGCCCAGGAAGGACCGCAGCTCCTCCTCCCCGGGCGCCGCGCCCGCGCCGTCCGGCACCACATAACCGGTCAGCAGCGTGCGTCCGCCCGCGCGGGACAGCGCCACGACCGCCTCCGCCACGCCCCCGTGGCGAAGGAGCGCGGCCTCGATCTCCCCCGGCTCGATCCGGAAGCCCCGGACCTTCAGCTGGTCGTCGGCGCGGCCCACGAAGCGCAGTTCACCGTCGTCGGTCCAGGCCACGACGTCCCCGGTGCGGTACATCCGGGAGCCGGGCGGCCCGAACGGATCGGCGACGTACCGCTCGGCGGTGGCGCCGGGGCGGCCGTGGTAGCCACGGGCCACCCCGGCCCCCGCGATGTGCAGCTCCCCGGGAATGCCCGGCGGCTGCGGCTGGAGGGCGCCGTCGAGGACGTAGACGCGGGTGTTGTCCAGCGGCCGTCCGATGGGCAGCGCGGACGGCAGCTCCTCCCCGGCGCGGAACGGGCGCCGGGTGGCGAAGGTCGTGGTCTCGGTGGGCCCGTAGCCGTCGACCACCGTCAGCTCCGGGCAGGCCGCCAGCACCCGGCGCACCGCCCCGGCGGACACCGCCTCACCGCCGGTCCACACCTCCCGGGCGCCCCGCAGACAGTCCGGCGCCTCCTGGGCGAGCAGCCGGAACAGCCCGGCGGTCAGCCACAGACAGCGCACCCCGTGCACGCCGATGGCCTCGCGCACGGTGTCCGCGTCCACGTCCCCGGCGGGCGCCAGCACGGCCCGGCCGCCGCGCAGCAGCGGCACCCACAGCTCGTAGGTGGAGGCGTCGAACGCCTGGGGCGAGTGCACCAGCACCCGGTCGTGGTCCGCGAAGGCGCGGTCCGCGACGAGGGCGGTCACATCGCGGTGGCGCGCCGCGACCCCCTTGGGCCGCCCGGTGGAACCGGACGTGAACATCAGGTACAGGGTGTTGTCGGGGAAGACCGCCACCCGCGGCGGTTCCGACGGGCCGTCGCCGTCGTCGCCGTCGCCGCCGGGCTCCACCGTCAGGACCCGCGCGGCGCCCCCGACGTCCGCCGCCGTGCGCTCCCAGGCGCGGTCGGTCAGCACCACCTCGGCCCCCGCCTCCGCCAGCACCCGCCGCAGCCGGTCCCGGGGGGCGCGGACGTCCAGCGGTACGTACGCCCCGCCGGCCTTGACCACCCCCAGCAGCGCCACCACCAGCTCCACCGACCGGTCCATCAGCACGGCCACCCGGCGCTCCGGCCCGACGCCGCGTCCGGCGAGCCGGTGGGCCAGCCGGTTGGCGCGCGTATCCAGCTCCCGGTAGCTCACCGGGCCGTCCGCGCCGTCCAGGACCGTCGCGTCCGGCGCGCACCGCACCCGCTCGGCGAACAGCCCGGCCACCGTGGACTCGGGCAGCGGGACCGCGGTGTCGTTCCACTCCCGGAGCACCCGGTGGCGGCCCGCGGGGGTGAGCAGCGGAAGCCGCGCGGGTGGCCGGTCCGGACCGTCGGCCATGGCCGTCAGCACCACCGTCAGCCGCTCCGCCATCCGCCGCGCGGTGGCCTCCTCGAACAGCGCCGGGTCGTAGCCGAGCCGCAGCGCCAGCTCGGCACCGGGGTAGACCACCAGGGACAGCGGGTAGTTGGTGGTCTCCACACCCTCCAGGTCCCGCAGGTCCAGGCCGTGCGCGGCGGCGAGGTCCCCGCCGACCGGATAGTTCTCGAAGACCACGATGGAGTCGAAGAGGTTCACCCGCTCGGGCAGCCCGGTCCAGGACCGCAGCCGGGTGAGCGGTACGAAATCGAACCGCCGGTCCTCGCTCTGCCCGGCCTGCACCGCGCCCAGCCAGGACAGCAGGGTGGCGTCGGCCGGCACCGTGAGGCGGGTCGGCACGGTGGTGATGAACAGCCCGTTCATCGTCTCCACCCCGGGCAGCTCCGGCGGCCGCCCGGACACGGTGGTCCCGAAGACGACGTCCTCGCGGCCGGACTGCCGGGACAGCAGCAGCGCCCAGGCCCCCTGCACCACGGTGTTCAGGGTGAGCCCCGCACTCCGGGCCAGCGCCTGGAGCCGGCCGGTGGCCGCGGCGGGCAGGGTGACGCGCACCTCCTCGGTGGACTCCGCGTGATGGGTCCCGTCGGGCTCCCGGTCGTACGGCAGCGGGGTGGGCTCGGTGAGGTCACCCAGCCGGGCCCGCCAGTGCTCCTCGGCACGGGCCCCGTCGCGCTCCCGCAGCCACGCCACGTAGTCGCGGAACGGGCGGCGGCCGGGCAGCCCGGCGGCCATGGCCGTGCCGGACGCCCCGGCACGCGCCCGCGCATGGCAGTGGAAGACGTCGGAGAGCACCTGGAAGAGGCTCCAGCCGTCCAGGACCAGATGGTGGAAGGTCCACACCACCCGGACCTCGGTGTCCGTAAGCCGGGCCAGCGCCAGCCGCGTCAGCGGCGCGGCGGCCAGGTCGAGACCGCGCTCCCGGTCCTCGGCGAGGAACTTCCGCAGCTCCTCCCGGCGCTCGTCCGGCCCCAGGCCACGCCAGTCCAGCAGGACGACCGGGATCCGGGCCCCGCGCTCCACCACCAGGAGCGGCTCGGGCACCCCGTCCCACACCGCTCGGCCGCGCAGCACCTGCGTGACGTCGGCGACCTGCTGCCAGGCCGCGGCCAGCGCCGCCGGATCGGGCACCGGGTCCAGGACGAAGGTGAGCTGCTGGAGATAGGCGCGCCGGTCGTCCTGGGCCAGGGTGTGGAACAGCATGCCCGCCTGGGTGGGGGTGAGCGGGTAGATGTCCTCCACCGTGCTGCCGTCCCCCGCCAGCCGGTCCACGGCGGCCTGGTCGAGGGCGGCGAGCGGGAAGTCGGACGGGGTGCGGCCGCCGGCGCCGGGCGCACTGCCGTGCCGGGCGATCTCGCACAGCGCCTCGCGGAACTCCTCGGCGAGCCGCCCGACCGTCTCCTCCCGGTGCAGGTTCGCGGAGTAGAACCAGGTGAACTCCAGCTCGCCGCCATCGACCCGGCCCACCACCTCCAGCGGATGCGGACGCGGTGCGGCCGGGTCGGCGTCCAGGGCCAGTTCGGCGTGGAGGCCGCGGAAGAGCCCGTCGCCCGCGCCCGGCGCCTCGAACCGGCCCAGGTAGTTGAAGCTGATCGAGGCCGTGGGACCGTCGGGAAGGCCCTCGCCGCCGAGCAGATGGCGCCGTACCCCGTAGCCCAGACCGCGCCGCGGCACGGCCCGCATCTGCTCCTTGACGGACTTGAGGACCTCGCCCCAGCCGCCGTCCGGAAGGCCGAGCGCCACCGGGAAGCGGGTGGTGAACCAGCCGACCGTACGGGAGATGTCCAGATCCGCGAACAGCTCCTCGCGGCCGTGGCCCTCCACGTCCACCGGCACCCGGTCGCGCCCGGTCCAGCGGTGCAGCACCCGGGCCAGCGCGCTCAGCAGCACATCGTTGACCTGCGTACGGTAGACCTCGGGCAGCGTCTGGAGCAGCGCGGCGGTCTCGGCGGGGCCGAGCCGGACGGTGACCGACCGGGCCGAGGCGTAGGTGTTGGCCCCCTCGTGGTCGAGCGGCAGCGAGGGGTCGCCCATCGCGGCCGGACCGGTCCAGTACGCCTCCTCGTCGTCGAACCCGCCGCTTCGGGCGTGTTCGTTCAGCCGCAGTGCCCAGTGGCGCAGCGGGGAGGACTTCGCGGGAAGGCCCGCGCCCTCGCCCCGGGGCCGCTCGTCCCCGGCCCGCTCGCCTCCGGCAGCCTCGTCCCCGGCTTCCGCGCTGCCGGTCCGCTGGTCCCCGGCTTCCGGCCGGAAGGCCGTGTAGGCGGTGCTCAGGTCCTCCAGCAGCACCCGCCAGGAGACCCCGTCCACCACCGCGTGGTGGACGGTGAGACGGAGGACCGGCCGCGGCCCGGCGTCCCGGTCGAGCACCGCGCGCATCAGCGGACCCTCGGCCAGGTCGAAGCCGCCCAGGTGCCCGACGCCGGTCATGAGTGGTACGCGCACCGCCTCCGCCGCCTCGATCCGCTGGTACCAGCCGCCGTCCCGCCGGTGGAACCGGGAGCGCAGGGCGTCGTGGTGGGCCACCACCGCGTCCAGGGCGCGCCGCAGCGCCTCCTCGTCCACGTCCTCGGGCAGCACCAGGGAGAGCGTCTGGTTGAAGTGTCCGGCCCGCTCGGGGTCGGTGGTGAACAGCCAGTGCTGGATGGGGGTCAGCGGCAGTTCCCCGGTGGCCGCTCCGTCCGTCCCGGAGCCGGGCAGCCCGGCCGGGGCCGTGGTGGTGTCCAGGTGCAGGGCCAGCGCGGCGATCGTCTGGTGGCGGTAGACGTCGCCCGAGGTGACGGCGAGCCCGGCCCGCCGCGCCTGGGAGACCAGCTGGATGCTGAGGATCGAATCGCCGCCGAGGGAGAAGAAGTTGTCCTCCACCCCGACCCGCTCCACCCGCAGGACCTGGGCCCAGACCCGTGCGAGGGTCCGCTCGGCGGCGGTCCGGGGCGCCACGTAGCCCGGTGCCGCGGCCTCGGCCCAGTCCGGTTCGGGGAGCCGGCCGCGGTCCAGCTTGCCGTTGGGGCTGAGGGGCATCCGCTCCAGGACGAGCACCGAGGCGGGCACCATGTAGTCGGGCAGCGAACGCCGCAGGAACCGCCGCAGCCCCGCCGGGTCCGGGGTGGCGCCCGGAGCGGCCACCACATGGGCGATCAGCCGCTGGTGGCCGTCCGTCTCCCGGGCCACGGCCGCGGCCTCGGCGACATCGGGGTGGCGCAGCAGCGCCGCCTCCACCTCGCCCGGTTCGATGCGGAAGCCGCGGATCTTCACCTGGTCGTCGGCCCGGCCGAGGTACTCCAGCCGGCCGTCGGCGTTCCAGCGGACCAGGTCACCGGTGCGGTACATCCGGCTGCCGGGCGGTCCGAAGGGGTCGGCCACGAAACGGTGGGCGGTCAGGCCGGGCCGCCTCAGATAGCCCCGGGCCAGGCCCTGCCCGCCCAGGTGCAGCTCACCGGTCACCCCGGGCGGCACCAGCCGGAGCGTGGGGTCCAGGACGTACGCGCGGGCGCCCGCGACCGGCCGGCCGATCGGCGGGGCCTGGGACGGCGCCTCGCCGTCGCAGAACCAGGCGGTGGCGTACACCGTCGCCTCGGTCGGCCCGTAGAGATTGGCGATCCGGCAGGACGGCATGGCCTCCCGGATGTCCCGGACGGTCTGGGCGGGCAGCGCCTCGCCCGCCAGGACGACGGTCCGGGCCGGGGCCGCCGAGAGGCCCTCTCCCAGCAGCCGGGAGAACACCGAGGGCACCCCGCTGAGCAGCCCCCTGGCCCGCGGCCGCCGGTCGGGGTCGGCGAGGGCGAGCAGATCCGCCACCACCTCGGTACTGCCGCCGGCCAGCAGCGGGCAGAGGATCTCGAACACCGACACATCGAAGTTGAGCGAGGTCGAGGCGACCACGTCGGTCAGCCCCTCCCGCCCCAGCTCCGCCGAGGCCCAGGCCGCGAGCCCCGCCACCGTGCGGTGGGTGACCACCACCCCCTTGGGGCGGCCGGTCGACCCCGAGGTGTAGATGACGTACGCGGGATGGGCCGGGTCCAGCGGACGGAGCCGCTCGGCGTCGGTGATGTCGCCGTCCCCGAGCCCTGCCAGCTCGGCACGGACCGCCGGGTCGTCCAGGACCAGCGGTCCGGCACCGGCGGGCAGGGCGCCGGCCGCCCCGGTGGTGGTGAGGACGGTCGAGGGCGCGGCGTCCTCCAGCATGAACGCGATGCGCTCGGCCGGGTAGCCGGGGTCCACCGGGAGATAGCCGGCGCCCGTCTTGAGCACCGCCAGCAGGACCACGACGAGGTCGGCCGAGCGGGGCAGGGCGAGGGCCACCAGCCGCTCGGGACCGGCGCCCCGGGCGATCAGCAGCCGGGCCAGCCGGTTGGCGCGGCGGTTCACCTCGTCATAGGAGAGGCTGGTGTCGCCGCAGGTCACAGCGGTGGCCATGGGGCGCTGCGCCACCTGGCCGGCGAACAGCTCGGGCACCGTGGCCTCGGTGGCCTCCTGCTCCGGCCCGTTCCAGGCGTCGAGCAGCGCATGCCACTCGGTGTCGGCCAGCATGCGCAACCCGGCCAGGGTGGCGCCCGGATCGGCCACCATGCCGGCCAGCAGCCGGTGCAGATGTCCGGCCATCCGCTCGATCGTGGCGGGGTCGAACAGATCGGAGTTGAACTCCACGGTCAGCCCCAGCGAGCCGTCGTCGCGGGGCAGGAACTCCAGCACCAGGTCGAACCGCGCGGCGGGGCGCGGCAGGGCGTGCTCGGTGATCCGCACACCCCCCGCCTCCCGGGCCGGCACCATGGCGCTCTGCTGCACCACCAGCGCCTGCACCAGCGGATGGCGGCTGGGGTCGCGGCGCGGGGCCAGCTCCTCGACGACCCGCTCGAACGGCAGCCGGTCATGGCCGAACGCGTCCAGCACGGTCTCGCGCATGGTGTCCCAGAACCGCTCGACCGTGCTGTCCCCGTCCACCTCGGCGCGCAGCACCAGGGTGTTGACGAAGAATCCGGCGACCGACTCCAGCTCCTCGCGGTGGCGTCCGGCGGTGACGGTGCCGAAGGCGATGTCCCGCTGGCCCGAGTAGCGGGAGAACAGCACCGCGGCGGCGGCCGCGAGCAGGGTGAACGGGGTGGTGTCCCGCTCCCGGCCGAGCCGGGCCAGCCCCGCCACCAGCTCGGCGGGCAGCTCGTGGCGGTGCACCGCGCCCGCCGTGGTGCGCACCGGGGGACGCGGGCGGTCGGTGGGCAGCTGGAGCGTCTGCATCCCGGCGAGCCGGCCGCGCCAGTACTCCAGATCGGCCTCGTCCCGGGCGAGGTCGGGACGGCCGCGCTCCCAGACCGCGTAGTCCGGGTACTGCAGGGCGGGTTCGGGGAGCGCGGCATCGGTGCCGGACACCTCGGCGGCGTACAACGCGGCCAGCTCGCGCACCAGCAGCGTCACCGACCAGCCGTCGGTGACGATGTGGTGCTGTGCCAGCAGCAGGACGTGTTCCCCGTCGGCCAGCCGGACCAGCAGCGCCCGGGTCAGCGGCCCCCGCTCCAGGTCGTAGCGGCGGCTCAGCTCCCCGGCCAGCGTGCGCTCCAGCTCCTCGGCGCGCCGCCGCGCCGGATGCCCGCCGAGGTCCACCCGGTCCAGCGGCACGGTCCCGTGCCCGGCCACCCGCTGCACACCGTGCCCGTCCACGGTGGCGAAGGTGGTGCGCAGGGCGTCATGGCGGGCGGCGAGCCGGTCCAGGGCCCGGCGCAGCGCGGCCACCTCCAGCGGGCCGTCGAGCCGCAGCCCGGCCCCGGTGTTGTACTCGGTGCCGCCGGAGGTCAGGTCGTCCAGGAACCACAGCCGCCGCTGGGCGGAGGACAGCGGCAGCGGGCGGTCGCGCGGCGCGGGCG
>NZ_BBOX01000166.1 GCF_001553455.1 Streptomyces hygroscopicus subsp. hygroscopicus
CCGCCTCGCCGCACGCTGACCGAAACGGAGTCCACCCTCACGCTCCGGGCGCCGTCGATCCGGATGCCCTCCCGGCCACCGCGGACGGTGATCCCGCTGACGGTCCAGTACGAGGCGCCGTTCAGACGCAGTCCGCAGCGGCCGCTCGCGATGAGGACCGCCTTCGGCGAGCCGGTGAGGGTGATCCGCGAGCCCGGGGTGCCGGAAACGGTGATCTCGAAGCCGCCGTGGTACCTGCCGTCGGCGAGCCGGATCGTATCGCCGGGCCGGGCCGCGGCGAGGGCCTCCCTGAGCCCCTCCGCGTCGGATACGGCGATCGAGGTGGCGGCGGGGGCCTCCCGTGCGGTGGTGCCCGCCGCGATCAGCCCGCCGGCGCCGAGCAGTCCGGCGGCGAAGGCGGCGGCGAGGGCGCGTAATCGGGTGGGGGTGCGGCCGGGGGAGTGCATACGGGCTGCCTTCCTGTGCCGTGGCCAGAGGAGCCGGAGGAGCCGGAGGAGAGTCAGAGGAGTCAGGGAGTCAGAGGAGTCAGGGGAGGGGGACGGGGATCGGTTCTGGCCAGTGAACGCCGGATGACATGGTGAACCGCTGACGGCTCGCGAAGATAGGCGTGCCGCATATGCGCGTCAACCCCGCGACGTGCGCCGACGTTGCGCCGACGTCTGGATCGGGCCGCTCCCGTACCGCCCGAATGGGCGTCCGGCGAGGCGCGGTTCACCGCCGCCGGGTGATCGGACCTCCCGTTCGGGGAATGACCCCGCCCCCGTTCGGTGTTCTTCGGTGCGAACACGAGGAGGAGCGGTCACAGTGCATGATCCGCAGGAGTTGTACGCATGGGAACCGAGCGGACTGGCGGAGGTCGACGCGATAGCTTCGCGGGACTCGGCCGGGCTGGTGCTGCTGTACCACTTCGACGGCTATATCGACGCCGGCGAGGCCGGGGACCAGATCGTCGAGCGGCTGCTCGACGGCCTGCCACGCAAGGTCGTCGCGCGCTTCGACCATGACCGGCTGGTCGACTACCGGGCCCGTCGCCCCCTGCTCACCTTCCAGCGCGACCGCTGGACCGCGTACGAGACCCCGAAGATCGAACTGCATCTGGTGCGCGATGCGACCGCGGCCCCGTTCCTGCTGCTCGCCGGACCGGAGCCGGATGTGGAGTGGGAGCGGTTCGCGGCGGCCGTGCGCCAACTGGTCGAGCGGCTGGGCGTGCGGCTCGCGGTGAACTTCCACGGCATCCCGATGGGCGTTCCGCACACCCGCCCGGTCGGCATCACCCCGCACGGCAACCGTACCGATCTGACACCGGGGCACCGCGGCTACTTCGACGAGGCCCAAGTGCCCGGCAGCGCCGAGGCCCTGATCGAGTACCGGCTCGCCGAGGCGGGCCACGACGTGCTCGGCGTCGCCGCGCACGTACCGCACTACCTGGCCCGGTCGGCCTATCCGGACGCGGCGCTCACCGCGCTGGAGGCCATCACCGCGGCCACCGGTCTGGTCCTGCCGGGGCCGACACACGCCCTGCGCAACGACGCCCTCAAGACGCAGGAGGAGATCGAGCGGCAGATCTCGGAAGGGGACGAGGAGCTGGTCGCGCTCGTACGGGGCCTGGAGCACCAGTACGACGCGGTGGCCGGGGCCGAGAGCCGCGGCAATCTGGTCGCGGAGCCGACCGAGCTGCCCTCGGCGGAAGAACTGGGGGCCGAGTTCGAGCGGTTCCTGGCCGAGCGGGAGGGCGAGGGCGGGGCCTGAGCGATGGCCCCGCGAGCCGATGGCCCCGCGAGCGATGACTCCGCGAGCCGATGGCCCCGCAAGCGATGACCCCGCGAGCGATGACTCCGCCGCCGTGCCGTATAGCGTGGGCCCCATGCTGAAGCTGGGGCTCACGGGCGGAATCGGCGCGGGTAAGAGCGAGGTCTCACGGATCCTGACCTCGTACGGGGCGGTGCTGATCGACTCCGATCGGATCGCTCGTGAGGTGGTGGAGCCGGGCACGCCCGGACTGGCCGCCGTCGTCACCGAGTTCGGCCCCGAGGTGCTGACCGCCGACGGCCGTCTGGACCGGCCCCGACTGGGCGGGATCGTGTTCAACGACCCGGAGCGGCTGAGCGCGCTGAACGCGATCATCCACCCCCTGGTCCGGGACCGCTCCGCCGAGCTCCAGGCGGCGGCGGCCCCGGACGCCGTCGTCGTCCATGACGTCCCACTCCTGGCCGAGAACCGGCTGGCTCCGCTCTACGACCTGGTCATGGTCGTGGACGCCACCCCCGAAACCCAGCTCGACCGGCTGGTACGGCTGCGCGGCATGACCGAGGACGAGGCGCGGGCCCGGATGGCGGCACAGGCCACCCGCGCGGACCGGCTGGCGGTCGCCGACATCGTGATCGACAACAATGGCCCGATCGAGACGCTGGAGCCTCAGGTCCGGAAGGTCTGGGCGGACCTGGTGAAGCGGGCGGCCGACGCGGAGGGCTGAGCGGGGGGCACGGCGGTCGGCCCCCGGAGGGGTTGGGCCGGGGTGTGGCGGTGGGCGCGGACAGTCTGGGCGGGGCGTGACGGTTGGCGTGGGCGGTCTGGTGGGTTGGCGGTGCGGGTGGTCGGCGCCGGGAGGGGTTGGGCCGGGGTGTGGCGGTGGGCGCGGACAGTCTGGGCGGGGCGTGACGGTCGGCGCGGCCGGTCTGGTGGGTTGGCGGCGCGGGTGGTCTCGCCGGGGCGGTAGGTCGGCGCGGAAGCGTTGGGCCGGGGCGCGGCGCGGGGCGTGAGGGGCGTCGTGGTGGGGAATGCGCTGTGCGGGGCGCTTGTTGTGCTCCCCGTACAACCAACGATCACCCGTGACGGTTCCATCCCATCCCCCCACCACCGAGCAAGCATCCGGGGAAGGAAACGGCTGTGCCCGAGCCCACGCCCGAGACCCACGTCATCGACTACCGCGCCGCTGAGCAGCTGCTGGCCGCCCGCGATCCACGGGGCGCCGTGAAGCTGCTCGACTCGGTCATCAGCGCTCACCCCGAGAACACGGCGGCCCGGCTGCTGCGGGCGCGTGCCTTCTTCGGCGCGGCGCAGCTGCGCTCGGCGGAGCTGGAGTTCCAGCTTGTCCTGGAGCGCGAGCCGGACAACGCCTTCGCCCACTTCGCCCTGGCCCGCACGCTGGAGCGGGCCAACCGCCCGGCCGAGGCCACCCGGCACTTCCGGCTGGCGGCGGCGCTCGACCCTCGTCCGGACTTCGTGGCGGCGGCCCGGTTCGGCGAGAAGGGCGGAACGGGCGGATAGCCGGGGTGCGGGCCGGAGCGCGGGCGGGGGCGCGGTGCGGCCGGCCCGGATTCCGCCGTATCCGCCGGTGCCGGCTCCCGGTCATCGCCAGAGGGCGAAGCCACCGAGGACCACCGCACCCATCAGCACCACGCCGCCGAGCCCGAGTGCCACTCCGCGCTGCCGGGCGAGGTCGTACGGGTGGGCCTCCCGCTGCCGCTCCGCCTCCCGCCGCCCGTACGGCTCTCCGGTCCCGGAGAGCATCAGCCCGAGCGCACAGAGCGCGATGCCGATCGCCAGCACCCCCATGACGGCCCCCCTGTCGCGGCAGGTACGCGGCTGGTACTCGGCAGTATCTCCCGGAACGCGGCGCTCCCGGCCGTCGATATCCCGTCACCGGACGAGAAGACGTTTGGGGCCGGGGTCCGGCGGCCGTCGGGCCGAAGCCGTTCAGCGCCGCTCGTGGCTCCGTCCGCGTTCGGTGACCGGTGAGTACGGCGGCACCTCCGGGCCGGGCTGATAGTGGGGGCCCTGCCGGATGTGCCGGATGACCAGGACCACGTCGACCAGTGTGACGAGGGCGAGCGCCGCACACGCGGCCGCCCATCCCGGCCGCCCCGCGACCGCGAAGGCCACCGCGCCGCCGAGCGTCCAGAGCAGCCCCCATACGGCCAGTCCCAGCCGCATCCGCAGCGGGCTGCGCGCGTGGAGGGGTTCATCACCCGTGCGGATCAGTCGCATCGGCATGGCACCGCATCTCCCGTTTGATACCGGTTTCGTCGGTTTCCTTCCGCTTTCTTCCCTTTCGAATCTACCGCCGGGGGACGCCTCCCGATACCTGAGATCATGGAGCGGGCATCCGGCCGGGACGGCGTGGGACGAGGACGATGAGGAGCTGCCAGTGATCCGCCAGTCATGGGACGAATCGGCCGCCAAGCGGGCCCGTATCCGCGGCTGCCTGCTGGGCGGGGCGATCGGCGACGCCCTCGGCAACCCGGTCGAGTTCCTCTCCCTGCGGGCGATCCGTGAGGCCCACGGCGGCTCCGGCGTCACCACCCTCGTCCCGGACGGCAGCGGCGTCGTGGGCCGGGTCACCGATGACACCCAGATGACCCTCTTCACGGCGGAGGGCCTGATACGGGCCCATGCCCGGTCCTCGTCCAAGGGCCACGGCGGAGCCGAGACCGCCGTCGTCCGCCATGCCTATCTGCGCTGGCTGGACACCCAGAACCACCCCGGGCCGCCGCCCGCCGAGGGCACCGGGGACCTGGTCCGCTCTGGCTGGCTGCGCACCCAGCCCTGGCTGTACGCGCGCCGCGCCCCCGGCAACGCCTGCCTCTCCGGCCTCGCCACCGAGCACGTCCCCGCCCCGCGGGCGCCCCTCGACGGCACCCCGGGCCCGGTGAACTCCGGCTCCAAGGGCTGCGGCACCGCGATGCGCTCGGCGCCGTTCGGCCTTACCGGGGACGACCCCCGCGACTGCTTCGAACTCGCCGCCCGCTGCGCCCAGATCACCCACGGCCATCCGACCGGCTACTACGCGGCCGGGGCGCTGGCCGCCATGATCGCGTGTCTGCTCGAGGGCGAGTCCCTCGAAGGCGCGACCCTGCGCGCCCTGGAACTCCTCGCCCGCTACCCCGGCCACGAGGAGACCACCGCCGCCCTCCGCAAGGCGGTCGACCTGGCGGCCGAGGGCGAACCGACCCCCGAGAAGACCGAATCGCTCGGCGCCGGCTGGGTCGCCGAGGAGGCGCTGGCCATCGCGGTCTACAGCGCGCTGGCCCGCACCCCCGCCCAGCAGATCCTCTACGGTCCAGGCGGCGAGATCAGCTACGAGCCGACGCCCCCGCGCACCCCCGTCCAGGCGGCCCTCCTGCTCTCCGTCAACCACTCGGGCGACAGCGACTCGACGGGCGCCATCTGCGGCAACCTCCTCGGCGCCCACCACGGTGACCTCCGCCTGCCCCCGTCCTGGCTGTCCCGGATCGAGGGCCGTGGCACGATCGCCGAACTCGCCGACGACTTCGCCTTCGAGTTCCACCGCTCCGTGGAGCTGTATGAGCCCTACGACGACGTCGTCTTCCCCCGCGACCGCTACCCCCTCACCTGACCGCGCCGGCGGCGGCCGGTCACCGGCAGCCGCCCGGGCGGTCCGCTGGGGCCGTCCCGGCTGGGGCCGTCCCGGCTCGGTTGTCCCACTCGCCGTTCCACTCGCCGTCCCACGCCGCCACCCCGCTCGGGGTCATCCCACTCGGGTCACCCCGCTCGGGTTTTCCTGCTCGGGTCATTCCGCTCAGGTCATCGTGGAGCCGTCCGTGGGGTCGCCCCGGACCCAGCGCTGGATCCTGTGGAGGGTGCGGAAGCGCTCGCGCTTCTCGCGGGTGCTGCGGTCGAGTTCTTCCATGAGGCGCATGGAGCGCTGCTCCATGTCGAGTTCGTCGAGGATGCGGTCGATCTCCGCGAGCAGGGCACCGTGGAGCTGCCACTGGCGGGGGTGCTCCTGAACGCGGTACAGCAAAAGATCGGCGGCGCGGTCGCGGCTGGCGTGGGCCTTGACGAGCTCGCTGGCGAGGCGGGATTCGGCTTCTTCGGCGTTGGCGGTGACCTGGGTGGTGACCAGCACGGCGAAGCTCTCGACGGCGGCGGCCAGGTGGGTGAAGAGGCCCGTCAGGGCCTCCGCCACCTCCGGCGGGAAGAGGGGCTCTTCTGTCCGCTTCTTGGCGAGGTCGGTCAGGCTGCGGGTCATGACGCGCAGGATGACGGTGCAGATCTCCAGCGTGTCCAGCCCGGTGCGGAGCACCACGCGGTAGAGGAGCCCCTCCTTGACGCGGGGGTTGAGCCGCACGCTGTCCTCCGCCTGCCGGAGCGCGGCGTCGACCTGGGCGATGTCGTGGTCGAGGCGGCGGGCCTCGTGGAGGCGGGCGGCGGCGCGGTCGACGGCGACTTGGCTGCCGAGCTCCTCGGCGATGTGCAGCATCAGCTGACGCATCCGGCGGGCCAGGTCCTCGATGGACTGGCCGGCCGTCTCGACCCACACCGGAGGGGCGAGGAAGAAGTTGAAGGCCATTCCCACACCGGCCCCGATGAGGGTCTCCAGCACCCGGTCCCAGGCGTATGTGGTCACCTGCGTCACGCCGAGGACCAGCATGGCGCTGATCGCCACCTCCTGGACCCAGTCGCCCACCCGGGTCAGGTAACCGGCAGTCTGCGCGGCGAGGATGATCAGGGCCAGACTCCACCAGGTCAACCCCACCAGCAGGCTGAAGCCGATGGCGATCAGGACACCCACGACCACCGCCTGGACCCTTTGGAGGCTCCTGGTGAGGGTCGCGTAAAGGGTGACCTGGACGACGAGGAGGGCGGTGAGCGGGGCGGTGAGCGGGGCCGGCTCCTTGCTGAGTTTGAGGGCGACGACGTAGGCGATGGCCGCGGCCGCCGTGGAACGCACGGTCTGGACGACGACCGGATCGTGGCGCCGTTTGACGAGCTCCGCCAGTGGGTCAAGAACATCAGCCACGTACATGCACCTTCCACGCCGAAGGGGCCGCCATGTCACCGACCTTCGCGGACGGGTTAACGTGTCGCGGGTGATCAGGCCATTCAACGGAACGCAGGGGACGGAGGACGGCGCGGCGCTTCCCGGAAGCACCGGCCCGGCCGCCACCGTCGAGGCTCATCCGCGCCAGGTCGGGCGGGTGCGGACGGAGTACGCACCCGATCCGGACGGGGACCCCGACCCCGGGGAGATCGTCTGGACCTGGGTGCCCTTCGAGGAGAACGACGGCCGTGGCAAGGACCGGCCGGTGCTGGTGGTCGCGCGGGAGCGGGGCGGGACGCTGCTCGCCGTGCAGCTGTCGAGCAAGCGGCATGACGACGACCGCGAGTGGGTGCCGATCGGCTCCGGGCCGTGGGACCGGGCCGGGCGCGACTCATGGGTCGATCTGGACCGGGTGCTGCGCGTGCATCCGGACGGGATGCGGCGCGAGGCGTGCGCCCTCGACCGCCCGCGCTTCGACCTGGTCGTGATGCGGCTGCGGCGGCGGTACGGCTGGAACTGAGGCACCCGCCTGACGCCGGGGACACCCGCCTGGGGCGCTGATGGACGCGCGTTACGCCGGGGAGTGCTGACGGAACGCGCTTCACGTTGGGGAGTGCTTGGGGCGCGCCTCGCGCTGGGGAGTGCTGTGGGGCGCGCGTTACGGCGAGGCGTGCTGAGGGGCGCGCGTGGCGCCGGGGAGCGCGCTCGGGGCGATGGGGGCGTGTTGTGTCGGGGAGCGCTGACGGAATGCGCTTCACGTCGGGCAGCGCTGTGGGGCGCGCGTTACGACGAGGCGGGCTGAGGGATGCGCGTGGCGCCGGGGGAGCGTGCTCGGGGTGCTGGCAGACGCGCGGACGCGCTTTACGCACGAGATGCGCTGGTGGAACGCGCTTCACGCCGAGGAGGGCTGACAGAACGCGCTTCACGCCTCGGAGCGCCGATGGACGTGCGTTTACGTCGAGGTGCGCGCTGAGGGACGCGCCTCACGTCGAGATACGCTCACGCAACCCCCTCCCCCTCCACGCCGAGGAGACGTCTCAGGCGTCGGCCAGCGCCAGCAGCCTGGTGACCGTGTTCCAGTTACGGGCGGTGGCCGCTACGCCGAGCCGGGCGTTGCTGACCTTCGCCGCGAGCTTGGAGCGGCCGACCCCGTCCGGGCAGCGCAGGAAGATCTCGCGGCCGATGAGGCGGAACTCGTCCGGGGCGTAGGCGGCCGGATCCAGCGCGTCCAGCGCGGACGTGTCCTGGGGCACATCCGCCAGGAAGACCACGTGCAGGGTCTTCGGCTCGGCCGTGGCGTCGGGAAAGGGATTGGCCTCGACCGTCGCGGCCAGTTCCTCGCGCGTACGGACCATGACGGGCACGGGGAAGCCGAGGTCGGCGGCGAAGCGGTGCTCGAGCGTACGCGCCGTCTGCTCGGGCGGGGTGCCGGGGTCGGCGAAGACGATGTTGCCGGTCTGGAGGTGGACGGTGACGTGTCGGAAGCCCAGCTCGGCCATCAGCTCACGCTGCCGCGCCATGGGGAACTTGCTGTTCCCGCCCACGTTGATGCCGCGGAGCAGCGCTATCTGGGATGCCATGGCCGGAGCGTACCTCCCCGGGCCGCGGAGCCCGGGGCCCTCGGCCCGTGCGGGGGAGCCCACGGCATGATGGGGGCGTGCGGCTCGAAGCGATCACCTGGGAACGGCTGACCGACGCGACCGCCGACCGCATCGCCGGGCTGACGGCGGCGGACGGCAGTCCCTGGCTGAGGGTGGCCGTCGACGGGGCTCCGGCGGCGCCCACCGCCGAGCTGGCGCGGGATCTGTCCGAGGCGCTCCGGATCCGGGGGCGTCCGGTGCTGACGGTCGCGGCGGCGGGGTTCTGGCGGCCCGCATCGCTGCGCTACGAGTACGGCAAGCGGGACGCTGACGCCTACTACGACCGCTGGCTGGACACCGGCGCCCTGTGGCGTGAGGTGTTCACCCCGCTGGATCCGGGGCCGGGCGGCACCGGCAGGGTGCTGCCCGACCTGTGGGACCCGGCGACCGACCGGGCCACCCGGAGCCCGTATGCCGAACTTCCGCGTGGCGGGGTGCTGTTGCTGCACGGCGCGCTGCTGCTGGGGCACTGGTTCCCGTTCGACCTGTCGGTGCATCTGCGGCTGTCCCCGGCCGCTCTCGCCCGCCGCACCGAGGAGGACGCCCAGTGGACCCTGCCGGCCTTCGCGCGCTACGAGGACGAGGTGGGGCCCGCGGAGGCGGCGGACGTGGTGGTGCGGGCGGACGACCCCCGGCACCCGGCCTGGCACCGCCCGGAGGGGTAGCCGGGTACGCTCCGGGCGGTGCGCGGGGGAGGACAGCGGGTATCGGCTGACGGTCTCTTTGTCGACTACTCGGCCGTGAACGGTGCCGGGCTGGTCCGCGGCTCGGTGTCGATGTCGAGGTTCCGGTCCTCGCCGCATGAGGTGCCACAAGACGGCCGAGGAATTCCGGAACAAGATGTGTCCGCTCCGGCCCGGCGGCGTGATACGCGGAAACGCTTCAGAAGAGCGGTCGCGGAAGAACGCCCTCCAGCGCCAGCAGGGTGCGCTTGGTCTCCAGCCCGCCGCCGAAGCCGCCGATGCCGCCGCCGCTCTCGACCACCCGGTGGCAGGGGACCACGACCGGCAGCGGATTGCTCCCCATGGCCACGCCGACGGCGCGGGCGGCGCCCGGCTCGCCCACCCGGTCGGCGAGGTCCTGATAGCCGACGACCGTGCCGTAGGGGACGTGGGCGGCCAGCTCGCGCAGCACCCGGCGGTTGAAGCCGGTGATCAGGGACCAGTCCAGGGGAAGCGTGAACGCCTTGGTGTCGCCGGCGAAGTAGCTCTCCACCTGCCGGATCGCCTCGCCGAGCTGCTCGGTACAGCGCGCCACCGGCAGGGCAGCCGCGGCGGAGGGGGCCGCGGAGGCGGGGGCCGTGACGGCCGGGGACGCGGGCCGCAGGGACGCGGACGGCTGGGACGTGGGCTCGGCCCCGAGGCGGCGCGTGAGCCTCGCGACGGCCTCGGCCGCCGTCTTCTCCTCCGCGTGGAAGACCACCTGGACCAGCCCCTCGTCGGTGGCCGCGAGCAGCAGCGGGCCGATGGGCGTGGCCGACACCGCCCAGGCCCAGGCACGCGCTTCCCGCCGCTCGGACCGCTCCCGCGGGTCCGGCTGTTTCTGCCGCTCTGCGATCGTCACGCGTTCAGCGTAGAACCCACCACCGACAGCGCCCCGCCGACCGGTCGGCGGGGCGCCCCATCCAGCACACTCCGGCCCACGCGGCCCCTGGGCCGCCAAGCCCAGGGCTGATCGTGTTCCCTGGGTGACGCGTCCGTGCTCCGCGTGTCCGTGGGTGGTCCGTGGCCCCTGAGAGACGTGGTCCATGGGTCGCGCGGCCCTGGGTGACGTGGCCCGTGGGTGACCGTGCTTCGTGGGTCACCAGGCTCGGTGGGTCACGCCGTCCGTGGGTCTCGTGGCCCGTGGGTCCCCAGGCCCGGTGGGTCGCGTCATCCGTGGGCGGCGCCGTTCGTGGGTCACGTCGTCGCCCTGGGTGACGTGGCCCTGGGTGACGCGGTCCGGGGGTCTCACGGCCCGTGGGTCACCAAGCTCGATGGGTCACGCGATCCGGTGTGACGTGGTCCGTGGGTCACCAGGCCCGGTGGGTCACGCCATCCGTGGCTGACGCCGTCCGTGGCTGACGCCGTCCGTGGGGCACGCGCTCCCTGGACGGCGCCGTCCGTGGGTCACGCGGCCCGGGTGACGCTGCCCGGGTGACGCGGCTCGTGGGTCACGTGGCCCCGGGTGGCGCGGTCCCGCGTGACGCGGTCCCGCGTGGCGCGGCCCCTGGTCACGAAGCGTCGTCGAGGGCGTCCCGCACCACGTCGGGCTTGTTGGTGATGATGCCGTTCACGCCCATGCCCGCGACCGAGACCGCCGACGGGCCGTCGTTGACGGTCCAGGTGTAGACCTCCAGCGGCTTGCCGTGCGCCCCGTCCACGGCTCGCACCGCGGCCACGTAGTCGGCGTCGATGGTCTTGTAGCTGGGGTTGATCTGGTCGGAGAACTCGGCGTACTCCGGCAGATCGGCGACGGCCGGGGTGCCGAGGAAGCCGGTCTTGACGTCCGGCCGCAGCCGGTGGACCGTCCGCATGGCCTCGGCGTTGAAGCTCTGCACGATCAGCCGGCGCTTGTGCCGGTGGTCCAGCCAGCCCTCTCTGCGCAGTTCCCGCAGCGTCTGCCGTTCGATACCGGGGTACAGCTCGGGCGACTTGAGCTCCAGCAGGAGTTTCTGGTGGTTGTCCGAAACCCGGTCCATGTACTCCTCCAGGGTCGGCACCGTCTCGCCCTGGAAGTCGGCGCCGAACCAGCTTCCGGCGTCCAGCTTCTCGATCTCGTCGAGGGTGAAGTCGGAGATGTTCCAGGGGGCGCGGTCGGGGAAGACCTCCTCCACGTTGGTGGTCCGGCTCAGCGTGGTGTCGTGCATCACGATCAGCTCGCCGTCCTTGGTGCGCTGGACGTCGTTCTCCACCCAGTCGATGCCCAGGTCGTCGGCGGCGTCGACGGCGGCCAGGGTGTTCTCGGGGGCGTACCCGGAGGCCCCGCGATGGGCCACGGTGACCGTGTGGTGGTGCGGATGGCCGTCGGCCTGGGCCGCTGCCGTGGGGAGGAAGAGCGCGGACATCCCGATGAGCGCGCCGGTTAACGCGGCGGCCGGGCGGATCTGCATACGGACTCCTCGCATCGTCTGACTCTCGTCTGAACCCATGGACGGGCAATGGACGGGCAGAGGGTCCCAGATGCGCGCCAGTGGAGGATAGGTGTCGGATGGACGGAAAATTCACGTGACGGGCGACATCATGCGCATGATCACCCGCTCCCGGGCCGGCGGGCCGGGGAGCGGGGGGTGCGCGGGAGTGCCCGGCCGTTGTCGGTGGCGAGTCGTACCGTTGGTGACATGCGGCCCGTAACTCAGCTCGAACGCAAGGTGGCGCCCTTCGAGGTCGTCAGCCCCTATCAGCCCAGCGGTGACCAGCCCACGGCCATCGCCGACCTCGACCGGCGCATCCGCGCGGGGGAGAGGGATGTGGTCCTGCTCGGCGCGACCGGCACCGGCAAGTCCGCGACCACCGCGTGGATGATCGAGAAGCTGCAGCGGCCCACGCTGGTCATGGCTCCGAACAAGACGCTGGCCGCCCAGCTGGCCAACGAGTTCCGCGAGCTGCTGCCGAACAACGCGGTCGAGTACTTCGTCTCGTACTACGACTACTACCAGCCCGAGGCGTACGTCCCGCAGTCGGACACCTACATCGAGAAGGACTCCTCGATCAACGAGGAGGTGGAGCGGCTGCGCCACTCGGCGACGAACTCGCTGCTCACCCGGCGTGACGTGGTCGTGGTGGCATCCGTCTCCTGCATCTACGGCCTCGGCACGCCGCAGGAGTACGTGGACCGCATGGTGCCGCTCAAGGTCGGCGAGGAGATCGACCGCGACGAGCTGCTGCGCCGCTTCGTCGACATCCAGTACGCCCGCAACGACATGGCGTTCACCCGGGGCACCTTCCGGGTCCGCGGCGACACCGTCGAGATCTTCCCGGTCTACGAGGAGCTCGCGGTCCGCATCGAGATGTTCGGTGACGAGATCGAGGCGCTCTCCACGCTCCACCCGCTCACCGGCGAGGTGCTCAGCGACGACCAGGAGCTCTACGTCTTCCCGGCCAGCCACTATGTGGCCGGGCCCGAGCGCATGGAGAAGGCCATCGCCGGGATCGAGGCCGAGCTGGCGGAGACCCTGACCCGGCTGGAGAAGCAGGGCAAGCTGCTGGAGGCCCAGCGGCTGCGGATGCGCACCACCTACGACATCGAGATGATGAGGCAGATCGGCACCTGCTCGGGCATCGAGAACTACTCGCTGCACATCGACGGCCGTGAGTCCGGATCCCCGCCGCACACCCTGCTCGACTACTTCCCGGAGGACTTCCTCCTGGTCATCGACGAGTCGCATGTCACGGTGCCGCAGATCGGCGCGATGTACGAGGGCGACGCCTCCCGCAAGCGGACCCTGATCGAGCACGGCTTCCGGCTGCCCTCCGCGCTCGACAACCGCCCGCTGAAGTGGGAGGAGTTCCTGGAGCGCGTCGGCCAGACCGTCTACCTCTCCGCGACCCCGGGCCCGTACGAGCTCTCCCGGGGCGATGGCTTCGTCGAGCAGATCATCCGACCGACCGGCCTGGTCGACCCCGAGGTCGTCGTGAAGCCGACCGAGGGCCAGATCGACGACCTCATCCACGAGATCCGCACGCGCACCGAGAAGGACGAGCGCGTCCTGGTCACCACCCTCACCAAGAAGATGGCCGAGGACCTCACCGACTACATGCTCGAGCTGGGCATCCAGGTGCGCTATCTGCACAGCGACGTGGACACCCTGCGCCGGGTCGAGCTGCTGCGCGAGCTGCGCGCCGGTGAGTTCGACGTGCTGGTGGGGATCAACCTGCTGCGGGAGGGCCTCGACCTTCCCGAGGTCTCGCTGGTCGCCATCCTCGACGCCGACAAGGAGGGGTTCCTGCGGTCGGGCACCTCGCTGATCCAGACCATCGGCCGTGCCGCTCGTAACGTGTCGGGCCAGGTGCACATGTACGCCGACAAGGTCACCCCGGCGATGGCGAAGGCCATCGAGGAGACCAACCGCCGCCGCGAGAAGCAGGTCGCGTTCAACAAGGCCAACAAGATCGACCCGCAGCCGCTGCGCAAGAAGATCAACGACATCGTGGCCCAGATCGCCCGTGAGGACGTCGACACGGAGCAGCTGCTCGGCACCGGCTACCGCAAGGCGAAGGACGGCAAGGGCGCCAAGACCCCCGAGCCGGCGGCCGGTGGCAAGGCGGCCAAGGGCGGCAAGGGGGCGAAGGCCGCCAAGGGCAAGGCCAAGGAGCCGGTGCTGACCGATCGGCCCGCGGCCGAACTCGCCGAGCAGATCGAGGAGATGACCGACCGCATGCGGGCCGCGGCGGCGGAGCTCCAGTTCGAGGTGGCGGCACGGCTGCGCGACGAGGTCGCGGAGTTGAAGAAGGAGCTGCGGCAGATGCGGGAGGCCGGCGTCTCCTGACGGCGAGGGCGCCCCGGGCCCGCTCGGGGCGCCCCGCGCCTGCGCTGTGTTGCAAGACCGACACAAAAGCCCGCTCGTCCGGCCGGAGCCCGTGCGGCAGTGCATAGGGTTTTCGGGAGGGCCGTGCGCGACGGCGCGGCATCGGCCGCGCACCCGCGGCGGCCACGGGGAATCGAGAGACGAGAGTAGGGACAGCGCGTGACGGTCAACATGTCCAAGGGACAGGCCATCAGCCTGCAGAAGTCCGACGGGGGCACCCTGACCGCGGTACGGATGGGGCTGGGCTGGCAGGCGGCGCCGCGCCGCGGGCTGTTCGGCTCCCGGACGAGGGAGATCGACCTCGACGCGTCGGCGGTCCTCTTCGCCGACAAGGAGCCGACCGATGTCGTCTTCTTCCGCCACCTGGTCAGCGATGACGGTTCGGTCCGCCACACCGGTGACAACCTGGTCGGCGGCGCCGGGCAGGGCGGCGACGACGAGGCGATCCTGGTCGACCTCCAGCGGGTGCCCGTCCATATCGACAAGATCGTCTTCACGGTGAACTCGTTCACCGGCCAGACCTTCGCCGAGGTACAGAACGCTTTCTGCCGGCTGGTGGACGAGACCAACGGCCAGGAGCTCGCCCGCTACACCCTCACCGGCGGCGGGCAGTACACCGCCCAGATCATGGCCACGGTCCAGCGGGTGGGCGGCGCCTGGCAGATGAAGGCGGTCGGCGAGCCGGCCAACGGCCGCACCTTCCAGGACCTGATGCCGCACATCCTGCCGCATCTGTGAGCCGCCGCCCAGCGAGCGGCGGAGCAGCCGAGCGGTGCGGACGCCGCGGAGGCGAACCGCGAAGGTGAGCGCGTCGGCCCGGTGGAGCACAGCCCGCCGGGCCGACGCGCTCACCGCACCCTCCGCACGCATACGTCCTCGGCACGTACACGCCAGACACACGCATACGCCAGACAACGGAACACAACGAGGGGACGAGCCATGACGGCCGAGCTGGTCCGAGGGCAGAACCACCCCCTGTCCCAGACCCGTTTGGAGATCCGGATCTCGGCGGGCCATCCGATCGTGGCCGGGGCGACACTCGGCGATGAGCGGGGCACGGTGCGCGGCGCCGAATGGGTCGCGCACCCCGCCTCGCCCCAGCTGGCCGGAGTGGAGGTGCCCAAACAGGCGGCGGCCGACCACCGGATCGCCGTGGACCTCGACGCGATGCCCGAGCACATCCACCGTGTCACCGTGGCTCTCGCGCTGCCGGCCGGCGTCGGCGGCCCGGCCCGGTTCGGCGCCGTGGCCGCTCCGTCCGTCGCCGTCACCGGCCTCGACGGCACCGAGATCGCCGGTTACACCATCACCGACCTGGACTCGGAGTCCGCGGTGGTCGCCCTGGAGCTCTACCGCAGGCAGGGCGCCTGGAAGGTGCGCGCCGTCGGCCAGGGGTACGCGGGCGGTCTGGCCGCCCTGCTCCAGGACCAGGGCCTGGACCAGGGCGCGGAACTCGCGGAGCGGATCAACGAGGCGGTGGTGCGCGGCATGGCCCGCTCGGTCGCACAGCCCCCGCC
>NZ_BBOX01000167.1 GCF_001553455.1 Streptomyces hygroscopicus subsp. hygroscopicus
CCCGCCCGCCGAGCCCGGCCGTCCCGCCCGCCCGGTCGCGGGCGACGCCTCCGGCTGGACCATGGACGAGCGGCTCTACAACCAGGTCTGGGGGATGTTCGAGGACCTGGCCCGCACGGCCGCGGCCTACCGCAGCGCCGTGGACTTCGCGGAGTCCCGGATGGAGCGCGAGCTGGACCGGGTGCTCTCCGATCCGCGCACCCGGGTGGGCCCGGCGGCCGACGCCGCCCGTGCCGAGGCGCGGGCCAGGCACACCGACCTCGTCGAGCAGGCCCGCGCCGCCCTCGACCGCGATCTGGCGCAGCTCACCGCCGAGGCCGAGGTGGTCGAGCCCGCGCTGCCGCCCGCCTACGCCCGCTGGGACAGCCCGGTGTGGCAGGCGTACCAGGTGCCGATGGAGATTCCGATGGCCCTGCGCCTGGGCGATCTGCACCTCCCGGAGCGCACCGATCTGCGCATCCCCATGCTGGTGCGGCTGCCGCTGGAGCGCGGGCTGTGGATCGACGCCGGGCGTCCGGGCTCGTTCGACGGCGGACCGGCCGACGCCGGGGAGCTGCGCGCGCTGGCCGCGGACACGGCCGTCGCGATCGCCGCGCGGCTGCTGGCGGTCTATCCGGCGGGGGAGTTCTCGGTGCGGGTGATCGACCCGGCGGGTTCGGCCGCGGGTTCGTTCGCCCCGCTGGTGGGGTCGGGCGCGCTGCGCGAGCCGCCGGCGGCCGGCGCCCAGGGGGTCTCCTCGGTGCTCGCCGCGCTGACCCGGCGGGTCGACCTGGTGCAGATGGCCGTCCGCAGTGGTGCCACGGACGCGCTGCCGCCCGATCTGGACACCGCCGAGCAGTTGCTGATCGTCCATGACTTCCCGCACGGTTTCGACGACCGGGCCGTCACCCAGCTGCGCTATCTGGCCGACGAGGGGCCCTCGGTGGGCGTGCATCTGATGATGGTCGCCGACCGCGAGGACGCGCGGGCCTACGGGCCGGTGCTGGACCCGCTGTGGCGGTCGCTGCTGCGGCTCACTCCGGTCGCCGACGACCATCTCGCCGACCCCTGGGTGGGCCATGCGTGGACGTACGAGCCGTCGATGGTGCCGCGCGGCAGCCAGGTGCTGCCCCAGGTGCTTCAGGCCGTGGTCAAGGCGATGCGGGACCGCCCGTCGTACGGCCACTGACCAGCTGTTTTGTCCAACTCTTTACTCTTCCATGGGAATTCCTGTACTCTTGTGTCTGCGGAGGGGAGTACTCCTGTAGCGGTGTTCCCGTCACCACGGGTTCCGTCCGGCCCCAGGAGGCCGGATGGAACCCCGGGACACCGGCCCAGGTCCGGCCACGGGCAGGGGCGGAAGAGACCTCCGGCAGCGACGACGCTGAAACTGCCGTACGAATGCCGGAGGAACAGTGGACGTATCCGTGGCCATGTGGGGGCTGACCATCGGCGGCCTCTGCGCACTCATCGCCGCCGACTTCTTCATAGGCGGGCGCAAGCCCCATGAGGTCTCCCTCAAGGAGGCCGGGATCTGGACCGCCGTCTGGGTCGCCCTCGCCGGGCTCTTCGGGCTCGGCCTGCTGGTCTTCGCGGGCGGCCAGCCGTCCGGCGAGTTCTTCGCCGGTTTCATCACCGAGAAGTCGCTGAGCGTCGACAACCTCTTCGTCTTCGTGCTGATCATGGCGAAATTCGCCGTGCCGACGGTCTACCAGCAGCGCGTGCTGATGGTGGGGGTGCTCATCGCGCTGGTGCTGCGCGCGGTCTTCATCGCCGCCGGAGCCGCGATCATCTCGACCTTCGCCTGGGTGTTCTACATCTTCGGCGCGTTCCTCATCTGGACGGCCTGGAAGCTGATCCAGGAGGCGCGGGCCGATGAGGAGGAAACGGAGTTCGAGGAGAACCGGCTGCTGAAGGCGGTCGAGAAGCGGTTCCCGTCCACCGACGGGTACCACGGCACCCAGCTGTTCATCGTGGAGAACGGCAAGCGGCTGATGACCCCGATGCTGATCGTCATGCTGGCGATCGGCACCACGGACGTCCTCTTCGCGCTGGACTCGATCCCCGCGATCTTCGGCCTCACCCAGGACCCGTACATCGTCTTCACCGCCAACGCCTTCGCCCTGATGGGACTGCGCCAGCTCTACTTCCTGATAGGCGGCCTGCTCAAGAAGCTGGTTCACCTCTCCTACGGGCTGTCGATCATCCTCGGCTTCATCGGCGTCAAGCTGGTGCTGCACGCCCTGCACGAGTCCGGGGCGCACGTCCCCGAGATCAGCATCCCGGTCTCGCTCGGCGTGATCTGCGCGGTCCTCGCCGTCACGACGGCCACGAGTCTGTACGCCTCGAGGAAACGAGCCCTGGCGGAGGCGGGGAACGGGGAGAGCCGGCTCCGGGACAAGGACAGCGCCGACGTCTGACGCGCCCGCGGCGTCACCGCCCTGACGGCGCCGGCAGCGCCGGAAGGCGTGCGGCGACCGTCCGCGCCCCGGAGCCGGGCGACCGGCTCACACAGCCGCCTCCCCGGCCTCCAGAGGCCGCACGGCCGATCGTCCGTCCTCCGGACGGTCGGCCGTCGGCCTCGTCTCCGGCAGCAGGGCGAAGCAGCCCAGGCTCAGCAGCGCCACCGCGGTCAGATACGCGGCGACGCCCCAGGGCGGGCCCTCGCCGTGGGACAGCGCCGTCGCCACGATCGGGGTGAGCGCCCCGCCCAGGACGCCCCCGAGGTTGTAGCCGAGCGCCGCGCCCGTACAGCGCACCCGCGCCTCGAACAGCTCGGGCAGATAGGCCGAGGTCACGGCGAACATGGTGATGAAGGCGAGTAGCGCGCCCAGGAAGCCCAGGAACATCAGCGGCGGCTGACCGGTGCGCAACAGCGCGATCAGCGGAAACATCCACACCACCGTGGCCACGCAGCCCGCCAGGCACAGCGGCCGCCGCCCGAAGCGGTCGCCGAGATGGGCCGCCAGGGGCGTCAGGACGCCCTTGACCGCCACGGCCGCCATGACGCACCCCAGCAGGGTCGTGCGCGCCACACCGAGCCGCTCCGTGCCGTACGCCAGGGACCAGGTCGTGACCGTGTAGAAGACGGCGTAGCCCACCGCCAGCCCACCCGCGGTCAGCAGGACCAGCCGCCAGTGGCCGCGCACCACCTCGGCCAGCGGCGCGGCGGCCCGCTCGTCACGCTCGGCCAGCTCCCGGAACCGCGGCGTCTCGGTCAGCCGGGTCCGCAGCAGCAGCCCGGCGCCCGCCAGCAGCCCCGCGCCCCAGAACGGCACCCGCCACCCCCAGGACCGGAACTCGCCCTCGTCCAGCGCGGCCGACAGGGCCAGCATCGTGCCGTTGGCCAGCAGAAAGCCGATGGCCGGGCCGACCTGTGGAAAGCCCGACCACAGTCCGCGCCGCTCCGGGGGCGCGTGCTCGGCGGTCAGCAGCACCGCGCCGCCCCATTCGCCGCCGAGCCCCAGCCCCTGCAGAAAGCGCAGCACGAGCAGCAGGACGGGGGCGGCGATACCGATCGCGCCGTAGGCCGGGACGAAGCCCACGGCGACGGTCGCGAGGCCGGTCAGCAGCAGTGAGGCGATGAGCACCGGCCGGCGGCCGTACCGGTCGCCGATGGGTCCGAAGAGCATCGAGCCCAGCGGCCGGGCCACGAAGCCGACGGCGAAGGTGCCGAACGCGGCGAGGGTGCCGGCCAGCGGGGAGAAGGTGGGGAAGAACAGCGGGCCGAGAACGAGCGCGGCGGCCGTGCCGTAGACGAAGAAGTCGTAGAACTCGATCGCGGTGCCGGCCAGGGACGCGGCGGCGAGGCGGGCCATGGACGGAGAGCGGTCATGGTGCATGACGCGCCAACCGTCACGGCCCGCCGGGGGTCACGGGGCGTACGGGGGTGCGCGGCGCGCGGGGGCCGCGTGCGAGCCGCTACCAGCCGCGCTCGCGCCACTCACCGAGGTGCGGGCGCTCGGCGCCGAGCGTGGTGTCGTCGCCGTGGCCGGGGTAGACCCAGGTCTCGTCCGGAAGCCGGTCGAACAGCTTGGTCTCCACGTCGTTGATCAGGCTCTCGAACGCCTTGGGGTCCTTGAAGGTGTTGCCGACCCCGCCCGGGAAGAGGCAGTCGCCGGTGAACACGTGGGGGTGGCCGTGCGGATCGTCGTAGATCAGGGCGATGCTGCCCGGGGTGTGGCCGACCAGGTGGCGGGCGGTCAGCTCGACCCGGCCGACCCGCAGCGTGTCACCGTCCTCGACCAGGACGTCGGTCCGCACCGGGATGCCCTCCGCGTCGTAGCGGCCCGCGTAGGTACGGGCGCCGGTGGCCTCCATCACCTCGCGCAGCGCGCCCCAGTGGTCCTGGTGGCGGTGGGTGGTGACCACGGACCCGATCCCGCTCTCGCCGATGAGGGAGAGCAGGGTGTGCGGCTCGGCCGCGGCGTCGATCAGCAGCTGTTCGTCGGTGGCCCGGCAGCGCAGCAGATAGGCGTTGTTGGCCATGGGGCCCACCGCGACCTTCGAGATCATGAGATCGGGCAGTTCATGCACATCCGCCGGTCCGCCGACCGTCACCACTCCGCTGTAGGTCATGGCCTCAGCCTAGTGCGGGCAGGACGGGCAAGGGACCGCCGGGGCGGGGGAGAACCGGGCCGGGGAGGACTGTGTCGGGAAGGCCGGGGAGGGCGGCGCCCGGGAATATCCGGTGCCCCGCGGGCCTTCTACCGATGAGTGCGGCGGGCCCGCTCCCGACGAGGCGTCGCGCGACGGAATCGCGGCGGGTGGATCCGCCCCGAGTGGATCCACCGGGGTGGCCGCGAGGAACATCAAAGGCGGACCGTGGGCGGGCGGTGGCAGCGTCTGCGGCGACCGCCCGGCGAGGCGCTCGTCGTCCGGGCCTCATCCGACCCCGGCCATCAGCCGACCGTAGTCCGCACCACACGATCGGGTGAAGTCGGCTCTCGGCTCCCGCAAATCGAATGTGCGTGCTATAGGCTCGGTGTGCTGCATCCTTAAGACATCGTCGTCGTGCCCCCATACCCTGGGTTTGGGGGCTTCGCTCCGCTCCGCCTCTGCTCCATCCGGCAGGGCCGCCCCGCGAGCGGGCTCGGCGCACCCCGTCTCTCTCAAGAAAGGTGCCGACCGGCGTGGCCGACCGTCTCATCGTTCGTGGCGCTCGCGAGCACAACCTCAAGAACGTCTCACTGGACCTTCCTCGCGACTCGCTCATCGTCTTCACCGGGCTGTCCGGGTCGGGCAAGTCGTCCCTCGCGTTCGACACGATCTTCGCCGAGGGGCAGCGCCGCTACGTCGAGTCGCTCTCCTCCTACGCCCGTCAGTTCCTGGGGCAGATGGACAAGCCCGATGTGGACTTCATCGAGGGCCTGTCCCCCGCGGTGTCGATCGACCAGAAGTCGACCTCGCGGAATCCGCGCTCGACGGTCGGCACGATCACCGAGGTCTATGACTACCTCCGGCTGCTGTTCGCCCGCATCGGCAAGCCGCACTGCCCGGAGTGCGGCCGCCCGATCGCCCGCCAGTCGCCGCAGGCGATCGTGGACCGGGTCCTGGAGCTTCCCGAGGGCAGCCGCTTCCAGGTGCTCTCCCCGCTGGTGCGCGAGCGCAAGGGGGAGTTCGTCGACCTCTTCTCCGATCTCCAGACCAAGGGCTACAGCCGGGCCCGGGTGGACGGCGCCACCATCCAGCTGGCCGACCCGCCGAAGCTGAAGAAGCAGGAGAAGCACACCATCGAGGTGGTCGTCGACCGCCTCACCGTCAAGGACAGCGCCAAGCGCCGGCTGACCGACTCGGTGGAGACCGCGCTCGGCCTCTCCGGCGGCATGGTGATCCTCGACTTCGTCGACCTCGACGAGGACGACCCGCAGCGGGAGCGGATGTTCTCCGAGCATCTGTACTGCCCGTACGACGATCTGTCCTTCGAGGAGCTGGAGCCGCGCACCTTCTCCTTCAACTCGCCCTTCGGCGCCTGCCCGGACTGCACCGGTATCGGCACCCGCATGGAGGTCGACCCCGAGCTGATCGTCCCGGACGAGGAGAAGTCGCTCGACGAGGGCGCCATCCACCCCTGGTCCCACGGCCACACCAAGGACTACTTCGGGCGGCTGGTCGGCGCGCTCGCCGACGCGCTGGGCTTCCGTACGGACGTCCCCTGGGCCGGGCTTCCGCAGCGCGCCAGGAAGGCGCTGCTCAACGGCCACCGCACCCAGATCGAGGTGCGCTACCGCAATCGCTACGGCCGCCAGCGGGCGTACACCACGGCCTTCGAAGGCGCGGTGCCCTATGTGAAGCGGCGCCATTCGGAGGCGGAGAGCGACGCCAGCCGGGAGCGGTTCGAGGGCTATATGCGCGAGGTGCCCTGCCCCACCTGTGAGGGCACCCGGCTCAAGCCGATCGTCCTGGCGGTCACCGTGCAGGGCAAGTCCATCGCGGACGTCTCGGCGATGTCGATCAGCGAATGCGCCGAGTTCCTGCGCGGTATGGAGCTGAGCCCGCGGGAGAAGACCATCGCCGAGCGGGTCCTCAAGGAGGTCAATGAGCGGCTGAGGTTCCTGGTCGACGTCGGCCTGGACTATCTCTCGCTCAACCGCGCGGCGGGCACCCTCTCCGGCGGTGAGGCCCAGCGCATCCGGCTGGCCACCCAGATCGGCTCCGGTCTGGTCGGCGTGCTCTACGTCCTGGACGAGCCCTCCATCGGGCTGCACCAGCGCGACAACCACCGGCTGATCGAGACGCTGGTGCGGCTGCGCGACCTCGGCAACACCCTGATCGTCGTGGAGCACGACGAGGACACCATCAAGACCTCGGACTGGGTGGTGGACATCGGTCCGGGCGCGGGTGAGCACGGCGGCAAGGTGGTGCACAGCGGGCCGCTGAGCGAGCTGCTGGTCAACGAGGAGTCGATGACCGGGCACTATCTTTCCGGGAAGAAGGCCATCCCCCTGCCGGCGGCGCGCCGGCCCATGGACCCCAAGCGGCGTCTGACGGTCCACGGCGCCCGGGAGAACAACCTCCAGGACATCGACGTGTCCTTCCCGCTGGGGGTGCTCACCGCCGTCACCGGCGTCTCCGGTTCGGGTAAGTCCACGCTGGTCAACGACATCCTCTACACCCATCTGGCCCGTGAGCTGAACGGCGCGCGGGCGGTTCCGGGACGGCACACCCGGGTCGCCGGCGACGACCTCGTCGACAAGGTGGTCCATGTCGACCAGTCGCCCATCGGCCGCACCCCGCGCTCGAACCCGGCGACGTACACCGGCGTCTTCGACCATGTGCGCAAGCTGTTCGCGGAGACGATGGAGGCCAAGGTCCGCGGGTATCAGCCCGGCCGGTTCTCCTTCAACGTCAAGGGCGGCCGCTGCGAGAACTGCTCCGGTGACGGCACCATCAAGATCGAGATGAACTTCCTGCCGGATGTGTACGTGCCGTGCGAGGTCTGCCACGGGGCGCGGTACAACCGGGAGACCCTGGAGGTGCACTACAAGGGCAAGTCCATCGCCGAGGTGCTGGACATGCCCATCGAGGAGGCGCTGGACTTCTTCGAGGCGGTGCCCACCATCGCCCGCCATCTGCGCACCCTCAACGAGGTCGGGCTCGGTTACGTCCGGCTCGGGCAGCCCGCGCCGACCCTCTCCGGCGGTGAGGCCCAGCGCGTCAAGCTGGCGAGCGAGCTGCAGAAGCGGTCGACCGGGCGCACGGTGTACGTCCTGGACGAGCCGACCACCGGTCTGCACTTCGAGGACATCAGCAAGCTGATCAGCGTGCTGTCCGGACTGGTCGACAAGGGCAACACCGTGATCGTCATCGAGCACAACCTCGATGTGATCAAGACGGCCGACTGGGTCGTGGACATGGGCCCCGAGGGCGGCAGCGGCGGCGGTCTGGTGATCGCCGAGGGCACCCCGGAGGAGGTGGCCTCCGTTCCGGCCAGCCACACCGGCAAGTTCCTGCGGGACATGCTGGGCGACCGGGTGAGCGACGCGACGGTGCCCGCCGCGCGCAACGGCGGCAGGAGCGCCAAGAAGGCGCCCGCCAAGCCCGCCAAGAAGGCCGCCGCCACGACCACGGCGGCCAAGAAGACCGCGTCGAAGAAGACCGCGGCCAAGAAGGCGGCGGCCAAGACCACGGTCGCCTCCCGGCGGACGGCCGCGAAGTAGCCGCGGGGTCGGCGCCGGGGCCGAAGGAGCCCCGGCGCCGCACCCGCACCGACCGGGCACGGCGCCGGTGTGCCGAGGGGTCAGGCCAGCTCGGAGGCGTAGGGCGGCTCCGCGCCCGCGCGGGAGCAGGTGAACGCGGCGGCACGGGCGGCGAAGCCCAGCACATCCCGCCAGGCCGCGTCGTCGAGCTTGGCCAGCGCGGGCGCCGACAGCGCCTGGTGGGCGGCCAGCCGGTGCAGCAGTGCGGCGTTCACGGTGTCGCCCGCCCCGATGGTGTCCACCACGTCCACCCGCTCGCCCGGCACCGAGAGGACCGAGCCGTCCTGGCGCCGCACGCTCAGCCCCTCCCCGCCCCGGGTGAGCACCACGGCCGCCGGGCCCGCCGCCAGCCACTCGCCCACGGCCGTCTCCACGTCCTCGGAGTCGGCCAGCCACCGCGCGTCCTCTATGGACAGCTTCAGCAGGCCGACATGGGGCAGCCAGCCGCGGAAGCGGGCGCGGTAGGCGTCGGCGTCGGGGATCAGGCCGGTGCGGATGTTGGGGTCCAGGAGGGTGAAGACCCCACGTGCGGCCTCCCGCCGCAGCAGCTCCTCGTACGCGCTCGCGCCCGGCTCCAGCACCAGCGAGCAGGTGCCCAGCGACAGCGCGCTCACCCCCTCGGGAAGGGACGGCGGCAGGGTGAAGAGCCGGTCCGCGGTGCCCTGCACATAGAAGCCGTATCCGGCCGAGCCGTCGGCCCCGATGGAGGCGACCGCGAGGGTCGTGGGCTCCTCACCGCGCTGCACCAGCGCGGTGTCCACGCCGTCCTTCCGCAACCCCGCCAGCAGCGCCTCCCCGAAGCCGTCCGTGGAGACCCGCGAGCAGAACGCGGTGGGCGAGCCGAGCCGCCCCAGCGCCAGCGCGGTGTTGTACGGGCCGCCGCCGCGCGCCGGCCGCAGCGCGGGCAGCCGGTCGCCCGCCGCGGCGCTCGACGTGCGCTCGGGCACGAGGTCGATCAGGGCTTCTCCGGCGACGACGATCACGAGACGGGGTCCTTTCCGGGGGGTCCGGGGGTTCCGGGGAGCGGTCGGTCGGGGTCTTCGGCCACACAGCCGCAGGAGGTGCGGTGGACGAAGGTGCAGGGCAGCCGCACGGTGCGCGGCGGCCGCCCCGGGTTCTCCAGCCGGTCGAGCAGCAGCCGGACGGCGGTGGCGCCGATCTCCCGGCTGGGCTGGGAGATCGCGGTGAGCCCGGGGGAGAAGACATCCGCCCAGGAGAAGTCGTCGAAGCAGACGAGCGCGAGATCGCCCGGCACGCTCAGACCCGCCCTCCGCAGGGCCCGCAGCGCTCCGATGGTCATCGCGTTGTTCGCGGTGATGATCGCGGTGGGCGGCTCGGGCGAGGCCAGCAGCCGGTGGACGGCGTCCTCCGCGCCCCCCGCCTCCGAGTGGCCGTCCGCCAGTAGCGCGGGCCGGAACGGCAGTCCGCGCCGCTCCAGCCCGGCCCGGTAGCCCGCGATCCGCTCGGTGGTGGTGCTCAGCCCGGGGAGCCCCGCGACCAGTCCGACGCGGGTGTGGCCGAGGTCGGCGAGGTGCAGCACCAGCTGTTCGACGGGCGGGGCGTTCTCGGCGCACACCTGGTCATGGGTGTCGCCGACCAGCCGGTCGAGGAGGACGGCGGGGACCTCGTGCCGGGTCAGGTAGTCCATCAGCCTGGCGGGCTCGGCCGACGGGGCGACGATCACGCCGTCCACTCGCCGCTCGTGGAGCAGCTGGACGGCCTTGCGCTCGTGCACGGGGTCGTCGTGCGGATCGGCGATCAGCAGCCCGTACCCCCGCTCCAGGGCGCTGGACTCGACGCCCTGGAGGATCTCGGTGACGTACGGATTGCTGATCGCCGAGACGGCCAGACCGATCGAGCGGGTGCGCGCGGTCACCAGGGAGCGCGCCAGCGTATTGGGGGTGTACCCGAGGTCGTCGATGGCCTCCAGCACGGCCCTGCGGGTGTCCGGGCGGACCGGCCGGGTCTCGTTGAGCACATGCGAGACGGTGGCCACGGACACCCCGGCGCGCCGGGCGACGTCGGCCATGGTTGCCATCCGCTGGGGTCTCCTCCGCGTCGAGGTCGTGGGTTCGCCGGGTTCGTCGGGTGTCCCGGGAGGCCGGGCGCGCCGAGGCCGTCGGGGCGTCGCCGCCGTTCCCGGTGGTCCGGCGGGCCGGGCCCCCGGGAACGGCAACGTATCGCATCCGCGGCGGGACGTAAACGCTTACGCAAGCGTTTACGTCCCGCCGGGAGGGCGGTGGCGGGCGGAGGGATCTGTGCCGGTATGGTCGGAGGGCCGCCACACCCCCAGGAGCCGTCCATGTCCAGCCAGCCCGCCTCCCGCCGAACCGTGCTGTGCTGCGCCGCGCTGGCCGGAGCCGCCGGGCTCGGGGCGGCGGCCTGCACCCCGGGCGGATCGGGCAAGAAGGCGTCCCCGACCCCCACCGCCCCCGTCGACCTCGGCTCGGCCGGTGTCGTCCCGGTCGGCGGCGCCAAGATCTACCGCGAGCAGCGGGTGGTGGTCGCCCAGCCCGCCAAGGGCGAGTTCACGGCGTTCAGCGCGGTGTGCACGCACGCCGGATGCGTCGTCGACAGCGTCGAGGACGGCAGGATCGGCTGCCCCTGCCACGGCAGCCAGTTCGACGCCCGTACCGGCAAGGTCATCGAGGGGCCCGCGGTCGCGCCGCTGCCGTCGGTCCCGGTCACCGCGAAGGGCGGACGGCTCGTCGCGGGCCCCGGCGCCTGAGCGGGTGCCCGGCGCCGCGGCGCCCCGGGCGGCTGAGGAATCCCCTGGGCCTCATCAAACCGCGTCCGGAGGGCGCCGGATGTGTCACTCCCCGCAAGTAGGGTGGTGACCATGGCCGACCCGAGCAGCTACCGCCCCAAGCCGGGACAGATCCCCGAGTCGCCGGGGGTCTACAAGTTCCGTGACGAGCACGGCCGGGTGATCTACGTCGGAAAGGCGAAGAGCCTGCGCCAGCGGCTCTCCTCGTACTTCCAGGACCTGGCGAACCTCCACCCGCGCACCCGCACCATGGTCACCACGGCCGCCGCCGTGGAGTGGACCGTGGTCTCCACCGAGGTCGAGGCCCTGCAGCTCGAGTACTCCTGGATCAAGGAGTTCGACCCCCGGTTCAACGTCAAGTACCGCGACGACAAGAGTTACCCCTCCCTCGCCGTCACCCTCAACGAGGAGTTCCCCCGGGTCCAGGTGATGCGCGGCGCCAAGAAGAAGGGCGTGCGCTACTTCGGTCCGTACGCCCACGCCTGGGCGATCCGGGAGACCGTCGACCTGATGCTGCGCGTGTTCCCCGTCCGGACCTGCTCCGCCGGGGTGTTCAAGCGCTCCGCCCAGATCGGCCGCCCCTGTCTGCTCGGCTACATCGGCAAGTGCTCGGCCCCCTGCGTCGGCCGCGTCACCGCCGAGGAGCACCGCGAACTCGCCGAGGAGTTCTGCGACTTCATGGCCGGCCGCACCGGCACCTATCTGCGCCGCCTGGAGCAGCGGATGCACGAGGCGGCCGAGGAGATGGAGTACGAGCGGGCGGCCCGGCTCCGTGACGACATAGGGGCGCTCAAGCGCGCCATGGAGAAGAACGCGGTGGTCCTCGCCGATGCCACCGACGCCGATCTGATAGCGGTCGCCGAGGACGAGCTGGAGGCGGCGGTCCAGATCTTCCACGTGCGCGGCGGCCGGGTGCGCGGTCAGCGCGGCTGGGTCACCGACAAGGTCGAGGCCGTCGACACCGCCGGGCTGGTCGAGCACGCCCTCCAGCAGCTGTACGGGGAGGAGCGCGGCGACGCCGTCCCCAAGGAGGTCCTGGTGCCCGCCGTGCCGGACCCGGCCGAGCCGGTCACCCAGTGGCTCACCGAGCGCCGGGGCTCCCGGGTCGATCTGCGCGTCCCGCAGCGCGGCGACAAGAAGGACCTGATGGCGACCGTCCAGCGCAACGCCCAGCAGGCGCTCGCGCTGCACAAGACCAAGCGCGCCTCCGACCTCACCACGCGCTCCCGGGCGCTGGAGGAGATCGCCGAGGCCCTGGGGCTGGACTCCGCCCCGCTGCGCGTCGAGTGCTTCGACATCTCCCATCTGCAGGGCGATGACGTGGTGGCCTCCATGGTGGTCTTCGAGGACGGGCTCCCCCGTAAGAGTGAGTACCGCCGCTTCCAGATCAAGAGCTTCGCCGGGCAGGACGATGTCCGCTCCATGCACGAGGTCGTCAGCCGCCGCTTCCGCCGCTACCTGCAGGAGAAGCAGAAGACGGGGGAGTGGGAGGAGGAGGCCGCCCGAGCCGCCGAGGAAGCCGCCGGAGCCGCCAGAGCCGCCAGAGCCGCCGGGGAAGCCGAGGAAGCCACCGGAGCCACCGGGGACGCTCCCGGAGCCGCCGGGGCTGCCTCCGGTTCCGCCATGCCCCCCGGAGCCCCCGGGCTCACCGAGGCCACCGGGAGCACCGGCACGACCGGCACGACCGGCACCACCGGACCCGCCGGGCAGCCCCTCGACGGGCCCGCCGAGGGGCCCTCCGGCCCGATCGGCGAGGACGGCAGGCCGAAGCGGTTCGCCTACCCGCCCCAGCTGGTCGTGGTCGACGGTGGGAAGCCGCAGGTGGCCGCCGCCCAGCGGGCCCTGGACGAGCTCGGCGTCGACGATGTCGCCGTCTGCGGCCTCGCCAAGCGGCTCGAGGAGGTGTGGCTGCCGGACGAGGACGACCCGGTGGTGCTGCCCCGCAGCAGCGAGGGGCTCTACCTCCTCCAGCGGGTCCGTGACGAGGCCCACCGCTTCGCCATCACCTATCAGCGCAGCAAGCGCGCCAAGTCGATGAAGGCCGGGCCGCTGGACACCGTTCCCGGCCTCGGCGACAGCCGTAAGCAGGCGCTGCTGAAGCACTTCGGCTCCGTCAAGCGGCTGCGCGCCGCCACGGTCGAGCAGATCTGCGAGGTGCCGGGCGTCGGCCGTAAGACGGCCGAGACGGTGGCCGCGGCGCTCGCCGGGGCCGCCCCGGCCGCGCCCGCCGTGAACACCGCCACAGGAGAGATCATTGAAGACGAGGCCACCGGCACGGCGGCGTCGTCGAACGGGGGCACGAGACCATGACCGAGCACGTGAACCACGGAGACGGAGCGCAGGTGAATACGGGCACGTCGGGAGAGTCCGCCGAGGCGGTGGCCATCCCCGAGCTGGTGATCATCTCTGGAATGTCGGGCGCGGGCCGCAGCACCGCGGCCAAGTGTCTGGAGGACCTCGGCTGGTTCGTCGTGGACAACCTGCCGCCCGCGCTGATCCCCACCATGGTCGATCTGGGCGCCCGCTCGCAGGGCAATGTGGCCCGGATCGCCGTGGTGGTGGACGTCCGCGGCCGCCGCTTCTTCGACAACCTCCGGGAGTCCCTCGCCGACCTCGCCGCCAAGAACGTCAAGCGGCGCGTGCTGTTCCTGGAGGCGTCCGACGAGGCCCTGGTGCGCCGTTTCGAGTCCGTGCGCCGCCCGCACCCGCTCCAGGGCGACGGCCGGATCGTGGACGGCATCGCCGCCGAGCGCGATCTGCTGCGCGAGCTGCGCGGAGACGCCGATCTGGTGATCGACACCTCCAGCCTCAACGTCCATGAGCTGCGCGCCAAGATGGACGCCCAGTTCGCGGGCGAGGAGGAGCCCGAGCTGCGGGCCACCGTGATGTCGTTCGGCTACAAGTACGGTCTGCCGGTCGACGCCGATCTGGTGGTGGACTGCCGCTTCCTGCCCAATCCGCACTGGGTCCCCGAGCTGCGCCCCTTCACCGGGCTCAACGAGGAGGTCTCCGGCTACGTCTTCAACCAGCCGGGCGCCAAGGAGTTCCTCGACCGCTACGCGGAGCTGCTCCAGCTCATCGCCGCGGGCTACCGCCGCGAGGGCAAGCGCTATGTGACCATCGCCGTCGGCTGCACCGGCGGCAAGCACCGCAGTGTCGCGATGTCCGAGCGGCTCGCCCCGCGGCTGGCCGCCGAGGGAGTGGAGACCGTCATCGTCCACCGGGACATGGGGCGCGAGTGACCATCCGTACCAGACGGCTGCGGCGGCTGGTCGGGGCGCGGACGAGCCGGGGCGCGCAGCCCAAGGTCGTCGCGCTGGGCGGCGGCATGGGCCTGTCGGCATCGCTCGCCGCGCTGCGCCGGATCACCGGGGATCTGACCGCCGTCGTCACCGTGGCCGACGACGGGGGCTCCAGTGGACGGCTCCGCGAGGAGCTGGACGTGCTGCCGCCCGGCGACCTGCGCAAGGCCCTGGCCGCGCTGTGCGGTGACGACGACTGGGGCCAGACCTGGGCGCGGGTCATCCAGCACCGCTTCATCAGCGAGGGGGAGCTGCACGGCCACGCGGTCGGCAATCTGCTGATCGTCGCGCTGTGGGAACAGCTGGGCGACCATGTGGAGGCGCTCGACCTGGTCGGCAAGTTGCTGGGCGCCCACGGCCGGGTGCTGCCCATGTCGGCCGTCCCCCTGGAGCTCCAGGCGTACGTCCGGGGCCATGACCCGGCGCGCCCGGACGAGGTCTCCACCGTCGCCGGGCAGGCCACCGTGGCCCTCACCCCCGGTGAGGTGCAGTCGGTCCATCTGGTGCCGCACGATCCGCCGGCCGTCCCCGAGGCCGTCGAGGCGGTCATGGACGCCGACTGGGTGGTGCTGGGGCCCGGCTCCTGGTTCTCCTCCGTGATCCCGCACCTGCTGGTGCCCGATCTGCTCAAGGCGCTCACCGAGACCAAGGCCCGGCGGGTGCTGTCGCTGAACCTCGCCCCTCAGCCGGGAGAAACCGACGGCTTCTCCCCGCAGCGTCATTTGGAGGTTTTGGCCCGACACGCCCCTAAACTCGCCTTCGACGTGGTGCTGGCCGACGAGGCCGCCGTCCCCGACCAGAGCAGTCTGTGCGACGCCGCCAAGCGGCTGGGCGGCACGGTCGAGCTGGCGCCGGTGGCGTCGACCGACGGTGCCCCGAAGCATGACCCGGAGCTTCTGGCGGCCGCGTACGACCGTATTTTTCGGATGCATGGAAGGATCGGCCCATGGCGATGACGGCAGCGGTGAAGGACGAAATCTCCCGGCTCCCCGTCACCCGGACCTGCTGCCGGAAAGCGGAGGTCTCGGCGATCCTGCGGTTCGCGGGCGGGCTGCATCTGGTCAGCGGGCGCATCGTGATCGAGGCGGAGCTGGACACCGGGATCGCCGCCCGCAGAGTCCGCAAGGACATCCTGGAGATCTTCGGCCACTCCTCGGACCTGGTGGTGATGGCCCCCGGCGGGCTGCGCCGCGGCAGCCGTTATGTGGTGCGGGTGGTGGCGGGCGGTGACCAGCTGGCACGGCAGACCGGCCTGGTCGACGGCCGCGGCCGGCCGATCCGCGGGCTGCCGCCGCAGGTGGTCTCCGGCGCCACCTGTGACGCCGAGGCGGCCTGGCGCGGCGCCTTCCTCGCCCATGGCTCGCTCACCGAACCGGGCCGGTCGTCCTCCCTGGAAGTGACCTGCCCCGGTCCGGAGGCCGCCCTCGCCCTGGTCGGCGCCGCCCGCCGGCTGCAGATCGCCGCCAAGGCCCGCGAGGTGCGCGGGGTGGACCGGGTGGTCGTCCGGGACGGTGATGCCATCGGCGCGCTATTGACGCGGCTGGGGGCGCACGAGTCGGTCCTCGCGTGGGAGGAGCGGCGGATGCGGCGCGAGGTGCGGGCGACCGCCAACCGCCTCGCCAACTTCGACGACGCCAATCTGCGCCGCTCGGCCCGTGCCGCCGTCGCCGCCGGGGCCAGGGTGCAGCGTGCCCTGGAGATCCTGGGCGAGGAGGTGCCCGAGCACCTCGCCGCGGCCGGCCGGCTGCGCATGGAGCACAAGCAGGCGTCCCTGGAGGAGCTGGGCGCCCTCGCCGACCCGCCGCTGACCAAGGACGCCGTCGCGGGCCGCATCCGGCGGCTGCTGGCCATGGCCGACAAGCGCGCCCAGGATCTGGGCATCCCCGGCACCGAGTCCAGCCTGACCGAGGAGATGGCCGACGGCATGGTCGGCTGAGGTGCCGGCTGAGGTCTTCGCGAGCGGCTCATGAGCTGCGCCCCCGGATCAGATGAGCGATCCGGGGGCGTGCGCGTCCGCGGGGCCCACGGCCGGCGGCGCCGCCGCGGACCGGCGAGGGCTTCAACCGCCGCCTGTCCACCGCCGGAGGCGCGGCCCGGAGCAGGTCCCGGAGCAGGTCCCGAAGGCCGCCCGGAGGCCGCTCGGAGGGGCCGTCCGGTGGGCGACGCGCGGCGTGCGCTGCGTCGTTGACAGGGCGTGACAAACCGTGACTGAATCGGCGGGCCGTGTACCACTTTCCGGTGGTCATGGGCCGCCGATGCCAATGTCACGCACGTCCCGTGATAGCGGTAGGGTCGGAGGCGGTCGGGGACATCCCATACACGTTCGCCGGCGTCCAGACCGGCACACCAACGAGGAGATCGGTTCGTGACGATCCGCGTAGGCATCAACGGCTTCGGCCGCATCGGCCGCAACTACTTCCGCGCGCTCCTTGAGCAGGGCGCGGACATCGAGATCGTCGGTGTCAACGACCTGACCGACAACGCCACCCTGGTGCACCTGCTCAAGTACGACACCATCCTCGGCCGGCTGAAGCACGAGGTCAGCCACACCGAGGACACCATCACGGTGGGCAACCAGACCTTCAAGACGATGGCCGAGCGCGACCCGGCCGCCCTTCCGTGGGGCGAGCTCGGCGCCGACATCGTGGTGGAGTCCACCGGTATCTTCACCAAGCGCGAGGACGCCGCCAAGCACCTCGCCGCCGGCGCCAAGAAGGTCCTGATCTCCGCGCCCGCCAAGGACGAGGACATCACGATCGTGATGGGCGTCAACAACGACAAGTACGACCCGGCGAACCACCACGTCATCTCCAACGCCTCCTGCACCACCAACTGTGTGGCGCCGATGGCCAAGGTCCTCGACGAGAGCTTCGGCATCGTCAAGGGCATGATGACGACGGTTCACGCGTACACCAACGACCAGCGCATTCTGGACTTCCCGCACAAGGACCTGCGTCGCGCCCGCGCGGCCGCCGAGAACATCATCCCGACCTCCACCGGTGCCGCCAAGGCCACCGCGCTGGTCCTCCCGCAGCTCAAGGGCAAGCTGGACGGCATCGCGATGCGCGTCCCGGTTCCCACCGGCTCGGTCACCGACCTCGTCCTGGAGCTCGACCGCGAGGTCACCAAGGACGAGATCAACACCGCCTTCCAGAAGGCCGCCGAGGGGCAGCTGAAGGGCATCCTCGAGTACACCGAGGACCCGATCGTCTCCTCGGACATCGTCAACTGGCCCGCGTCCTGCACCTTCGACTCCTCCCTGACCATGGTCCAGGGCAAGCAGGTCAAGGTCGTCGGCTGGTACGACAACGAGTGGGGCTACTCCAACCGCCTCGTCGACCTGACCGTCTTCGTCGGCGGCCGGCTCTGACCGCTGTCCCGATGAGCTAGGAACGGGGCCCGCTACGACGCCGTCGTAACGGGCCCCGATCCATGATCAAGGAGTCATCCTGTGAAGACGATTGACGACCTTCAGGTCGCCGGGCAGCGGGTCTTCGTCCGCGCCGATCTGAACGTCCCGCTCGACGGCGAGACGATCACCGACGACGGCCGGATCCGCGCCGCCGTCCCGACGATCACCAAGCTCCTGGAACGGGGCGCCAAGGTGATCGTCGCCTCGCACCTGGGCCGCCCCAAGGGCGCCCCGGACCCCCGGTTCTCCCTCGCCCCGGTCGCCCGGCGGCTCGGTGAACTCCTCGGCAGGCAGGTCGCGTTCGCGACCGACACCGTGGAGGAGAACGCCCGGGCCACCGTGGCGGCGCTCGGTGACGGCGAGGTGGCGCTGCTGGAGAACCTGCGTTTCAACGCCGGTGAGACCAGTAAGGACGACGCCGAGCGCGGCGCCTTCGCCGACCGGCTCGCCGCCCTCGCCGACCTCTACGTGGGTGACGGTTTCGGCGCGGTCCACCGCAAGCACGCCTCCGTCTACGACCTCCCGGCGCGGCTGCCGCACGCCGCGGGCGACCTGATCGCCGCCGAGCTGTCCGTCCTCAAGAAGCTCACCGAGGACGTCAAGCGGCCCTACGCCGTCGTCCTCGGCGGCGCCAAGGTCTCCGACAAGCTCGGCGTCATCGACCACCTCCTGGAGAAGGCCGACCGCATCCTGATCGGCGGCGGCATGGCCTACACCTTCCTCAAGGCCCAGGGCCACGAGGTCGGCGGCTCGCTGCTGCAGGAGGACCAGGTTCCGGCGGTCCAGGACTATCTGCGCCGGGCGAAGGCGCGCGGGGTGGAATTCGTGCTCCCGGTCGACGTCGTCGCCGCGTCCGAGTTCCCGGACCTGAAGACCAAGGCTCCCGGGAACCCGCGGACCATCCCGGCGGACGCGATCCCGGCCGATCTGCAGGGGCTGGACGTCGGTCCGGAGACCCGCAAGCTGTACGCCTCGAAGCTCGCCGACGCGGCCACCGTCTTCTGGAACGGCCCGATGGGCGTCTTCGAGCACCCCGACTTCGCCGAGGGCACCCGGGCCGTGGCCCAGGCGCTCCTGGACAGCCCGGCCTTCACCGTGGTCGGCGGCGGTGACTCCGCCGCGGCCGTACGGATCCTGGGCTTCGACGAGAACGCTTTCGGCCACATCTCGACCGGCGGTGGAGCGAGCCTCGAATATCTCGAGGGCAAGACGCTCCCCGGCCTCGCCGCACTGGAGGACTGAACACCGTGAGTGACCGTACCCCGCTGATGGCGGGCAACTGGAAGATGAACCTCAACCACCTCGAGGCCATCGCCCACGTCCAGAAGCTCGCCTTCGCGCTCGCCGACAAGGACTACGAGTCCGTGGAGGTCGCGGTGGTGCCGCCCTTCACCGATCTGCGGTCGGTGCAGACCCTGGTCGAGGGCGACAAGCTGAAGATCAAGTACGGCGCCCAGGACATCTCCGCGCACGACTCGGGTGCGTACACCGGCGAGATCTCCGGTCCGATGCTGGCCAAGCTCAAGTGCTCCTTCGCCGTCGTCGGGCACTCGGAGCGGCGCCAGTACCACGGCGAGTCCGACGAGCTGTGCAACGCCAAGGTCAAGGCGGCCTTCCGCAACGACCTCACCCCGATCCTGTGCGTCGGCGAGGGCCTGGACGTCCGCAAGGCGGGCAACCATGTGGCGCACACCCTCGCCCAGGTGGACGGCGGTCTCAAGGACGTCCCGGCCGAGCAGGCCGAGACCATCGTGATCGCCTACGAGCCGGTCTGGGCGATCGGCACCGGCGAGGTCGCGACCCCCGAGGACGCCCAGGAGGTCTGCGGGGCCATCCGCGGCCGGCTCGCCGAGCTCTACGGCCAAGAGGTCGCCGACAAGGTCCGCATCCAGTACGGCGGCTCGGTGAAGTCCGGGAACGTCGCCGCGATCATGGCCCAGCCGGATGTGGACGGCGCCCTGATCGGTGGCGCGTCGCTGGACGCGGAGGAATTCGTCAAGATCGTTCGTTTCCGCGACCAGTGAGTAGGCCCTAGCACGCGGGTCGTCGTACCCTGTCGGGGGTCGTGGCGGTGGGATTCGCGCCGTCCGGCCCCCGACGTCCGTCACAAGCCCGAGAAGGTTGGTCCAGCCGTGATCATGGGGTTTTCGATCGCCCTCATCATCTTCAGCCTCCTGTTGATGATGTTGGTGCTCATGCACAAGGGGAAGGGCGGCGGCCTGTCCGACATGTTCGGTGGCGGTATGCAGTCCTCGGTGGGCGGCTCCTCGGTCGCCGAGCGCAACCTGGACCGCATCACCGTGGTGGTCGGGCTGCTGTGGTTCGTCTGCATCGTCGTGCTCGGGCTGCTGATGAAGCTCGACTGAGGCTCCGGCGGGGCCCATGCGGGCCCGGCTGACGCCCGATAACTGACGTACCGTCGCCAGCGGGGCTCATATGCGGCCTATGATGGCATGGCGTCCTCGGTGGCGGGTGTAACTCCTCTCACCGGACGCGCGTTGGGCCTTACGTAGACTGGGGCGCCGGGCGGCGGAGCTGCCAATCGAGGCTTCGCGGCACCATCACGCAGGGAGTTACGACCGTGGCAAGTGGCAACGCGATCCGTGGAAGTCGGGTCGGAGCGGGGCCGATGGGAGAAGCCGAGCGAGGCGAATCGGCGCCGCGCCTGCGCATCTCCTTCTGGTGCTCGAACGGGCACGAGACCGTGCCGAGCTTCGCCAGCGACGCGCAGATCCCTGACACGTGGGACTGCCCCCGCTGCGGCTTCCCGGCCGGCAAGGACCGGGACAACCCGCCGGACCCGCCGCGCACCGAGCCGTACAAGACGCATCTGGCGTACGTACGGGAGCGGCGCAGCGACGCCGACGGCGAGGCGATCCTCGCCGAGGCACTCGCCAAGCTCCGGGGCGAGATCTAGACACAGCGCGTGGTACGACGGCCCGGCCGGGCACCTCCTGCGAGGGGTGCGCGGCCGGGCCGTTGTCAGTGGCGCGGGCTACGGTCATGGAGTGCCGCGTCTCAGGCCGCGGCACTCCGGGCGGGGCCAGTACCCAAGGGGGAGCGTCATGACGGTGGTGGACGCCGGTGAGCGGGGGGCCGGAAAGGCGGCGGTGCCCGGGTGGCGCGGGGGGTTCGGGCGGCTGTGGGGCGCGGCCGTCGTCTCGCGGTTCGGGGACGCGCTGCGGGGCGCGGCGCTGCCGCTGCTGGCCGTCTCGCTGACCGATTCGCCGGTGCTGGTCTCGCTCGTGACCGCCTGCGGCTTCCTGCCCTGGCTGCTGTTCGGGCTGATCGGCGGGGCCATCGCCGACCGGGTGGACCAGCGGCGGGCGATGTGGGCGGTGGACGGCCTGCGGGCCGTCCTGATGGCGGGGTTCGCCGTCGCGGTGTGGCTGGACCGGGCCACCATCGGGCTGCTGCTCGTCCTCGCCTTCGCGCTGACCACGCTGCAGACCCTGTTCGACAACGCGGCCACGGCGCTGCTGCCGTCGGTCGTGGGCCAGGAGGCGCTGGGCCGGGCCAACGCCCGCCTGATGACCGGGCAGGAGGTCATGGGCCGGTTCGTGGGCGCCCCGCTGGTGCCGGTGCTGCTCGGCCTGGGCGCCGCGATGCCGTACGCGGCGGACGCGGTCACCTATCTCGTCGCCGCCGTGCTGGTCGCCTCGCTGGGGGTGACGCCCCCGCGGCGGGAGCCGCGGGCGCCGGGCGGGTCGCTGCGGCGTGATATCGCCGAGGGCCTGGCCGTGCTGTGGCGGGACCGCACGCTGCGGGCGCTGTGCGTCTCGACCACCCTGTGCAACATCGGCATCGGCGCGCTCATCGCCACCCTGGTGCTGCACATCACCGGCTGGCTGGAGGCCGGGAACGCCGGATACGCCGTCGTCATCACCGTGTACGGGATCGGCAGTGTGACCGGGGGGCTGCTGGCCGCCCGGTTCACCGAGAAGCTGGGGAACGCGCGGGCCCTCGTGGTCTGCGGCACGGTGCAGATCGGCGCCCTGGTCGTCCTGGGGGCGATACGGAGCCTGCCGGCCGCGGTCGCCGCCATGGGCCTCTTCGGCTTCGCGGGGATCATCTGGAACGTGATCGAGGTGACGATGACCCAGCAGCGCAGCCCCGGGGGCACACTCGGCCGGGTGAGCGCCGCCTTCCGCACCCTGTCGGTCGCGGGCGCCCCGCTCGGCGCGCTGCTGGGCGGGGTGATGGCCGCGGTATGGGGGCTCAACACACCCGCGCTGGGGGCCGCGGCGCTCTTCGGGTGCGGGCTGGTGGCCCTCGTTCCGGGAATGCGGTCCGGCATCAATTAGGTTGGGGGACACGGGGGCCAGGCACCGACGAGAAGTGGGCTGATGTCCGAGATGAACACGGAAGGCCGCACCAGGCCGGACCAGCTGCCGGAGTGGCAGGCACTGGCCGCACACCGCAAGGAGCTGGGTGACGCGCATCTGCGCGAGCTGTTCGCCGGCGACCCGGAGCGCGGGCGCCGGTACACCCTTCGGGTCGGCGATCTCCATGTCGACTACTCCAAGCACCTGGTGACCGACGAGACCCTGCGGCTGCTGCGGGAGCTGGCGCGCGCCACCAAGGTGGCCGAGCTGCGGGACGCCATGTTCCGCGGTGAGCGGATCAACACCACCGAGGACCGCGCGGTGCTGCACGTCGCGCTGCGCGCCCCGCACTCGGCGGACATCAGGGTGGACGGCGAGGACGTCGTCGGCGAGGTGCACGCCGTGCTCACCAAGATGGCCGTCTTCGCCGACCGCATCAGGTTCGGCGACTGGACCGGCCACACCGGCAAGCGGATCCGGAACGTCGTCAACATCGGCATCGGCGGCTCCGATCTGGGCCCGGCGATGGCGTATGAGGCGCTGCGGTCCTACAGCGACCGCTCGATGACGTTCCGGTTCGTCTCCAACGTGGACGGCGCGGATCTGCACGAGGCGGTGCGCGACCTGGACCCGGCCGAGACGCTGTTCATCGTCGCCTCCAAGACCTTCACCACCATCGAGACCATCACCAACGCCGTCTCCGCCCGCGACTGGCTGCTGACCGGGCTGCGGGCCGGTGAGGAGGCCGTCGCCAAGCACTTCGTGGCGGTGTCGACCAACGCCGAGAAGGTCGCCGAGTTCGGCATCGACACGGACAACATGTTCGGGTTCTGGGACTGGGTCGGCGGGCGCTACTCCTTCGACTCGGCCATCGGCCTCTCCCTGATGGTCGCCATCGGCCCCGACCGCTTCCGCGAGATGCTGGCCGGTTTCCACCTGGTCGACGAGCACTTCGCCACCGCCCCGCCGGAGGAGAACGTCCCGCTGCTGATGGGCCTGCTGGGCATCTGGTACGACAACTTCCACGACGCCCAGGCGCACGCCGTCCTGCCCTACAGCCACTACCTGTCGAAGTTCACCGACTATCTCCAGCAGCTGGACATGGAGTCCAACGGCAAGTCCGTGGACCGGGAGGGCCATCGGGTCGGCTGGCAGACCGGCCCCATCGTATGGGGCACCCCTGGCACCAACGGCCAGCACGCCTACTACCAGCTGCTCCACCAGGGCACCAAGCTGGTCCCGGCCGACCTGATCGGCTTCGCCCGGCCGGTGAAGGACCTGCCGCCCGGTCTGGAGCCCCACCACGACCTGCTGATGGCCAACCTCTTCGCCCAGGGCCAGGCGCTGGCCTTCGGCAAGACCGCCGAGGAGGTCGCCGCCGAGGGGGTGCCCGAGGAGCTGGTGCCGCACAAGACCTTCCGCGGCAACCGCCCCACCACCACGATCCTCGCCTCCGAGCTCACCCCGTCGGTGCTGGGCCAGCTGATCGCCCTCTATGAGCACAAGGTGTTCGTCCAGGGCGCGGTGTGGAACATCGACTCCTTCGACCAGTGGGGAGTGGAGCTGGGCAAGGTGCTCGCCAAGCGGGTCGAGCCCGCGCTGACCGAGGGCGCCGAGGTGCCGGGCCTGGACACCTCCACCGAGCACCTGGTCGCCACCTACCGTTCGCTGCGCGGCCGCTGAGGTCCCGCGCCACGGGAGCCGAAACGCGACGATCCCCCGGGTGCCTTCGGGCACGCGGGGGATCGGGTGCGTGACGGGTGCGTGACGCGGGTTACGGCGACGCCGGAGGGTACAGCTCGCGCGGCAGACCGGCCGCGGCGGCCCGGTCCAGCAGCCACAGCGTACGGCGGCGGCCGTACGCCCCGGCCGCCGGAGCCTGCAGCTCCCCGGCGCCCGACAGGGCTATCCTGACCGCCTTCGCCTTGTCCTCACCGGCCGCCAGCAGCCACACCTCCCGCGCCGCGCGGATCGCGGGCATGGTCAGCGTGGTGCGGACGGGCGGCGGTTTGGGCGCGCCGCGCACCCCGACCACCGTCCGCTCGGTCTCCCGGACGGCGGGCAGCTCGGGGAAGAGCGAGGCCACATGGGTGTCCGGGCCGACGCCCAGCAGCAGCACGTCGAACGACGGCACCGCGCCGTGGTTCTCCGGCCGCGCGGCCCGGCCCAGCTCGGCGGCGTACGCCTCGGCCGCGGCGTCCACATCGCCGCCGTGCGGCCCGTCGGACGCGGGCATCGGGTGGACCCGCGCCGGGTCCAGCTCCACCGCGTCCAGCAGCGCCTGGCGGGCCTGGGTGACGTTGCGGTCCGGATGGCCCTCCGGCAGGAACCGCTCATCGCCCCACCACAGGTCCAGCCGCGACCAGTCCACCGCGTCGCGCGCCGGGGAGGCGGCGAGCGCGGCGAGCAGGCCGTTGCCGTTGCGCCCACCGGTCAGGACGACCGAGGCGGAGCCGCGGGCGGCCTGGGCGTCCACGATCTTCGTGATCAGCCGGGCCGCCGCGGCCTGGGCCATCAGCTCCTTGTCGCGGTGGACGACCACCTGCGGAGCGGTCACGTGTCCGCCTTCCCGTTCCCCGCCTTGCCGTCCGGCTTCCGCCCCTGGGCCCCGGCCGGAGGGTGGGGCCTCGGCGCCGGCGGCTGGGCCGGGGCCTGCGGCGGGTTCTTCGGCGACGCGGGGACATGCTCCGGCGCCGCCTCCGGGTCCCGGGTCGGCAGCGGCGGCCGGTCCGCGCCCGGCGGCACCACCTGAGTGGCCGGGGCCGCCTTGACGTCCCGCTCCAGCGTCCCCACTCCGCCCTTGCCGAGCTTGCTCACGCCGAACTTCACCGACGTCTCGTAGGTCTCGTCGGGGTCCAGCCGGCGCAGCTCCTCGGCGATCAGCTCCGACATCTCACGCCGCTGGAGCGCCACATGCCGGTCCGGCTGGCCCGGCATCGCCAGCTCGGCCAGCGAGCCGTTCGCCCGGTCCAGGCAGATCTCGCCGTCGGCCGTCTCCAGCCGCACCGCGGTCAGCCCGGGGCCCTCCGAGACCTGCCGGTCCACCGGGACCCGCAGCCGCTCGGCGAGCCACAGCGCGAGCAGCTCGCTGCTCGGGTTGTACGCCTCGCCCTCGACGACCGCGGAGATGATCGGGGAGTGCCTCTGGTCCAGCGCGGCGGCCAGGACGCTGCGCCAGGGGGTGATCCGGGTCCAGGCCAGATCGGTGTCGCCCGGGGTGTAGGTCGCGGCCCGCAGCCCGAGGGCGGCGACCGGGTCCTCGGTGGCCTGGGCGTCGGTGATCCGGCGCTGGGCCAGCTGTCCGAGCAGGTCCTCGCTGGGGTGGTCCGGGGCGTCCTCCGGCCACCACACCACCACCGGGGCGTCCGGCAGCAGCAGCGGCAGGACCACCGAGTAGGCGTGGTTGGCGAGTTCGCCGTGCAGCCGCAGCAGCACCGTCTCGCCGGTGCCGGTCTCCCCGCCGACCCGCACTTCGGCGTCCAGCCGGGCCATCTTGCGGTCGCGCGGCGACCGGCCCGGCCGCTTGATGACGACCAGGATGCGCGAGGGGTGTTCCTTGGACGCCTCGCTCGCCGCCCGCAGCGCGTCGTAGTGATTGCCCTCGTCGGTGACGATGACGAGGGTGAGCACCATGCCCACGGCCGGGGTACCGGTGGCCCGGCGTGCCTGGACCAGAGCGGAGTTGATCCGGCTGGACGTGGTGTCCGTGAGATCGATGTTCATGGCCGCCGCCAGCTCCGTCCGTCTCGTGCGAGCATCTCGTCCGCGGCTTTCGGCCCCCAGGTCCCGGCCGTGTACTGCTCGGGCCTGCCGTGCTTGTCCCAGTACTCCTCGATCGGGTCCAGGATCCGCCAGGACTGCTCGACCTCCTCGTGGCGGGGGAAGAGGTTCGCCTCGCCCAGCAGGACATCGAGCAGCAGCCGCTCGTACGCCTCGGGGCTGGACTCGGTGAAGGACTCGCCGTACTGGAAGTCCATCGTCACGTCCCGGATCTCCATCGAGGTGCCGGGCACCTTGGAGCCGAACCGGATGGTGACGCCCTCGTCCGGCTGCACCCGGATGACCAGGGCGTTCTGCCCCAGCTCCTGGGTGTCGGTGGCGTCGAAGGGGGAGTGCGGGGCGCGCTGGAAGACCACCGCGATCTCGGTGACCCGCCGCCCCAGCCGCTTGCCGGTGCGCAGGTAGAAGGGGACACCCGCCCAGCGGCGGTTGTCGATCTCCAGCTTGATCGCGGCGTAGGTGTCGGTCTTCGAGTGGGGGTCGATGCCCTCCTCGTCGAGGTAGCCGCGCACCTCCTCGCCGCCCTGCCAGCCGCGGGCGTACTGGGCGCGCACGGTGTGCTTGCCCAGGTCCCTGGGCAGCTTGACGGCCCTGAGCGCCTTCAGCTTCTCGGTGACCAGGGAGGACGCCTCGAAGGAGGCGGGCTCCTCCATGGCGGTCAGCGCGAGCAGCTGCAACAGGTGGTTCTGGATGACGTCACGGGCCGCGCCGATGCCGTCGTAGTAGCCCGCGCGCCCGCCGATGCCGATGTCCTCGGCCATGGTGATCTGTACGTGGTCGACGTACGACCGGTTCCAGATCGGCTCGAACATCGTGTTGGCGAAGCGCAGCGCCAGGATGTTCTGGACCGTCTCCTTGCCCAGGTAGTGGTCGATCCGGAAGACGTCGCTGGGCCGGAAGACCTCGTGGACGACCTGGTTGAGCTGCTGAGCGCTCTCCAGGTCGTGGCCGAAGGGCTTCTCGATGACCGCGCGCCGCCAGGAGTCGCCCTGGCCCTGGGACAGCCCGTGCTTCTTGAGCTGCTGCACGACGGTGGGGAAGAACTTCGGCGGGACGGACAGGTAGAAGGCGAAGTTCCCGCCGGTGCCGCGCGCCTTGTCGAGCTCTTCTATGGTCGACCGCAGGGTCGTGAACGCCTCGTCGTCGGAGAACTCGCCGGGCACGAAGCGGAACCCCTCGGCCAGCTGCTGCCAGACCTCCTCGCGGAACGGGGTGCGCGCGTGTTCCTTGACCGCGTCGTGCACGACCTGGGCGAAGTCCTCGTTCTCCCAGTCGCGGCGCGCGAAGCCGACGAGCGAGAAGCCCGGGGGCAGCAGACCGCGGTTGGCCAGGTCGTAGATGGCGGGCATCAGCTTCTTACGGGACAGGTCGCCCGTGACGCCGAAGATCACGAGGCCGGACGGCCCCGCGATGCGCGGGAGCCGCCGGTCCCGTGGGTCACGCAGCGGATTGCTGCTGCTCACGGTTTCACGCCTCCGAGGGTGCGAGGCGCTTGAGCTCCGCCTCGGTCGACTTCAGCAGGTCGTTCCAGGACGACTCGAACTTCTCGACGCCCTCGTCCTCCAGGACCTGGACGACCTCGTCGTAGGAGATCCCGATCCCGGCCAGCGCGTCGATGTCGGCCTGGGCCTGCTCGTACGTGCCGTGCACGGTGTCGCCGCGGGTCTCGCCGTGGTCGGCGACCGCCTCCAGGGTGGCCTCCGGCATGGTGTTGACGGTGCCGGGGGCGACCAGCTCCTCGACGTACATGGTGTCCTTGTACGCCGGGTCCTTGACGCCGGTCGAGGCCCACAGCGGACGCTGCTTGTTGGCATTGGCCCGGTCCAGGGCGGCCCAGCGGTCGGAGCTGAAGACCTCCTCGTACGCCTGGTAGGCGAGGCGGGCGTTGGCGACGGCGGCCTTGCCGCGCAGCGCCTTGGCCTCATCGGTGCCGATCTTCTCGATGCGCTTGTCGATCTCGGTGTCCACGCGGGACACGAAGAAGGACGCCACCGAGTGGATCTTGGACAGGTCCAGCCCCGCGGCCTTGGCCTTCTCCAGACCGGCCAGGAAGGCGTCCATGACCGCGCGGTACCGCTCCAGGGAGAAGATCAGCGTGACGTTGACGCTGATGCCCAGGCCGATCACCTCGGTGATCGCGGGCAGCCCCGCCTTGGTCGCCGGGATCTTGATGAAGGTGTTGGGCCGGTCCACCAGCCAGGCCAGCTGCTTGGCCTCGGCGACGGTGGCGGCCGTGTCGTGGGCCAGGCGCGGGTCGACCTCGATGGAGACCCGGCCGTCCTGGCCGCCGGTCGCGTCGTACACCGGCCGGAGGATGTCCGCGGCGTCGCGGACATCCGCCGTCGTGATCATGCGGACGGCCTCTTCGACGGTGAGCCTGCGGGCCGCGAGGTCGGTCAGCTGCTGTTCGTAGCCGTCGCCGCCGGAGATCGCCTTCTGGAAGATCGACGGGTTGGTGGTGACGCCTACGACATGCTGCTGGTCGATCAGCTCGGCCAGGTTGCCGGAGGTGATCCGCTTGCGCGAGAGGTCGTCGAGCCAGATCGCGACGCCTTCGTCGGCCAGCCGCTTGAGTGCGTCTGTCATGGGGTGTGTTCTCCTACTCGTCGCTACTAAGTCGTCTGCGGGGCGTCAGTGCCCTGCGGCGTCGAGGGACTCGCGGGCGGCGGCGACCACGGCCTCGGCGGTGAGACCGAACTCCCGGTAGAGCACCTTGTAGTCGGCGGAGGCGCCGAAGTGCTCCAGCGAGACGATGCGGCCGGCCTCGCCGACGTAGCGGTACCAGGTCAGGCCGATGCCCGCTTCGACCGCCACGCGCGCCTTGACGGACGGCGGCAGCACGCCGTCCCGGTACCCCTTGTCCTGCTCCTCGAACCACTCGACCGAGGGCATCGACACGACACGGGTCGGGACCCCGGCGGCCTGGAGCTGCTCGCGCGCCTCGACGGCGAGCTGCACCTCCGAGCCGGTGCCGATGAGGATGACCTGCGGCCGGCCGCCCTCGGCCTCGAAGAGCACATAGCCACCCTTGGCGGCGTCCTCGTTGGCCTCGTAGGTCGGCACGTTCTGCCGGGTCAGCGCGAGGCCGTGGGGAGCCGGGCTGGCGCTGTGGCGACGGGTGATCTCCCGCCAGGCGATGGCCGTCTCGTTGGCGTCGGCCGGGCGGACGACGTTCAGGCCCGGGATGGCGCGCAGCGCGGACAGGTGCTCCACCGGCTGGTGGGTCGGGCCGTCCTCGCCGAGGCCGATGGAGTCGTGCGTCCACACGTAGGTGACCGGCAGCTTCATCAGCGCGGCGAGCCGGACGGCCGGGCGCATGTAGTCGGAGAAGACCAGGAAGGTGCCGCCGTAGACGCGGGTGTTGCCATGCAGCGCGATGCCGTTCATGGTCGAGCCCATGGCGTGCTCGCGGATGCCGAAGTGGATGGTGCGGCCGTACGGGTCGGCCTCCGGCAGCGGGTTGCCCTTCGGGAGGAAGGACGAGGACGCGTCGATCGTGGTGTTGTTGGAGCCCGCGAGGTCGGCGGAGCCGCCCCACAGCTCGGGGAGCACCCCGCCGAGCGCCTTGAGCACCTGGCCGGACGCCTTGCGGGTGGCGACGTCCTTGCCCGGCTCGAAGACCGGCAGCGCGCTCTCCCAGCCCTCGGGCAGCTCGCCCTTGGTGATCCGGTCGAACAGGGCGGCCCGCTCGGCGTTGTTGTTCCGCCACTCCTGGAGCCGCTTGTCCCAGGCGGCGTGCGCCTGCCGGCCGCGCTCGACCAGGCCGCGGGTGTGGTTGATGACGTCCGGCTCGACCGCGAAGTGCTGCTCGGGGTCGAAGCCGAGGACGCGCTTGGTGGCGGCGACCTCGTCGGCGCCGAGCGCCGAGCCGTGCGACGCCTCGGTGTTCTGCGCGTTCGGGGCGGGCCAGGCGATGATCGTACGGGCGGCGATGATCGAGGGGCGCTCGGTCTCGGCCTGCGCCGCCTTGAGCGCCGCGTACAGCGCGTGGACGTCGAAGTCGCCGTTCTCGGCCTGCTCGATGCGCTGGACGTGCCAGCCGTACGCCTCGTAGCGCGCCAGGACGTCCTCGGAGAGCGCGGTGGCGGTGTCGCCCTCGATCGAGATGTGGTTGTCGTCGTAGAGAGCGACGATGTTGCCCAGCTTCTGGTGGCCGGCCAGCGAGGACGCCTCGGCGGAGATGCCCTCCTCCAGGTCGCCGTCGGAGACGATGGCCCAGATGGTGTGGTCGAACGGAGAGGCGCCCTGCGGCGCCTCGGGGTCGAACAGGCCGCGCTCGTAGCGGGCGGCCATCGCCATGCCGACCGCGTTGGCGATGCCCTGGCCCAGGGGGCCGGTGGTGGTCTCGACGCCCGTGGTGTGGCCGTACTCCGGGTGGCCCGGGGTCTTGCTGCCCCAGGTGCGGAACGACCGCAGATCCTCGAGCTCCAGCCCGAAGCCCGCCAGGTACAGCTGCACGTAGAGGGTGAGGCTGGTGTGCCCGGGGGACAGGACGAAACGGTCACGGCCCGCCCAGCCGGCGTCGGAGGGGTCGTGCCGCATCAGCTTCTGGAAGAGCAGGTACGCGGCGGGCGCGAGGCTCATGGCCGTGCCAGGGTGGCCGTTACCGACCTTCTGTACGGAGTCCATGGCCAGGACCCGGGCCGTGTCGACGGCCCGCTGGTCCAGATCGGTCCACTCGAGGTCTGTGGTAGTCGGCTTGGTGCTCACCCTGAGTCAGGGCTCCTCTCCACAATGTCGAAATCCGGTGACCGTATGTACACCGGCGTTGTCGAGCCTACCCCTGGAACAACGGTCGCCTTTTCGAGTTCCACCCAACGGGATAAGGAACGAATTCCGGGGTTGCCGCATTCCCTCCGGAGCCCGTCCGGGCGGTGTCGGAGGCCCGGCGGAAGGTATCGTTCCGGATCGCCTCCGCCCTGCCGCCCCGGCCGTGGCCGCCTTACCGGCGCCTCGCCGGGTGCCTTGCCGGCTGCCGTGCCGGGTGCCTTCAACACGGGGTACCCCGGCGGCGGGCGGCGTATCCGCTGCGTCTAGAGTGGCGTGGTACGCGCAAGTCTTTACCGGCTCCTCGTGTCCGGTGCTTGCTGGTTCTTGCTTCCACCAGGGGTGTGCGTGACGGCCGTCGAATCCCGTCCTGCGGGGGTGCTCGAGACGAGCGAAACGAGCTCCGGTCACCGGCCGTTCGGGGCCCGTGTCAAGGCGTTCGTGGCGCTGACCAAGCCGCGCGTCATCGAACTGCTGCTGATGACGACGGTGCCGGTCATGTTCCTGGCGGCCGAGGGCGTCCCGGACCTGTGGCTGGTGCTCGCCACCTGCGTCGGCGGCTATCTGTCGGCCGGCGGCGCCGCGGCGTTCAACATGTACTACGACCGGGACATCGACGCGATGATGGAGCGCACGGCGCAGCGCCCGCTGGTGACCGGCATGGTCTCGCCGCGCGAATGCCTCGTCTTCGCCACCGTGCTCACGGTCGGGTCGACGGCCTGGTTCTGGGTGCTGGTCAACCCGCTGTCCGCGATGCTGTCGCTCGGTGCGCTGGTCTTCTACGTCGTCGTCTACACGATGTGGCTCAAGCGGCGCACCTCGCAGAACATCGTGTGGGGCGGCATCGCCGGCTGCATGCCCGTCTTCATCGGCTGGTCGGCGGTGACCGACTCGGTCTCCTGGGCCGCGCTGATCCTCTTCCTCGTCATCTTCTTCTGGACGCCGCCGCACTACTGGCCGCTGTCGATGAAGGTCAAGGACGACTACGAGCGGGTGGGCGTGCCCATGCTGCCGGTCCTCGCGGGCAACAAGGTGGTCGCCCGGCAGATCGTCCTCTACAGCTGGGCCATGGTCCTCGTCTCCCTGCTGCTGTGGCCGCTCGGCTACACCGGCTGGTTCTACCCGGCGGTCGCGGCCGTGCTGGGCGGGCTGTGGCTGAAGGAGGCGCACGGGCTCCAGGCGCGGGCCAAGGCCGAGATCACGGGGGCGAAGCTCAAGGAGATGCGGCTGTTCCACTGGTCCATCACCTATGTGTCGCTGCTCTTCGTGGCGCTGGCCGTGGACCCCTTCCTGCGGTGATTACCGGCGGGTAGCATCGGCTGCATGGCAGACACCACCCAGCCGGAGACGACCGAGGGCGACGGGCCCGCCGTGCCGGCGGCCTCCGCCAAGCCCGCCAAGCCGTCCAAGCCGTCCAAGGACGAGAAGCGGGCCGGCCGGCTCGCCCACCAGATCACGGCCTTCGCCACGAGCCACGGCGGCGCCGAGGGGCAGATCGCCCACATCGGCCGCGGCACCGTGCGGATCGCCCTCGTCGGCGCCGACGGCGAATGGGGCGTCCTGGTCGCCCCCTCCGCGGAGAGCGCGCGGCGCGCCGCCGGGCTCGCCGGGCTGACCGTCCACGACGACTTCGACGGCGACCTCGCCGCGAAGGTCCGCACCGGTCCGTACGAGTGGACGCGCATGGCGGGCATCCAGCTCGGCGGAACGGCCAACCCTCCGGGACCGGCCTCGCGGGACGCCTGAGAACGGGTCCGGCGACACCTCGCACCCCTTTCGCCCGTTAAGCCCGTCGATGGCGATGCACGAGGCGACGGACTCCCCGAACACCCTGGGCCCCCCGGCCGGCCCGGCCCCCCGGGACGGGCCGGGCCCGGCGGCCGGGGCGGTCGCCCTGCCGCCGCTGGTCGACCAGCACAGTCACGGCACGGTCCACGGCGAGCTGGGACTGGGCTCGTTCGAAACCCATCTGGCGGCCGCCGCCGGGTCGGGCGCGGCCCCGGCCGGCACCACCTTCTTCGATAGCTGGACCGGGCTGGCCGTGCGGCGCTGGTGCCCCCCGCTGCTGGGCCTGGAGCCCCACTGCGCGCCCGTCAGTTATCTGGCCCGCCGCCGTGAGCTGGGCGCCTACCACGCCGGGCGGCTGCTGCTGCGCGGCGCCGGCATCGGCACCTTCCTGCTGGAGTCCGGCGCCCGGGGCGACCTCAGCACCCCCGGGGAACTGGCCGCGGCCGCCGACGGCACGGTCCACGAGGTGGTCCGCCTGGAGCCGCTGGCCGAGCAGGTCGCCGACACCTCCGGCACCGTCGACGCCTTCATCGGCAACACCGCCGAGGCGCTGTACGCGGCGGCCCAGCACGCGACCGCCTTCGCCATGGGGATCGCCTTCTGCGACGAGATCCCGCCCGATCCGCGCGAGGTGCGGCGCGCCGCCGCCCGCTGGCTCGCGCTCACCGTACGCCCCGCCCCGGACCGCGCCCCCGGGCCCGCGCTCGCCCAGCATCTGCTGTGGAGCGCCGTCGCGACCGGCCTTCCGGTGCAGCTGCACTGCGCCGATCCGCAGTCGCTCACCGGCTTTCTGCGCGCCACGGCGGGTTTCGGCACCGATCTGGTGCTGCTGCCCGGCCGGTCGCACCACCGGCGGGCGGCCCGGCTCGCCGCGGCCTTCCCGCATGTCTACGCGGACGCCGGGCCCCGGCCCGGGGAGACCCTGGGCGAGGCGCCGTTCGGCAAGCTGCTCTTCTCGACGGGCGCGCGGGCGCTGCCCGAGCTGTATGTGACCGCGGCCCGGCTGTTCGGCCAGGCCATGGCCCGGCTGGCGGAGGAGTGGGTCGGCGAGGGGGTCTGCACCCGGGCCGAGGCCCAGCGGATCGCCGGACTGGTCGCGGCCGGGACCGCGCGCCGGGTCTACCGGCTGGACGCGGCCGGTTCGGGCTGAACGGACGCCTGGCCGCCCGCGGCGGCGGGCGCGGCCACCGGGAGCGCGGCGCGCTCGCGCTGGCCGAGCAGCACCCGCAGGGTCGCGATCCACACCAGGCAGGAGCCGAGCATATGGATGCCGACGATCACCTCGGGCAGATGGGTGAAGTACTGCACGTACCCGACCACGCCCTGCAGCAGCAGCACGACGAGGAGCTCCAGGACGGTGCGGCGCTGGGCGGCGGGGGCCTTCACGGCGCGCAGGGTGAACCACAGGGCGACGGTGAGGCCCAGCACGATGTAGACGAAGTCCACGTGCAGCTGGGTGATCTCCTGCCAGTTCAGCGGGATCCGGTGCACCTCCCGGGCGTCGCCCGCGTGCGGTCCGGCCCCGGTGACCACGGTGCCGATCAGGATCAGCGCAAGGGTCGCGCCGACCAGCAGCCAGGTCAGCTGGCGCACCGGACGGGCGACGAGGTCACGCGGCTCGCCGTCCCCCTCGCGAGCCCGCTGCCAGACCACCATCGCGACCGTGAGGAGGGCGGAGGACAGCAGGAAGTGCGAGCTGACGATGTACGGGTTGAGCCCGGTGAGGACCACGATGCCGCCGACGACGGCGTTTCCCATCACGATCCAGAACTGCGCCCAGCCGAGCCGGGTCAGCGAGCGGCGCACCGGGGTGCGGGCCCGCGCGGCGATGATCAGCACGCCGACGAACACGCACAGGACGTACGTCAGCATGCGGTTGGTGAACTCGATGGCACCGTGGATGCCCATGTCGGAGGTCGGCGTCAGGCTGCCGGAGGTGCACTTCGGCCAGGTGTCACAGCCCAGCCCGGACTCGGTGAGGCGCACCGCGCCACCGGTCACGACGATGACCACGGCCATCACCACGGTGGCCAGCGCGGCCCGCTCCACGAAGCGAGCGGAGGGCTGCCAGCGCCGGGCGATCAGCTCCAGCGGATTCAGCGAATTCGGCACGGGCCCATCGTAGGCTGCCGCTTGTGCAGCTTTTCACGAGGGGTTGCCTTTCGGTAAAGCCGCAGGTCATGGGCGGGTTATCGAGCTACTCCCAGCGGAACAGCCGGGCCGCCGCGCCCAGCCCCAGCACCGCCCACACCGCCAGGATCGCCAGGTCCCGCCACGGCACCCCGGCGCCGTCCTGGAGGACGTCCCGCAGCCCGCCGGAGAGCGCCGAGATCGGCAGCAGCTCCAGCACGCCCCGCACGCCGCCGGGGAACTTGTCCAGCGACACGATCACCCCGCCGGCCACGAGCAGCAGCAGGAAGACCAGATTGGCGGCGGCCAGGGTCGCCTCGGCCTTCAGGGTGCCCGCCATCAGCAGGCCGAGGCCGGAGAACGCCGCCGTGCCGAGGATCAGCAGCAGCGCGACGGAGAGCGGGTCGCCGTGCGGTGACCAGCCGAGCGCCAGCGCGATCGCGGTCAGCAGCGCGATCTGCAGGACCTCGGTGACCAGTACCGCACAGGTCTTGGCGGTCATCAGGCCCCACCGCGGCAGCGGGGAGACGGCGAGCCGCTTGAGCACCCCGTAGCGCCGCTCGAAACCGGTGGCGATGGCCTGGCCGGTGAACGCCGTGGACAGCACGGCCAGCGCCAGCACGCCGGGCGCGAGGAAGTCCACCGCGCGGCCGTCCGCGCCGGTGTCGACGATGTCCACGGTGCTGAACAGCACCAGCAGCAGGGACGGGATGACGACGGTCAGCAGCAGCTGCTCGCCGTTGCGCAGCAGCATCCGGGTCTCCAGCGCGGCCTGCGCGCGGATCATCCGCGGGAGCGGGGCCGCCCCCGGCTTGGGGAGGAAGGTGCCCGTGGCGGTCATGCGCGCAGCTCCTTACCGGTGAGCTCCAGAAAGACGTCTTCGAGGGTGTGCCGCTCGACCGAGATCCGGTCCGGCATCACCCCGTTCTGCGCGCACCAGGAGGTGACGGTGGCCAGCAGCTGGGGGTTGACCTTGCCGGTGACGCGGTACGAGCCGGGCGTCAGCTCGGCGGCCGTGGAGTCGGCGGGCAGCGCCTTGAGGAGCGAGGCCAGGTCGAGTGCGGGACGGCCGGTGAAGCGCAGGGTGTTCTCGGCGCCGCCGCGGCACAGCTCCTCGGGGCTGCCCTGGGCGATCACCTTGCCGCCGTCGATGATCGCCACATCGTCGGCGAGCTGCTCGGCCTCGTCCATGTAGTGCGTGGTGAGCACCACGGTGACCCCGTCGCCCCGCAGGTCGCGGACCAGGTCCCAGGTGGCGCGGCGGGCCTGCGGGTCGAGTCCGGCGGTCGGCTCGTCGAGGAAGACCAGCTCGGGGCGGCCGACGACGGCCATGGCGAGCGCGAGCCGCTGCTGCTGCCCCCCGGAGAGCCGCCGGTAGCTGGTCCGGCCGCAGGAGCCGAGGCCGAGCCGCTCGATCAGCAGACCGACGTCCACCGGATGCGCGTGCAGGGAGGCGGTGTGGCGCAGCATCTCTTCTGCCCGCGCGCCGGAATAAACGCCTCCGGACTGGAGCATCACCCCGACCCGCGGCCGCAGCGCCGGGGCGTCCGCGACCGGGTCGAGTCCGAATATCCGGACCGTGCCGGCGTCGGGGCGGCGGTACCCCTCACAGGTCTCGACGGTGGTGGTCTTGCCGGCTCCGTTGGGGCCGAGCACGGCGGTCACGGTGCCCCGGTCCACGGACAGGTCGAGCCCGTCGACCGCGGTCTTCGGGCCGTACCGCTTGACCAGGCCGACGATGTCGACCGCGGGCTCTTCTCGCATGTCCGGCAGTCTACGAATCGCCGGGTCCGCCGTGGGCGGCAGGGCCGGAAGCCGCGGCGCCCGCCGGTGGCCCGGGACGTGTCCTCGCAGGTGGACTTACGGCCCGGGAGCGCCGCGGACTTAGGCACGCCTAAGTGACGTACCCCACCGGAAGCGGCGATCCGCTCGCTTGTGCCCCACCGGGGAATTACGCAACAATGGCGTTGTGAAATACGCGAGCGACGCTCCGAAGGAACGCGCGGCCGAGACGGCCGCGCGGACCGGCGTGCCCGCTTCCGCGCCGGAAGAGCAGCAGCGCGGCACGCGCAACCGGGTGGCGCGCTCGATCCTCGACCACGGTCCCTCCACCGCGGCGGAACTCGCCGTACGGCTGGAGCTGACCCAGGCGGCCGTCCGCCGCCACCTGGACACCCTCGTCGCCGACGGCGTCGTCGAGCCCCGCGAGAAGAGGGTGTACGGGGCGCGGGGGCGCGGCCGCCCGGCCAAGGTCTTCGCGCTGACCGACTGCGGTCGCGACGCCTTCGACCAGGCTTACGACCAGCTCGCCGTCGACGCCCTGCGGTGGATCGAGCAGAGCGCCGGAGGCGGCGAGGCGGGCCGGGCCGCGGTCGCCGCGTTCGCCCGCGCCAGGCTCGCCGCCCAGGCGCAGGGGTACCGCGGCGCCGTCGAGGCCGCCGCCCCGGGCCGGCGCACCGAGGCCCTCGCGGACGCCCTGTCCGCGGACGGGTACGCTGCTACGGCGCGCAGCGCGCCGGTCGGCGAACAGCTCTGCCAGCACCACTGCCCGGTCGCCCACGCAGCCGAGCGCTATCCGCAGCTGTGTGAGGCGGAGACCGAGGTCTTCTCCCAGCTGCTCGGAACCCATGTGCAGCGTCTGGCCACCATCGCCCATGGCGACGGAGTGTGCACGACGTTCATTCCGAAGACCGGCAAGGTCGAGAAGACCCACCCCCGCATCACCAGGACCACCACCGCATCTGCCAGCACGGCCGGGAGGAATTCCGCATGACTCTCCCCACGGAGACCGCTCACCCCGAGCTCGAGGGTCTGGGCAACTACGAGTACGGCTGGGCCGACTCCGACGTGGCCGGTGCCTCGGCCAAGCGCGGCCTCTCCGAGGAGGTCGTACGCGACATCTCGGCGAAGAAGTCCGAGCCGGAGTGGATGCTCAAGCTCCGCCTCAAGGGCCTGCGGCTCTTCGACAAGAAGCCCATGCCCACCTGGGGCTCGGACCTGTCGGGTATCGACTTCGACAACATCAAGTACTTCGTCCGCTCCACCGAGCAGCAGGCCGCCTCCTGGGAGGAGCTGCCCGAGGACATCAAGAACACCTACGACAAGCTGGGCATCCCGGAGGCCGAGAAGCAGCGGCTGGTCGCCGGTGTCGCCGCCCAGTACGAGTCCGAGGTCGTCTACCACAAGATCCGTGAGGACCTCGAGGAGCAGGGCGTCATCTTCCTCGACACCGACACCGGTCTGCGGGAGCACCCGGAGCTCTTCAAGGAGTACTTCGGCTCCGTGATCCCCGCGGGCGACAACAAGTTCGCCTCGCTGAACACGGCGGTCTGGTCCGGCGGCTCGTTCATCTACGTGCCGAAGGGCGTGCACGTGGAGATCCCGCTCCAGGCGTACTTCCGGATCAACACCGAGAACATGGGCCAGTTCGAGCGGACGCTGATCATCGTCGACGAGGACGCGTACGTCCACTACGTCGAGGGCTGCACCGCGCCGATCTACAAGTCGGACTCGCTGCACTCCGCGGTCGTCGAGATCATCGTCAAGAAGGGCGCCCGCTGCCGCTACACGACCATCCAGAACTGGTCGAACAACGTCTACAACCTGGTCACCAAGCGCGCCGTGGCCTACGAGGGCGCGACCATGGAGTGGGTCGACGGCAACATCGGCTCCAAGGTGACCATGAAGTACCCCGCCGTCTACCTGATGGGCGAGCACGCCAAGGGCGAGACCCTGTCCATCGCCTTCGCGGGCGAGGGCCAGCACCAGGACGCCGGCGCCAAGATGGTGCACATGGCGCCCCACACCTCGTCGAACATCGTGTCCAAGTCGGTGGCGCGCGGCGGCGGCCGCACCTCCTACCGCGGTCTGATCGAGATCGGCGAGGGCGCCGAGGGCTCCAAGTCCAACGTGCTGTGCGACGCCCTGCTGGTCGACACGGTCTCGCGGTCGGACACCTACCCGTACGTGGACGTCCGCGAGGACGACGTCTCCATGGGCCATGAGGCGACCGTCTCCAAGGTCAGCGACGACCAGCTCTTCTACCTCATGAGCCGCGGTCTGTCCGAGGACGAGGCCATGGCGATGATCGTGCGCGGGTTCGTCGAGCCGATCGCGCGTGAGCTGCCCATGGAGTACGCGCTGGAGCTCAACCGGCTGATCGAGCTGCAGATGGAGGGCGCGGTCGGCTGATGCCACCACGCCCTTCCCGCCCCGGCGGGGACGCCGTCCCCGCCGGGCACCATGCCAAGCCCGGTGAGCGAGCCGAAGGGCGCGCCGCTGCCGAAAGAGACGAGACCAAGCGACCGAGGAACGAGGGAGCGCGGTGTCGAGGAACGTCGGCAGCGGGCCAGAGCGCCCGGAGGCGAGCGAACACAGAGAAAGCGAGCAGTACGACAGCCATGGCTGAAACCATCCCGGCCGGATCCACCACGGACGGCGTCATCCAGGTGGGCCAGCCCACCGATGCCCGGGTGAGCGCGCCCGCGTCGTACGACGTGGCCGACTTCCCGGTGCCCCACGGCCGCGAGGAGGACTGGCGGTTCACCCCGCTGGAGCGGCTGCGCGGTCTTCATGACGGCACGGCTGTCGCCGACGGCGGCGTCAAGGTCGAGGTGACCGCCCCCGAGGGCGTCACGGTCGAGACCGTGGGCCGAGACGACGCGCGCCTGGGGAGGGCCGGCAAGCCGGTGGACCGGGTGGCGGCCCAGGCGTACAGCTCCTTCGAGAAGGCGTCGGTCGTCTCGGTGCCCAAGGAGACGGTGCTCACCGAGCCGGTGCGGATCTCCGTGCGCGGCGAGGGCGGCACCGCCTTCGGCCACCAGGTGGTCGAGGTCGGGGCCTTCGCCGAGGCGGTCGTGGTCATCGACCACACCGGTGACGCCACGCTCGCCGCCAATGTCGAGTACCTGATCGGCGACGGCGCCAAGCTCACCGTGGTCTCCGTCCAGGACTGGGACGACACCGCGGTGCACGCCGGCCAGCACACCGCGCTGGTCGGCCGGGACGCGACCTTCAAGTCCGTGGTCGTCACCTTCGGCGGCGATCTGGTGCGGCTCCACCCGCGGGTCGTCTACGGCGCCCCGGGCGGCGAGGCCGAGCTGTACGGCGTGTACTTCACCGACAACGGCCAGCACCAGGAGCACCGGCTCTTCATCGACCACGACACCCCGCACTGCCGCAGCAACGTGGCCTACAAGGGCGCGCTGCAGGGCAAGGAGGCGCACGCGGTGTGGATCGGCGACGTGCTGATCCGGGCCGCCGCGGAGGGCACCGACACCTACGAGCTCAACCGCAACCTGGTCCTCACCGACGGCGCCCGTGTCGACTCGGTGCCGAACCTGGAGATCGAGACCGGCGAGATCGTCGGCGCCGGTCACGCCAGCGCGACCGGCCGCTTCGAGGACGAGCAGCTGTTCTACCTGATGGCCCGCGGTATCCCGGCCGACGAGGCCCGCCGTCTGGTGGTCCGCGGCTTCTTCGCCGAGCTCGTCCAGCAGATCGGGATCCCCGACCTGGAGGAGCGGCTCATCGCCAAGATCGAGGCCGAGCTGGAGGCGTCCGTAGGATGACCAACACCTTCGTACGCGCCTGTGCGCTGGACGAACTCGAGGAAGACACCCCCAAACGGGTCGAGCTCGAGGGCGTGCCCGTGGCCCTCGTGCGCACCGAGGGCGAGGTGTTCGCGGTCAGCGACATCTGTTCGCACGCGAACGTCTCGCTGTCCGAGGGCGAGGTGGAGGACTGCCAGATCGAGTGCTGGCTGCACGGCTCCAGCTTCGACCTGCGCACCGGCAAGCCGTCCGGCCTCCCCGCGACGCGTCCGGTCCCCGTATACCCCGTAAAGATCGAAGGGGACGATGTGCTCGTCTCCGTCACCCAGGAGTCCTGAGGCACCCATGGCCACGCTTGAGATCCACGACCTGCACGTTTCCGTCGACGCCGAAGGCGGCCCCCGCGAGATCCTGCGCGGTGTCGACCTGACCGTGAAGCAGGGCGAGACGCACGCCATCATGGGCCCCAACGGCTCCGGCAAGTCCACCCTGGCCTACTCGCTCGCCGGTCACCCGAAGTACACGGTCACCGGCGGCACCGTGACGCTGGACGGCGAGGACGTGCTCGCGATGTCCGTCGACGAGCGCGCCCGCGCCGGTGTCTTCCTCGCCATGCAGTACCCGGTCGAGGTGCCCGGCGTCTCCGTCTCCAACTTCCTGCGCACCTCCGCCACCGCGATCCGCGGCGAGGCGCCCAAGCTGCGCACCTGGGTGAAGGAGGTCAAGGAGGCCATGGAGCGCCTCCAGATCGACCCGTCCTTCGCCGAGCGGAACGTGAACGAGGGCTTCTCCGGCGGTGAGAAGAAGCGCCACGAGATCCTCCAGCTGGAGCTGCTGAAGCCGGCCATCGCGATCCTCGACGAGACCGACTCCGGCCTCGACGTCGACGCGCTGCGGGTGGTCTCCGAGGGCGTCAACCGCGTCCGTGAGTCGGGTCAGGTGGGCACCCTGCTGATCACCCACTACACCCGCATCCTGCGCTACATCAAGCCCGACCACGTCCACGTGTTCGCGGCGGGCCGGATCGCCGAGTCCGGCGGCCCGGAGCTGGCCGACAAGCTCGAGGAAGAGGGCTACGAGGCGTACGTGAAGGGAGGCGCATCCGAGTGACACAGCTGCCGGGCCTCCTCGACACCGAGGCGATCCGCAAGGACTTCCCGATCCTGGATCGTGTCGTCCACGACGACAAGAAGCTCGTCTACCTGGACAACGCGGCGACCTCGCAGAAGCCGCGCCAGGTGCTGGACGTGCTGAACGACTACTACGAGCGCTCCAACGCCAATGTGCACCGCGGCGTCCATGTGCTCGCCGAGGAGGCCACGGCGCTGTACGAGGGCGCCCGCGACAAGGTCGCCGCCTTCATCAACGCTCCCAGCCGCGACGAGGTGATCTTCACCAAGAACGCGTCGGAGTCGCTGAACCTGGTCGCCAACATGCTCGGCTGGGCCGATGAGCCCTACCGGGTGGACCGGGACACCGAGATCGTCATCACCGAGATGGAGCACCACTCCAACATCGTTCCGTGGCAGCTGCTCTCGCAGCGCACCGGCGCGAAGCTGAAGTGGTTCGGCCTCACCGAGGACGGCCGGCTCGACCTGTCGGAGATAGAGCAGGTCATCACCGAGAAGACCAAGGTCGTCTCGTTCGTGCTGGTCTCCAACATCCTCGGCACGGTCAACCCGGTCGAGGCGATCGTCCGCCGCGCCCAGGACGTCGGCGCCCTGGTGGTGATCGACGCCTCCCAGGCCGCTCCGCACATGGCGCTGGACGTGCAGGCGCTCCAGGCCGACTTCGTGGCCTTCACCGGCCACAAGATGTGCGGTCCGACCGGCATCGGGGTGCTGTGGGGCCGCCAGGAGCTGCTGGAGGACCTGCCTCCGTTCCTCGGCGGCGGCGAGATGATCGAGACCGTCTCGATGCACTCGTCCACCTATGCCCCGGCGCCGCACAAGTTCGAGGCCGGTACGCCCCCGATCGCCCAGGCCGTCGGCCTCGGCGCGGCCGTGGACTACCTCTCCTCGATCGGCATGGACAACATCGCCCGCCATGAGCACGCCCTCACCCACTATGCGGTCGGCAGGCTCCTGGAGGTGCCCGGACTGCGCGTCATCGGCCCCACCACGGCCGAGGAGCGCGGTGCCACGATCTCCTTCACGCTCGGCGACATCCACCCCCACGACGTGGGCCAGGTGCTCGACGAGCAGGGCATCGCGGTCCGGGTCGGCCACCACTGCGCCCGTCCGGTCTGCCTGCGCTACGGAATTCCGGCGACCACCCGGGCGTCGTTCTATCTGTACTCCACTCCGGCCGAGGTGGACGCCTTGGTGGAGGGCCTGGAGCACGTACGGAACTTCTTCGGGTAGGGGCGTGCCGCGTGAAGCTGGATTCGATGTACCAGGACGTGATCCTGGACCACTACAAGAACCCCCACGGAAGGGGGCTGCGGGACGGGGACGCGGAGGTACACCATGTCAATCCGACCTGCGGTGACGAGATCACGCTCCGGGTGCGGCTCGACGGCGACACCATCGAGGACGTGAGCTACGAGGGCCAGGGCTGTTCGATCAGCCAGGCCAGCGCCTCCGTGCTCAATGAGTTGCTGGTCGGCAAGGAGCTGGCCGAGGCCCGCAAGATCCAGGAGACCTTCCTGGAGCTGATGCAGTCCAAGGGCCGGGCCGAGCCGGACGACGCCATGGAGGAGGTGCTGGAGGACGCGATCGCGTTCGCCGGTGTCTCCAAGTACCCGGCCCGTGTGAAATGCGCCCTGTTGAGCTGGATGGCGTGGAAGGACGCCACCGCGCAGGCACTGGGCGAGACCGCCGGAGGGAAGACCGCATGAGTGAGAACGTGGAGACCACCACCAAGCCCGCCAGTGAGGAAGAGGTCCGCGAGGCCCTGTACGACGTCGTGGACCCCGAGCTGGGCATCGATGTGGTCAACCTCGGACTGGTCTACGGCATCCATGTCGACGACGGCAATATCGCCACCATCGACATGACGCTCACCTCGGCGGCCTGTCCGCTGACCGATGTCATCGAGGACCAGGCCAAGTCCGCGACCGACGGTATCGTCAACGAGCTGCGGATCAACTGGGTCTGGATGCCGCCGTGGGGCCCGGACAAGATCACCGACGATGGGCGTGAGCAGCTGCGCGCGCTCGGCTTCAACGTCTGACGGCACCTGGTTCCGGGAACGGCCCCCGCGCGGCGCGGGGGCCGTTCGCCTATCCGGGCCCCGGTGTTGTGTACGGCCGTACGCAACGCTGTGTACGCTCGTACGCATGGCATATGTGACGCTTTCCGGAGCCATCCTGGCCGAGATCCTGGCGACCACCTCGATGAAGTACAGCGAAGGGTTCAGCAGACTCTGGCCGTCGCTGGCCACCGGCGCGGGCTATCTGCTGTCCTTCGTGCTGCTCGCGCACACGCTCAAGTCCATCTCCGTCAGCACCGCGTACGCCATATGGTCCGGAGCCGGGACCGCCGTCATCGCCGCCGTCGGCATGGTCTTCCTGGGCGAGGCGCTGACCGCCGCCAAGGTGATCGGGGTCCTGCTGGTCATCGCCGGAGTGGTGGTGCTCAATCTGAACGGCGCCCACTGATGCCCCGCCGCTACGACCCCGAGCGGCGGCAGCGGCTCATCGACGCCGCGATCACGGTGGTCGGGGAGCGCGGGATCGGGGCGCTCAGCCACCGGGCCGTGGCCGCCGCGGCGGATGTGCCGCTGGGGTCCACCACGTACCACTTCGCGACCCTCGACGATCTGCTGGTCGCCGCCCTGGAGCAGGTCAGCGCCGAGTGGGTGGCCGACATGGAGCGCTGGGAGCGTGACACCGCCGCCGAAGTGCCGCTCGCGGAGGCCATGACCGCGCTGGTGGAACGGCTGCTGGAGGGGGACCGGAAGCGGCTCGAGCTGGAGTACGAGCTGTACGTCACCGCCCTGCGGCGCGCCCCGGTGCGCCCGATCGTCGCCGCGTACCTCGATGACACGGCCGCCCTGCTGGTCCGCCGCACCGGCGACCTGTCGGCCGCGCGGGGGGTGGTGGCGCTCTTCGACGGGCTGCTGCTCCAGTTGCTGCTGACGGGGCGGCCGTTCGACCGGGCCGCGGTGCGGGCGGCGTTCGAGCGGGTGACCGGCTGACGCGACGGGGCGGTGCCGGCCGCTGAGACCGGTTCGCCTCCCGGGGCCGCCTGAGGTTAGCGTTCTGACCATGACCGATGCACCCACCACCCGCACCGGCGCCGTCGCCGCCGGTCTCGCCACCCTCACCGAGGACGGCACCGTTCTCGACACCTGGTTCCCGGCCCCCGAGCTGACCGACGAGCCCGGTCCGGCCGGGACCGAACGGCTGGACGCCGAACGCACCGCGCAGCTGTTGGGCGAGAACGCCCTCAAGGCGGTCGGACCGGACCCCCGGCGCGGCGTCGAGGTCGTCGCCGTCCGCACGGTCATCGCATCGCTCGAGGAAAAGCCGCTCGACGCGCACGACGTCTATCTGCGGCTGCACCTGCTCAGCCACCGGCTGGTCAAGCCGCACGGCCTGAGCCTGGACGGCCAGTTCGGCCTGCTGGCCAACGTCGCCTGGACCTCGCTCGGCCCCGTCGCCGCCGACCAGGTGGAGCGGGCCCGGCTCGCCGCCCGCGCCGAGGGGCTTCAGCTGACGGTGACCAGTGTCGACAAGTTCCCGCGGATGACCGACTACGTCGTCCCCTCCGGCGTCCGCATCGGCGACGCCGACCGGGTGCGGCTCGGCGCACACCTCGCCCCGGGCACCACCGTCATGCACGAGGGTTTCGTCAACTTCAACGCCGGGACGCTCGGCACCTCCATGGTCGAGGGCCGGATCAGCGCGGGTGTCGTGGTCGGCGACGGCTCCGACATCGGCGGCGGCGCCTCGATCATGGGCACCCTCTCCGGCGGCGGCAAGCAGACCATCACCATCGGTGAGCGCTGCCTGCTCGGCGCCGAGGCGGGCCTGGGCATCTCGCTCGGCGACGACTGCATCGTCGAGGCGGGGCTGTACGTGACGGCGGGCACCCGCGTCACCCTTCCGGACGGCAAGATCGCCAAGGCCCTGGAGCTGTCCGGCGTCACCAACCTCCTCTTCCGCCGCAACTCGGTCACCGGCACCGTCGAGGCGCTGCCCCGCACCGGTTCCTGGGGCGGTCTGAACGAGGCGCTGCACAGCCACAACTGAGGTCGGCGCGCTGGGTTTCGCCGCCGGGTGCGGGCCGGTGGGTGGTGTGGTGCCCACCCGTTCCGCCAGGGGGCACCTCCCAGCGGTACAACGGGCCTGCGAGGGTGCGGGGGCAAGGGCCCCCGCACCCCGGAAGGCGCCGCTCAGGGGCGCACCCGCACCACCTGCGGGTCGTGGTCGCTGGACTGGTCCGCGAACTCGGCGTTGAGGTGGACGATGTCGTAGTCGGCGCGGCGGCTCAGCGCGCGGCTGGTGAGGATGTGGTCCAGCACCTGTGAATTGCCGTTGTAGACGTAGCCGTAGCGCTCGTCCTTCGGCAGCCGGGTCACCAGATCCGTCAGCACACCGCCCTTGGTCAGCTCGGCCAGCGCGGGCGAGAACTGGTAGTCGTTGAGGTCGCCCGCGACGACCACCGCCGCCTTCGGGTCGGCGTTCAGCAGCTCCTTGACGAAGGTGTTGACGGCCGCGGCCTGGCCGGTGCGCTGGGTCTCCGAGGAGCGGGCCGGGGGCTGGAAGCGGCTGTCCAGGCCCTGGTCGCCGCCCTTGGAGTTGAAGTGGTTCGCGACCACGAACACCGGGCGGCCCCGGAAGGAGAACTGCCCGACCAGCGGCTTGCGGCTGTCCTTCCAGACGCCGTTCGCCGGGTCGATACGGCCCGGGGAGGCCGACAGCGTGGCCTTGCCGCCCTGCCGCTCGACCGTCACCGGGGTGGTGGAGTTGCCGCCCGGGATGTCGGTGAAGGAGACCCGCTCCGGGTTGTAGAGGAACGCGACGCGGATGTTGCCACCCGGCTGCCCGCCGTCCTGGTCGTTCACCGGATCGATCTGGCGCCACTCGTACGAGGGGCCGCCCGCCGCCTTGATCGCGTCGGTGAGCTTCTTCAGCGTGACACCGGCGCTCACCACCCCGTCGTCGGTCGGGCCGTTGTCGTCCTGCACCTCCTCCAGCGCGACGATGTCCGGGGAGGCCAGGTGCTCCACCAGCCCGGCGGCCAGCCGGTCGAACTTCGACCGGGCGGTCTTGGGAGAGAGGTTCTCCACGTTGTAGGTGGCGATGGAGAGTTCGTCCGCCTTCTGCTCGCGGGTGGTCTCCCGCTCGGGGCCGTGGCCGGCCGGCTCGCCCAGCGCGGTGGCGGCGATCGTGTAGCCGCCGAAGTTGTCGTAGTCCAGCGGTCCGGCCGTGGTGCCGGTCAGCGCGTCGCCGACGTCCGCGACCGGGAAGGGGTGCTCGGCGTAGGGGAGGAGGGAGACCACCTTCACCCGGCCCGGGTTCGGGTCGCGGTACGAGCCGTAGAGGGCGCCGCCGCGTGCGGTCCGCTGATGGTGGGGCTCGGCGGTCACCCACAGCTCCTTGTGGGTGTTGGTCGCGCCGACCACGGGCGCGTCCTCGACCGAGACCCGCATGCCCTCCAGCGACTCGTAGCGGTCCAGGGCGTACGAGCGCGGCCGCAGCCGCAGCCCCTCGATGGAGCCGCCGCCGGCGTCCGGGGCGTAACGGCCGGGGATGGTGGAGGGGTTGAGCCGGTACGCGGCGGGCAGCGCGTTGCCCGAGGACCGGACGGTCCAGGTCGCCTTGGACAGCTCGGTGAGCGACTGCAGACCGGCGTCCTTGCCGCCCGGGTAGTACTCCGACACCGTCCCGGAGACCAGCACCGAGTCGCCCACGGCGACCGAGGGCGTGGTCGACCCGGTGAAGACGAAGATCGCTTCGCTGGTGGCCGGGTCGTCGTCGGGCTCGGTGTCCTGGATCCAGAAGCCGCGCGACGAGCCGAAGGCACGTATCGCCGTGACCGTGCCGGGCACGTCGGTCACCTGCTGTCCGGCGAGCGGGGATACCCGGGTGTCGCCCTGGATGTCATGGACGCGGATGTCGGCGGCGGAGGCCGACGAGGGCACGGCCAGCAGCCCGGCCGCGAGGGCGGAGGCGACGACGGCGGTGACGGCGATGGGTCCGCGCGGGGCGCGAGGGGACATGGTGGTGGCCTCCGGAAAGGAGTGAACGGGCGGGGAGGTGGCCTCTACGCGCGTCAATCTCTGTCCTCGCCGGAGAAGTTGTCAAGGGAGGGCCGGTGACCGGCGCATGGCCGGAGCGGGACGGGAGCGTGAACCCGGGTCCGGCACCCGTCCTTCCGCCCGGCCGGTTCCCTCGCCCCGCTGGCCGAATTCACCACTTGCCGTGACGCGGGGCCACATCGGGACGAAAGTGCCGTCCCGTTCCGTCTACGCTGGGGTCCGGGCCGCGCCTGCGCACCCGTGCCGGTACATCCGCGCAGCCGTGCCCCCACGTTCCCCTATCCCGACCGCCCCCTACGCGCGCCGCGACACCGGCGCCCCGAGGAGTGACGTCCGCCCATGCCAGAAGAGCGCCCCACCATGCCGCCCGTGCGGCTCCGCAGCGACGCGGAACTCGCGCGGGACGCACTCGCCGCACCGCTGCTCTCCCGCGCGGTCCGGCTCGCCCGCTGGGCCGAGCCGGGGAAGCCGGTGGCGCCGGGCGGGGCGCTGCCGGAGGGCGAGCTGCGGGCGGCGGTCGAGCTGCTGGGACTCGCGGCGGACGAGGACGGACCGGTGTACGCCGCGCAGGCGTGGCAGCTGGCCGTGGACATCGGGCTGGTCGAGATCCGCGAGCCCGGGGAGTCTTCGGAGGCGGAGGGGTCTTTGGGGGCCGAGGGGTCCTCTGGGGCCCCGGGGTCCTCTGGGTCCTCGGGGGCCGAGGCGGCTGCGGGGGCCGGGGGGTCCTCGGGGGCCGAGGCGGCTACGGGAGCCGAGGTGCCCTCCCGGCCTGGGGACAGGCCCGGGGAGTCCTTGCCGCCCGAGGCGTCGTCCCCGGCCGGGGACGACGGTTTCCGGGCGACCGGTGGGGCGGCGGCCGGGGGCGAGTTCTCCGCCGTCGCGACCAGCGGCGAGGAGCTGCGACTGATCACCGAGGGCGGCCCCCGCGACATCCTGGACCTCTGGCTCGACGGTTTCGAGACAGTGCTGGCCGACGCCGCCGCCCCCGACCTGGCCGACATCGCCGACCAGCTCAGCGAGGACGGTGAACTCGACCTCGACGCCCTCGACTGGAACCCGGAGGAGGAGGCCGAGTTCCTCGACGGGGTACTGGGCAACCTCTATCTGCTGACCGCCCTGGACGAGGAGGCCGCCGCGGCCTCCGTACCGCTGCCCGCGCTGGCCGCCTCCATGATCGTCCCCGAGGACATGGACGAGCCCACCGACGACGTCCTCGAAGAGATCTCCGAGGCGATGGTGCGGCTGGACGACCAGTTCCGGCTGCTCGCCCCGACCGGTCTCATCGACTACCAGCCGGTGGACGAGGCGCTGATCGAGGAGGTGGACGGCGAGGGCCGGATCCACGAGGCCGAGCCGGTCGAGGAGCTGGAGGACGAGGACGTCTCCCGCTACGGCATGGTCCGGCTCACCCCGCTCGGCGTCTACGCCGTACGGTCCCGGATGGCCGAGGCGGGCATCGACGCCCCGGCCGTCGGCGACCTGGCCGACAAGGGCGCCGACATCCTGCTGGACGCCCTCCCCGGCCACCCCGAGCCCGCCGCGCAGGCGGAGGCCGAGCAGTGGCTGGCCCGCCGTACGCCCGAGGAAGCGGCCCGGGAGCTGCTGGCCGCCGCCCGCGGCGACGACGAGAGCGCGCCGCTGCGCCGCCTCACCTGCCAGCAGACGCTCTCGCTGGTCGGGACCGCGGCCGAGCCCGCGCTGCGCGAGGTGCTCGACGACCGGCACCTGGGCGGGCTGGCCCGGGTCTGGCTGGCCGAGCACGGGGCGACGGGGGTTCCGGAGCCGTCGGAGGAGATGGTCTTCTGGCTGACCGTGGACACCCTCGCGGCCCAGCTCGCCACCGAGGGCGACTCGGCGGAGCTGCGGGATCTGGTGCGGGGGCTGGTCGACCAGTCCGGGAGCTTCTTCGACTCGGCCTGGCGGGTGGACCACCCGGCGACGGCGGAGGTGCTGGAGGCGATGGGGCGGCTGCATCCGGACAAAAAGGCGGCCAAGGAGGCGCGCAAGGCCGCCTTCAAGGCGCGCTCGCGGGCCTGACCGCTCCGCGCCCACCGCGTCCGGGCGGGTGCCGACGTCCGCGGGCCGGCCCCGCCCGGTGCCCGTGGGCTGGTTGTCTGGTGTCGGCGGGCCGATTGCCCGGTGTCCATGGGTCGGCCGCCTGGCGTGCCCGGGCCGAGATCGGCCGCCTGGCGTTCGCGGCCGATTGACGCCCCCGTCCGGTCGCCGATGTCTCGTGGCGGGTCGCGTTCGCGGGTCGCGTCCGCGTGGCGTGGTCCGGACGGGCGCGGGCTCGGGGCGCGGGCTCGAGGTCATGCGTCCCCGCCCGTATGGGCCCCGCCCGCGTGGGCCCTGCTCACGCGGGCGGGCGCTCACCCGGCGGGCGCTCACCCGGCGGGCGCTCACCCGGCGGACGCTCACCCGGCGGGCGCTCACGCGGCGGG